>NZ_CP053562.1:2280714-2612500 GCF_002085925.2 Thioclava electrotropha
CGGGGCGCCCCCCTCATGCCCCTGCGGGGTCTGGGCGATGTCGGGAATGCTAGGGGCCATCGGCGATGTGATCCTTTTCGCTCAAGACGCAGGGGGACTGAGGCAAAAGCCTCAGACCTGCATGATCTCGGCTTGCTTGTCTTCGAGCGCCTTGTCGACCTTGGCGATATGCGCGTCGGTCATGTCCTGAACCTCGCTCTCCCAGATCTTCACGTCGTCTTCGGACATGCCGTCGGCCTTGGCCTTCTTGATCTGGTCCATGCCGTCGCGGCGCACGTTGCGGATCGCGACGCGGGCGTGCTCGGCATATTGAGCGGCGACCTTGGTCAGCTCGCGGCGGCGTTCCTCGTTCAGCTCCGGGATCGGCAGCATGATGATCGTGCCGTTGGTCTGCGGGTTGATGCCCAGACCGGATTCGCGGATCGCTTTCTCGACCTTGCCGACCATCGACTTGTCCCAGACGTTGATCGTGACCATCCGCGGCTCGGGCACGTTCACGGTACCGACCTGATTGATCGGGGTCATCTGGCCATAGGCTTCGACCTGAACCGGCTCTACCATCGAGGCCGAGGCGCGGCCCGTGCGCAGCGACGCGAATTCATGCTTGAGCGAGCTCATTGCGCCATCCATGCGGCGGGCAAGGTCATCGGTGTCGATCTCGATATCGTCGGACATTGGGTATTTCCCCGTTCTTGTTGAGCCTCGGGCCGAGCTTTAGCGCAGCTCGCAGGCGAAAACTAGCATTTGTGACCGTCGCGCGGCGCTCAGCCCTGCACTTTGGTGTAGGTGCCTTCGCCCGCCAGAATGCCGCGGAAGCCACCCGGCTCGTCAAGCGAGAACACAATGATCGGCTTGTTGTTATCGCGTGCGAGCGCGATCGCCGAGGCATCCATCACGCCGAGGTTCTTCTGCAGAACTTCATCGTAGCTGACGGTGTCATAGCGCTTGGCGTCGTCGAATTTCACCGGGTCCTTGTCATAGACCCCATCGACCTTGGTGCCCTTGAAGATCGCCTCGCAGGACATTTCGTTGGCGCGCAGCGTGGCGGCGGTGTCGGTCGTGAAATAGGGATTGCCGGTGCCGGCAGCGAAAATGCAGACCCGCTTCTTCTCGAGGTGGCGCACCGCGCGGCGGCGGATATAGGGCTCGCAGACCTGATCCATCGGGATCGCCGAGATCACGCGGGTGAAGACGCCAAGGCCTTCCAGCGCGGATTGCATCGCCAGCGCGTTCATCACCGTCGCGAGCATCCCCATGTAATCGGCCGTCGTGCGCTCCATCCCCTGAGCCGAGCCCGCAAGCCCGCGGAAGATGTTGCCGCCGCCGATCACCATGCAGATCTCGACGCCCAGATCGCGCACCGATTTCACTTCATGCGCTATACGCGAGACGGTCGGCGGATGCAGGCCGTAGCCCTGATCGCCCATCAGCGCCTCACCCGAGATCTTCAGTAGCACGCGATTGTATTTGGCCGCGGGATGCGTCTCGGTGCTCATCTGATCCTCCGATGGGCTGTTGTCATTGGCGCGCAAAATGATCCAAATAGAGCCGGGGTTCAACCTCTTGCGAAAGCGTAGAGCCCCGAGCCCGCCAGAAAGCCTGCAAGAGCCGCCGATGCCGACTGCCCTGCCCGAAATATCGCCGCGAACGCCCGTGCTGATCGCGGGAGCGACGGCGAGCGGAAAATCGGCGCTGGCGCTCTCGATTGCCGAAGCCGAGGGCGGCGTGGTGATCAATGCCGACGCGCTGCAGGTCTGGTCGTGCTGGCGGGTGCTGAGCGCGCGCCCCTCGCCCGGGGAAGAAGCCCGCGCGCCGCATGCGCTCTACGGTCATCTCGATCCCGGTGCCGACTATTCCGTCGGCCATTGGCTGCGCGACGTCACCCCGTATCTGGAGGCCTTTCACGCAGGCGGACCGCGCCCGATCATCGTGGGTGGCACCGGGCTCTATTTCACCGCGCTGACGCAAGGCTTGGCGGAAATCCCTGAAACGCCACCGGAAATCCGCGCCGAGGCCGACGGGCGGCGGCTCTCGGAAGGCCATGCCGGGATGCTGGACGAGCTCGACGATGCGACCCGCGCGAAGATCGACGCGCAGAACCCGATGCGGGTGCAGCGCGCGTGGGAGGTGCTGCGCGCTACCGGTGAGGGACTTTCTGCGTGGCAGGCCCGCACCCCGCCGCCGCTCCTGCCGCTCGACACCGTGGCGCCACTTCACCTCGATCCGGATCGCGACTGGCTGGCAGACCGCATCGACCGCCGCTTCGATCTGATGCTCGAACAGGGCGCGCTCGACGAGGTCCGCGCGGTGGAGCCGATCTGGGATCCGAACGCGCTCTGGGCGAAGGCGATCGGGGCGCCGGAACTGATCGCGCATCTGCATGGCGAGCTCGATCTGAACGAGGCGCGAGAGCGCGCACAAGCGGCAAGTCGCCAATATGCCAAGCGGCAGCGCACTTGGTTTCGTGGCCGCATGAAGGCGTGGCACAAGATCGCGTAGACTGTGACCCTGCGGCAACTGGGCGCCCGGGCTTCTGTGGAAAATTCCTTGGTCCACGAGAGTGTTGCGGTCTATCCTCCCGCCGACATCGCCTAGGATCAAAGCATCGTGAAGCTCTTCTCGACACCGCCCCTTTCGCAGCTCTCGCAGGCCAAAACCGTGAAGCCCGGCGCAAGCGGCTCGCCCGGCCCGGCGCAGACCGCGACCGACCTGCCGAGCCCCCCGAGTGAGCCGCGGCTGGTGCAGATCGCCCATCTCGCCAAGGGCGGGCGCTGGCGGGTCGAGGCGATGCGCGCCCATTCCGAGCCCTGCCTGCTGTGGTTCTCGCGCGGGCAAGGCCGGATCACGCTGGGCGGCGTGACCCGCGGCTACGGCCCCAATAACGCGATCTTCATCCCGCCGGGCGTGATGCACGGCTTCGAGATTTCCAACCAGACCCACGGTCAGGCCCTGTTCTTCGGCCGCGACAGCGACATCGCCCTGCCGCCCGCCGCCCATCACCTGCGCATCCGCGAAGCGATCGCGCAGGGCGAGATCGGCTCGATCTTGGAGGCAATCCAGCGCGAGAGCGAGAGCACGCGCCCCGCCGCAGACCGTGCGCTGCGCAGCCATCTGGGCCTGCTGAGTGTCTGGCTCGAGCGGCAGATCGCGAGCAATGCGAACGAGGCGATCCGCCCGAGCGCTGCGCGCCGTCTCGTCACGCGCTACGCCGTTCTGGTCGAGCGCGAGTATCGCGCGGGAACGCCGGTCGCGGATATCGCGCGCGAGTTGGGCGTCACGCCCACGCATCTGTCGCGCGCCTGCCGCGATGCCTGCGGGAAATCGGCGCTGGAACTGATGCAGGAACGGCGTCTGTATGAAGCGCGCCGCCTGCTGCGCGACACGCCCGTCCCGATCAAGGATATCGCGCAGCTTCTGGGCTATCGCAGCCCGGGCTATTTCTCCCGCGCCTTTCAGGCCGGAACCGGCAGCACTCCGAACGCCTTCCGCCGCGCGAGCTGACCCGCGCCGGGACAGGCCGCCTGCCCGATCTTCCCCGACCCAGCGACACGAAAAAGGGCCGCGCCTTTGCAGACGCGGCCCGGGGTTTGGGGAGGTAAACCCTATCAGAAGAACCCGAGCTTGTTCGGATTGTAGCTGACCAGCATGTTCTTGGTTTGCTGGTAGTGATCAAGCATCATCTTGTGGGTCTCGCGACCGATGCCCGATTGCTTGTACCCGCCAAAGGCCGCATGGGCCGGATAGGCGTGGTAGTTGTTGACCCAGACGCGCCCGGCCTCGATGCCGCGCCCGAAGCGATAGGCACGCGAGCCGTCACGGGTCCAGACACCGGCGCCAAGGCCGTACATCGTGTCATTCGCGATCTCGAGCGCCTCGGCCTCGTCCTTGAAGGTCGTGACCGACACCACCGGGCCGAAGATTTCCTCTTGGAAGACCCGCATCTTGTTGTGGCCCTTCAGGATCGTCGGCTGGATGTAGAAGCCGTTCGCCAGATCGCCGTTGAAGCGTGCGGCGTCACCGCCGGTCAGCACCTCGGCCCCTTCTTCGCGACCGATGCTCAGATAGGACATGATCTTGTCATGCTGCTCCTGGCTGGCCTGCGCACCGACCATCGTCTCCATCGCGCGGGGATCGCCCTGCTTGATGGCTTCGACGCGGGCGATGCAGCGCTCCATGAACTTCTCGTAGATGTCTTCCTGAATGAGCGCACGGCTCGGGCAGGTGCAGACCTCGCCCTGATTGAAGGCAAACAGCACGAAGCCCTCGACCGCCTTGTCGAGGAAGGCGTCATCCTCGGCCATCACGTCCGAGAAGAAGATGTTGGGCGATTTGCCACCCAGTTCCAAGGTGACCGGGATCAGGTTCTCGGTCGCGGCCTGCATGATCTTGCGACCGGTTGCGGTGGAGCCGGTAAACGCGATCTTAGCGATGCGCGAGGAGCTCGCGAGCGCCGCGCCGACTTCCGCGCCGTAGCCGTTGACGATATTCAGCACGCCATCGGGCAGCAGGTCGGCAATGACTTCCATCACCACGAGGATCGCCGCCGGGGTCTGCTCCGCCGGTTTCAGCACGATGCAGTTGCCCGCCGCCAGAGCCGGCGCCAGTTTCCATGCCGCCATCAGCACCGAGAAGTTCCACGGGATGATCTGACCCACGACGCCCAGCGGCTCGTGGAAGTGATAGGCGACGGTGTCGTTGTCGATCTCCGACATCGTGCCTTCCTGGCTGCGCAGAACGCCCGCGAAATAGCGGAAATGGTCGACGGCGAGCGGAATGTCGGCAGCCGTGGTCTCGCGGATCGGCTTGCCGTTGTCCCAGGTCTCGGCGGCGGCGATCAGGTCGAGATTTTCCTCGATCCGGTCGGCGATCTTGAGAAGGACATTCGAGCGCTCGGCGGCGGAAGTCTTGCCCCACGCGTCTTTCGCGGCATGGGCGGCATCGAGCGCGGCTTCGATATCCTCTGCGGAGGAATGCGCGACTTCACAGACCTTGCCGCCGGTGATCGGCGTGATGTTGTCGAAATACTTGCCGTTTTTCGGGGGCACGAATTTGCCGCCGATGAAGTTGTCATAACGGTCGCGGAACGGCGAAACCGAAACGCCCTTGAATTCAGGTGCCATATCGTTGGCCATTGGTCTTCCTCCCAGATTGAACGCAACCGACAGGGCTGCGCGCCATGGGATAAGCCTGCCGAACCGCGCGCCCTGCGCATAGCCGCTCTGCGCTGGTGGAATGCATCATCTGTCTCGCGCCTGAGACAGGTGCAGCCGCAGCATTGAGATTTTGCCGGGGCGCTGAGACTATCGAAGACGGCGTGTGTCGCGCGCGTCAGGAAGCGAAGTCCTGAGACGAGTCGAGATCGCGACGGCAAGTCGTTCGGGGACGGCCCGAGCCGGATCAGAAACGCGCCGTCCATCCCAGCGAAACCCCCATCGCCGAACTCTGCCCCGGCTCGTAGACGAGCCCCGCACCGAGTCGCCCGATCCCGGCCTTGCGCGAATAGCCGATCTGCAGGTCGGGCTGAGGGGCCGCACTTTCGATATTCACCGAGGCTGTCGTCATCACGACCTTTTCGGAGCGCGTATTTCCGACGGCTGCGCCGACAGCGGTCGGAACGCTCATCGTCAATTTCCCCGAGGCCAGCGCGATCGGCGTAGAAACCCCGACAGAGAGGCGGTCGTCCCCGGTCAGAAAACCGGTCTTGCTCAGGCCAATGGCATAGGCGTTCGACCTCAGCCCGCTCCCGGATTGGAGCAAACCGTTCCCGGAGAAGCTGGAGTTGCCATTCGCTGCGGTAAGCTCGAGAGTCGTCCCGTCGCCGAGAGCGACATTCATCCCGAGCTGTACGAAATGGGTATTGCTCGAAAGCCCGCCGCCAAACGCGCCCCCCACCGAGGTGCCCAGGAAACCGCCGTCTTCGTGCAGATTGCCGACGGTCATCGAAAGCGTGCTGGCGCCGAACCGGGCATTGAGCGAACCGGCGATATATTGCGAGCTAACATCGCCCGCGCCGCCGCCTGCCTGCGAAATCGAGGCCGATACGCCATCGCCGAGACCGACTTCGTAGTGAAGCGCGGAGTCGGTGTCGAAAGACTTCAAATAAGGCGCGGCCATCGCGGCACTGTCGACCCATTTCGTTCCGGCAATCGCGGAGCTGTCGCCATGTGACAGCGACAGGGTGCCGGTGCCCGCGCTGAAATTGACCGGAGCGGTCGCCCCCATCGCGAAAGTCTCGGTGGAGGCCTGCGCGGCGCGGGCATCGGCATAGTCGGCCACGAAGCTGCTCGCCGCCACGTGATAGCCGCGATCATAGGCATCCGTGACGATCATCCGCTGATTGGAGAGTGTCGCGCGCAGGGCGCCTGCGACACCGCGGGTTGCGCTGATCGTGCTCTGGGTGGCGGGCACGGAAGGACCGTCGAGCGAGCTGGTCGTCTCGACTTTCAGCGTTCCGGCCGGTGCCTGAGCCTGCCGGAGATTGAGCTCGCCCCAGCCATAGATCGGGTCGATCCCCACCGCACCGAGATCGGTTGCGCTGTTTTCGAGGATCTGCACGATCTGCTGACCGGTGAGCTCGGGGAACTCGCTCTTGAGCACCGCAACCGCGCCGGTGACATAGGGCGTCGCCATCGAGGTCCCGCTCATATAGGCGTAATCGCTTCCAAGATCGCTCGGGTAGGTCGAGAGGATATCCACGCCCGGTGCCGCGAGGCAATAATTCATCGCCTCGCCACAGCGGTTGGAAAAACTGGCGATCTGGTGGTTGCTGTCAACAGCCACGACACCAAGGATCGAGCCTTCCATTTCCGGGAAATACTCCGGCAGGCCCGCCATCAAACTGGGATTGGCGCCGCCGTCATTGCCCGCGGCGAACACGCTGACCATTCCCGCCTTTGCCGCCGCGTCGAGCGAGTCGATGGTGGCCGATCCAAGCTGTTGGCGGATCTGGTCGGCGCTCGAAAACTGGTCGATCGTGAGCGTCTTGTTATTGCTGTCCACATAGGCCCAGCTGTTGTTCATCGATACCGCGCCGGCATTGACCGAGCGCGTGACCGCATCGGCGTAGCTGCCCGCAGGCACCGAACCTCCGACGCCTTGCAGGATCATCAGCTTGGACCCCAGGCAATCCCCTCGATCCCCTGCCCGTTCTGCACACCGGCAACGATCCCGGCCACATGCGTGCCGTGCCCGTCGGTGTCGGTGACGTCAGAGGTGTTGTCGAAATAGCTGTAGGAGAGCGCGCCATCGATGTTGTCAGCGAGATCGGGATGGGTCACATCCGCGCCGGAATCGTAGATCGACACGAGCGTTCCCAACCCATAGGCCCCCTCGGCGTAGCGATAGGCCGCCTCGGTCTGCGCAAGACCGCCGCTTGCATAATACTCGTCGGTCTCGAAACTGCTGACGCTGCCGCCAGTGCCGGTATACGGCGCGTTGCCCGAGGGCGGCGGCTGGGTGTTGCTCGAGGAGCCGGATGAGCTCGAGGACCCGCCTCCTCCTCCCCCCGCAGCGGCGGCCAGCCCCACCACGCCAAGGCCAAGGAGCAAGAGCATGCTGTTGGAGCCGGTCACGGATGTCGTGCTGGCCGCGGCAGTATCCGCAGTATTTCCCGAAGCGGTGTCAGCCGAACCGGGCGCGGCGGCGGGAGCCTGCGCGAGTCCGTACGAGACCGTCGTGCGACCCGCGAGCGCGATCCGTTGAGTGAGATCCTGTGCATGCACCTGTGTGACGGCAAGCGAGGTCAAAGCCGTCGCCGCCAGAATACGTCCCATCGTCATCAAGATCCCTTTCGCGGAAAAATGCCTGCGTCGCGGAGGTCCGGTCTTCTTTTTGTCTGGATAGCCTCAGCGATACTGTGCTTCTCCCCTTGCTTCAACGACACTTGAGTTAAGCATCGGTTAAACGCGCTGGCATGTGTCGATAGCGACGCAGGGAGCCCTCGGAAAATTCATCAGGGCGCGCTTGGAAACGCAGTGGACACGGTGCGAAATCTCAATGTTTCTTGGCCCGCCTTAGCGAAGTCGCAGATGGCGGGACGTCGGATGCGCTGCGCCTCGCAAGCATGCCGGTCGCTTCGGATACACGAACAATTGAAACGTTATCGCGGCGCTCGGTCGGGTTGCATCGGCCCCTTTCGGCACAATCTGCAGCGTAGCGGGTCGCGTACCGCGGCGCGCGACGTTGAGCGAACCGCGCGCATCTATGCGAGACGAGGCGGCCAAATGACCCGCGACTGAACCGCTTTGATCTGCGCTCAACCAAGCTCCATCGTTGCGATGGCCTGCAAGGATGCCGTCGTCTTCGGAGCGGTGCCGCGATACATGCGCGCCGTCTCGAAAGCCGGGGTGAAGCCGCACTCCGACAGACGGGCCCTGAGTGGCGCGTTGCTCTCGGGCAGGTCGATCGAGACGGGCGCAGTCGGAAAGCGGTTCGCCGCGGCACGTGCCAGCCGCATCGCATCGTCACTCCGCTCGGCAATGATCGGCCCGATCTTGAGCCCCTCGCGACATTGCCGCACGGTCGCGAAGCCTGTGCCATCGCTGAGCCGGACGGTCTGACGGGATGGGCCGGGCGCGAGCCAGCGGCTCAGGAAAGCGTCCCGCCGCACGCCAGATGCCTGCGCATCGAGCGCAATGAGGTGCTTCAGGTCAGCATGCTCGGCCAGCACGATGCCCGTGTCGTCTTCGGGTGACAGCACCCCCGTCAGCCGCAAACTCGCGCCCTGACGTCGAAACCCGGAGCGCGCGTAATTGTCCTGCTGCGCGGCCACGCCATCGAGCCCGACGCTGCGCTCTCCTGAATGGCGCAGCGCATGTTGCCACAGGGCGAACCCGATGCCCTGCCCCCGGACTTCGGGTTTGCAGATATAGAGACCCAGGAACGCGTTTTTCGCATCGTGATTGACCACAGAAATCGCGGCAACAGGCGCGCCATCCACATCTGCGACAAAGAAGCCTTGGGGATCGGCTGCGTAGAACGCCTCGGCATCCGCGAGGCCGGGATTCCAGCCCTCGGCGGCGGCCCAGTCGAGAACCGTCTCCAGCTCTGACAGATCGGCATTGCGCAGGATCATGCCCCCAACGCCTCCCTCAAGCTCGCAGGGGCGGAGGTGCGGTTTCGCAAGTCGAGCGAGCTGAGGAGGTCGAGAAGGTGGTTTTTCATCAGCTCCTCCGCCAAATCGGCATCGCGTTCCGCGAAGGCGCGCATCAAGGCATGGTGGGCGTGGCTTTCGCAAAGCGCCCCGCGCCGGTGCCAATAGAGCGCGATGATCAACGAAGACCGCGCGACCAGCTGGGTGATGAATTCGGTGATCGTGGCCTGATCGGCAATCCGTGCGATCTCGAGATGGAACTGCCCCGAGAGAAAGAGCGCCCGGCCCGCCTCGCCATCGTCGATCGCCGCGTGCTCTTCATCGATGTGACGTTGAAGCGCCGCGAGGTCGTCCTCGGTGATCCGCTCGGCGGCCGAGCGCGCGGTGCGCGGCTCGAGCAGGGCGCGCGCCTCGAACACCTCGCGCGCCTCGCGCACCGTGGGCTGCGCGACATAGGCCCCGCGGTTGCGCTTGAGTTCCACCAGCCGGTCATGGGCCAGCCGCTGCAGCGCGGCGCGGATGATGGTCCGCGAGACACCGTATATCTCCCCCAGCTCCTCTTCCGACAGCTTTGTGCCCGGCATCAGCCGATGCTCGTGAATCGCGAGCGCCAGATCATTGGCGATCGTATCGGGCATCGGGGCGGCGGGGAGCGGGTCGTTCATCTTGAGTTCCTTTCGTTCACACGATGCCCCGGGCGATCCGCGGAGGACAAGCTGGATCGCTTCGATTCGGATTGTATACAATGTTGTGTCGTAATTTTGCGCATGCAGAAAATTTTTCTGCTCAAATTCGAGGCAAGGTCGGATTCACGGCACCGTGAGTTCGGAAAATGATGGCGAGCTGTCCGGTTCGCACCGAAGGCTGAACCCAGATCAAAGGGAAGCGATGCGATGCGAACGGCACATGATCTCGAGCTGGTGAACCTGACGAAGCGCTACGGCGACACGGTCGCGGTGGACGCGATCAATCATGTCTTCGCGCCGGGCAGCTATGTCTGCCTGCTCGGTCCCTCGGGCTGCGGCAAGAGCTCGACCCTGCGGATGATCGCGGGCCATGAAAGCGTGAGCGAAGGCGCGATCCGCCTGAACGGCGTTGATATCTCCGCCCTGCCCCCGGCCAAGCGCGGCACGGCGATGATGTTTCAGAACTACGCGCTCTTTCCGCATCTCTCGGTCAAGGACAATGTCGCGTTCTCGCTGCGGATGAAGGGCGTCGACAAGACCGCGCGCCATGCCAAGGCGATGGAGCTTCTCGAACTCGTCGATATGGCGCATCTCTCCGAGCGTCTTCCCACGCAGCTCTCCGGTGGGCAGCAGCAACGCGTCGCGCTGGCGCGCGCGCTGGTCACCGAACCGGAAGTACTGCTTCTCGACGAACCGCTTTCCGCGCTCGACCCCTTCCTGCGGGTGCGGATGCGTGCCGAGCTCAAGCGGCTGCAGCGCGAGCTCGGCATCACCTTCCTTCATGTCACCCACGGGCAGGACGAGGCGCTCGCGCTCGCCGACGAGGTCGTGGTCATGAACAATGCCGTCATCGAACAGGCCGGACCCGCACGCGAGGTGTTCAACACGCCCCGGACCGAATTCGTGGCGCGCTTCATGGGCGGCCACAACGTGGTCACGCTCGACGGGCAGCTCCATGCGATCCGCTCGGATGCAGTGCGCCTTGGCCCCGAGGGGATGCCCGCGACGGTCAGTGCGATCGAATATCAGGGCGACCGCGTCGCGGTAACCGCCCAGGCCGAGGGCCAGGAACCGATCATCGCGCTGATGAGCGACGAGGCCTTCTATTCCAACGACATAAACCCGGGCGAGCAAGTGCGTCTTGCTTGGGATGAGGGGCGGCTGCACCGCCTCCGTGCCTGAAATCGACACTCCAACAGAGGGATAAGTGACAATGTCGAAAACCGGTTATACCCGCCGCTCGATTCTCAAGACCGGGGCGGCCGCGCTTGGCGCCTCCGCCTTCCCGGCGCCGATGATCTGGGCGCAGGAAATCAAGAACATCACGCTGCGCCAGTTCGGCACGGGCGTGTCGAACCTCAATGACGTGGCCAACAAGGTGAAGGAAGACCTTGGCTTCACGCTCGAGATGACCGCGCTCGATTCCGACGCGGTGACCCAGCGCGCGGCAACCCAGCCCGACAGCTTCGACATCGCCGATATCGAATACTGGATCTGCAAGAAGGTCTGGCCGACCGGCAACCTGCAGGCGATGGATACCTCGAAGATCAAGAATTACGACAAGATCGTCGGCATCTTCAAATCCGGCAAGCTGACGCCCGAGAGCGAGATCGCCCAAGGCACCGCGCCGTCGACCGTGGGCTTCGTCGAGGGCCCCGGCGGCACCACCTTCGCCGATCAGGAAACCGGCTGGATGACGCTGATCCCGACCATCTACAACGCCGACACGCTGGGCATCCGCCCCGACCTGATCGGGCGCCCGATCGAGAGTTGGACGGAACTGCTGAACCCCGAGTTCAAGGGCAAGGCTTCGATCCTCGACATCTCCTCGATCGGCATCATGGACATGGCCATGGTCTGCGAGGCGATGGGTGAGATCCAGTATGGCGACAAGGGCAACATGACCCGCGAAGAGATCGACAAGACCATGGCGATCTTCACCGAGGCGAAGAAGAACGGCCAGTTCCGTGCCTTCTGGAAGACCTTCGACGAGAGCGTGAACCTGATGGCCTCGGGCGAGGTCGTGATCCAGTCGATGTGGTCGCCCGCGATCACCGCGGTGAAATCGCGCGGCATCGATTGCGTCTACCAGCCTCTGAAAGAGGGCTATCGCAGCTGGGGCGGCGGTCTCGGCCTGTCGAAGTCGCTCTCGGGCATGGAGCTCGATGCGGCCTATGAATACATCAACTGGTATCTCTCGGGCTGGGTCGGCGGCTACCTGATGCGTCAGGGCTATTACTCGGCCGTGCCGGAAACCTCGAAGGACTTCATGTCCGACAACGAGTGGGGCTACTGGTTCGAAGGCAAGCCCGCGACGGATGTGATCACCAGCCCGACCGGCGACAAGCTGGCCGAAGCCGGCGAGACCCGCGACGGCGGCTCTTTCTACGACCGCATGGGCCATGTCGCGTGCTGGAACGCAGTGATGGACGAGAACCAGTACATGGTTCGCAAGTGGAACGAGTTCATCGCCTCGTGATGACCGTGGTGGGGCTATCCGCCCCCCACACCCCCCGAGGATATTTGAGCCAAGTCGAAGGGCAGGATCGCGATGAAAGTGACCCGCGAGACGGTGACGGGATGGTTGCAGGCGGCGCCCCTGACGGTGGTGTTGCTGGGCTTTCTGGTCGCGCCGATCATTACCATCGTGATCGTCAGCTTCTGGCAGGCGACCGAGTTTTCGATCATCCCCGCCTTCAGTCTTGAGAATTACGAGTTCCTGTTCGGCTCGCCGGTGACCTACAAGGTCTTCGCCGCGACCTTCAAATACGCCTTCCTGACCTGGGCGATGACGCTCGCGATCGGTTTCACCGTCGCCTATTACCTCGCCTTTCACATCCGCAGCCAGACGATGCAGATCGCGCTGTTTTTGCTGTGCACGATCCCGTTCTGGACCTCGAACATCATTCGCATGATCTCGTGGATCCCGTTCCTCGGGCGCAACGGGATTGCGAACCAGACGCTGATTTCATGGGGCGTGATCGACCAGCCGCTGGAGTGGCTGCTCTATTCCGATTTCTCGGTGATCCTCGCCTTCGTGCATCTCTACACGCTGTTCATGGTGGTGCCGATCTTCAACACGATGATGCGGATCGACCGCAACCTGATCGAGGCGGCGCGCGACAACGGTGCGAGCGGGTTCCAGACGCTGGTCCATGTGATCATCCCGCTGACCAAACCCGGCATCATGATCGGCACGATCTTCGTGCTGACGCTGGTGATGGGCGATTTCATTACCGTGCGGTTCATGTCCGGGTCGCAGCGGGCCAATGTGGGGCGGCTGATTTCCAACGATATCGCGCTGCTGCAATACCCCTCCGCGGCCGCCACGGCGGTGGTGCTGCTGTGTACCGTGCTGATCGTGATCGGGATCCTGCTGCGCTTCGTCAACATCCGCAAGGAGCTCTGATCCATGGAGAAACGCCCGCGCAGCTTCTACGTCCTGACCGTCATCTTCGCGCTTTTCGTGCTGTTCCTTTACGGGCCGACGATCACCATCGGCATCCTGAGCTTTCAGGGCCCCGAGGGCGGGCTGACCTTCCCGATGCGGGGCGTGTCGCTCAACTGGTTCCACGAGCTGTTCCAGCAGCAGGCCGTGGGCGATATCTGGGGCGCGTTCCGGCGGTCCTTCATGCTCGGCCTGCTGGTCATGGTGACGACGGTCGTCGTCTCGGTCATGGCGGGCCTCGCATTCCGCAAGAAATTCCCGGGCTCCGGCATTCTGTTCTACCTGACGATCGCCTCGCTGGTGATCCCCTCGATCCTGATCTCGCTGGGCGTGGGGCTGATCTTCAACCAGCTCGGGCTAAAGGTGCATTGGGCGACCTCGGGCTTCGGCTCACAGCTGACATGGACGCTGCCCTTCGGTCTTCTGATCATGTTCGCCGTCTTCAACCGTTTCGACAAAAGCTTCGAGGAGGCCGCGCGCGATCAGGGTGCGAGCGCATGGCAGACGATCCGTTTCGTCGTGCTGCCGATCATCGCGCCGTCGCTGATCGGGGTGGCTCTGTTCGGCTTCACGCTGAGCTATGATGAATTCGCGCGCACGCTGTTGACGGCGGGCAGCTACAACACGCTTCCGCTCGAGATCTTCGGGATGACGACGAATGTGACGACGCCCGTGGTCTATGCCCTGGGCACGCTGACCACGATGTTTTCGCTTCTGATCATCGGGGCGTTCTTGGTCGCCGCCTGGATCATGGCACGGCGGCGCGCACGGCTCGGCTCGGATGCCGGGAAAGGCGTTTGATCCCAGATGCGCATTCTCTACATCAACCCGAATTCGACGGCGTCGATGACCGATCAGATCGTGGGCATCGCGCGGGCAGCACTACCTGACGCCGAGATCGTCGGCTGGACGAATGCGGAAGGGCCGCCCGCCATTGAGGGGCCCGAGGATGGTGCGCATGCCGTGATCGGGCTGAAGAAACTGTTGCCGGAGGCGAAGGGGATTGGCGCCGATCTGATCGTGATCGCCTGTTTCGACGATACTGGGCTCGAGGAGCTGCGCGCCGCCGCGCATTGCCCGGTGATCGGGATCGGTCAGGCCGCCTATGTGATCGGCGCGCTCGCCTTCGGGGCGTTCTCGGTGGTGACCACGTTGCCGGTATCCGTGCCGGTCCTCGAGGAGAATATCGCGCAGTACGGGCTTGCGGGCGCGTGCATCGCGGTGCGCGCGAGTGGCGTGCCGGTGCTGGCCGTCGAAGAGGGATCAGAGCCGGTCCGCGCGCGCCTCTCCGAGGAGATCGCCGAAGCCGGGAAGGAAGGCGCACGGGCTGTTGCGATGGGATGCGCAGGCATGTCGCATTTGCGCGCCGATCTCTTCGAGAGAACCCGCGTTCCGCTGATCGACGGGGTCATCGCCTCGGCGCATCTGGCGCGGGCGATCCGGGCGACCCTGAATTGAGATCAGAAGCGTCCCTGAGGGCGAAGCACCCTGCCCGTTCCCCTGCCGCTCAGACGCCGAGATTGAGCGCCTTGGCCTTGCGGTAGAACGTCGCCCGCCCGATGCCGAGATCGCGCGCCGCCGCCGAGACATTGCCGCCGTTGCGGGCCAGCGCGCGGGCCATTTCGGAGCGTTGCGCCTCTTCCAGCCCGTTGCGGATGCCGTGCTCCAGCAGGTCCGACGCCGGAAGCTGGCCGATCTGCCCGGCCTCGATCCCAAGGTGTCGCCGCGCGGCGCGGGTGGCTCCGACGACCAGATCGTCGCGATCGAGCGCCAGCAGCATCACGCCCTGCGCCCCGGTCTCGCCCGAGCCAGTCGAGAGGATGCGCGCGCCGTCATAGGAGGCGCGGAACAGGTCCGCCTCGATCCGATGCGCCGCGTCCTGAACGGTCAGCGCCACGAGCCGGGCATAGCCCTCGGTCATGTCCGAGCGCGCGGAGCTGACATCGATCACCCCCGCCAGATCGCCCTGCGCGCCGAAGATGGGCGAGCCCATGCAGGTCAGCACGGTGTTGCGGGTGCGGAAATGCTGATCGCGCCAGACGGTGACGGGGCGCGCCTCGGCCACGCAGGTGCCGATGCCGTTGGTGCCCTCGACCCCTTCGGACCAGTCCGAACCGGGCGCGAGGTTCGAGGAATGGAAGTCATCGACATCCGCGTCGCGCAGGCGCTCATCGAGCACCAGCCCGCCCGCATCGGACAGAAGCACCGTGCAGCCCGCATCGCCTGCCGCGCGCGACAGTCGGTCGAGCACCGGCGAGGCGATCCGCATCATCAGACCCGCCCGCTCGCGCCGCTCGCGCATCTCGGCCTGGGTCAGACGCTCGTTGCGCCCGCCGGTTTCCGGGTCGATACGGTGATGGATCATCGAGCGGCGCCAGCTGGCCGCGAACCCCGCCCGCGTGGCGGATTTCGGCGAAGAGACGACCTCTCGCACGATATCGGCATGTTGGCGCGGAACGCCCGTATGCAGTGACGGCATGCGAAAGCCTCCCTCTCTTGCGCAGCCTATGAAAGCCCAAGCAGGTTAGGCCGATTCGGACCTTACACAACGTAAATTCCCGCTGAGCGGCCCGGCACCTGTCTCGGGGGTGAGACAGTCGCGGCTCAGTCCTCCTCGTGCCGCCGCCCGCGAAATCCTTGGGCGACCACGAATTTCTCCGAGCTGTCCGAGCGCGAGGCCGGTGGTTTCACATTCGCGACCTTGGTGAAGTTTTTCTTCAGGATCGTCATCAGCCCCTGCTCCGCACCGCCTGCGAGGACCTTGGCGACGAAAGTGCCGCCCTCTTCGAGCACGTCGAAGGCGAACTCCGCCGCCGCTTCGCACAGCGTGATGATGCGCAGGTGATCGGTGTTCTGGTGCCCCGAGGACGAGGCCGCCATATCCGACATCACCACATCCGCAGACCCGCCGAGCCATTCCTTGACCTTGTCGTCGGCGCCTTCCTCGAGGAAATCGAGCACATGGATCTCGGCCCCCGGGATCGGATCGACCTCCTGCAGATCGACGCCCAGAACGGTGCCGACCTTCTTGCCCGATTTCTCGCCCAAGGCGTTCACGCGCTTGACGGCCACCTGACACCAGCCGCCGGGCGCGCAGCCCAGATCGACCACCCGCGCGCCGGGTACGAGGAAGCGATACTTGTCGTCCAGCTCGAGGATTTTGTAGGCCGCACGGCCACGATAGCCCTCTTTCTTCGCGCGCTGCACGTAAGGGTCGTTGAGCTGCCGCTCCAGCCAGAGGGTCGAGGAGAGCTTGCGCCCCCTCGCCGTCTTCACGCGCACGCGCAGGTCGCGCTGGCCGCGCCCGGAAGTGTTCTTGCCGCTGGGTGTCTTCGCCATCATTTCATCTCTTCTAACACGCCGTCTCCGGCCATTTGCGCATAGAGGAGCCCCTCGCGCAGGCCACGGTCGGCAATGGACATCTGGTCGGTGGGCCAAACCCGCATCAGGGCCTGCAGGATTGCAGCCCCCGACATAATCAAAGTGTGCCGGTCGCGCCCGATCCGAGGATCCGAGCGCCGCCCGGCAGGCCCGAGCTGCAGGAAGGAGCGGATCACCGCGTCGATCTCTCCCGAGGTCATGGTCAACCCGTCGACCCGGTTGCGATCGTAACGCTTCAGGTTGAGGTGGCAGGCCGCGACAGTCGTCACCGTGCCGGAAGTCCCGATGATCTGGAACCCGTCCTGCGGGCTGCCAGCCGCATAGGGCGTGAAGTCCGCGAGCTTTTCCTCGAAGAACCAGCTCATCAGCGCAAACCGCGCGGCATCGTCCTCGACATCGGCAAATTGATCCTTGAGCGTCGCGACCCCGAGCGGCACCGAAATCCAGTCCACCACCCGCGCTGCCGGGTCCGGCCCGTCGGGCTGGTTGAACCCTTGCGAGAGCCGCATGATCGCGCGGGCGCGGTCGCCAGGCGGCACGTCTTCGAGGTCGATCCAGACAAGCTCGGTCGAGCCGCCGCCGATATCGACCACCAGCACCTGCTCGGAATTGGGCGACACCAGCGAGGCGCAGGAAATCACGGCCAGCCGCGCCTCCTCCTCGGGCGGAATGATCTCCAGCGGCAGGCCGGTCTCGCGGCGCACATAGCGGATGAAATCGCGCGCGTTCTTGGCGCGGCGACAGGCCTCGGTCGCCACCAGCCGCATCCGGGTGACCCCATGCGTTTCGATCTTGCGGCGGCAAATCTGCAAAGCCTGAACGGTGCGCGACATCGAGCTGCGCGACAAACGGCCATAGGTTTCAAGACCTTGGCCCAGCTGGACGGCTTTTGAGAAGCTATCCACGACCTGAAACTGAGAACCCCTTGGACGGGCAATCAGCATCCGGCAACTGTTGGTGCCAAGGTCGAGAGCGGCATATAGCCCCTCGCCGGACTTGGCGGATTTGGTCGCGGGGGACTCGACCTGAGCCGGTTTCACCGCCCGCGCGGGCGATGCAGCTGTCGGGAGCGCGCCCGCCGACCGGGGACGCTTGGGCGCCATGATTACGCCCTCCGATTTGAAGTTGCTCTAAAGCTATCGGTTTGCGCCTCCCGGTTCAAGGGAGCGCGACGCGGAAGTGATAGAAGGCCGGCGCTTTTCGCGGGCCGCAACCGGGTCGCCCCGGCGCGCCCTCAGACCGCGGGCAGGATCACCGTGAAGCAGCTGCCCTCGCCCTTCTTGCTGTCGACGCGGAAGCGCCCACGGTGGCGCGCCACGATATGCTTGACGATGGCGAGCCCCAGCCCGGTGCCGCCCTTCTCGCGCGAGCGGTGGGTGTCGACGCGGTAGAAGCGCTCGGTGATGCGCGGCAGATGCTGTTCGTCGATCCCCTCGCCCCGGTCGATCACATCGACGCGATAGGCTTTGCCGCGAAGCACAGGCTCATGCGCGATCGCCGAGACGCGCAGCCGCACCTCGCCGCCCTGCCCGCCATATTTGATCGCGTTCTCCACGAGGTTGGAAAAGACCTGCGTCAGCTGATCGGGGTCGCCCTGCACCGGCAAAGCCCCGGTCTCGCCCTCGGAGATCAGCTTCACCTTGGCCGCCTCGGCGACGGGTTCGAGCGTCTGCGTGACACCCTTGAGCACCAGCGCCAGATCGACCTTGGTTGTCGGGCGCATCCGTTCCTCGCCCTCGACGCGGCTCAGCGACAGAAGATCGCCCACCAGACGGTTCATCCGCGCCGCCTCGCGCTCCATGATCGACAGGAACCGATCGCGCGCCGCCGCATCGTCGCGCGCGCTCGAACGCAGAGTCTCGATGAAGCCCATCAACGCGGTCAGCGGCGTGCGCAACTCATGGCTGACATTGGCCACGAAATCGCGCCGCATGGCTTCGGCGGTCTCCAGCGCGGTGATGTCCTCGAAGCTCGCCAAAACCGAATTCGTGGAAAGCGGGCCTTCGGGCGCGGGCGGCAGCGGAGAGAAATGCACCAGCGTGATCGTCTCGGCCTGACCGGTGGGATGCAGCCGCAGGCGAACCGGGTCGGGCCGCGCGCCGCGCAGTGCCGCGCTGACTGCCGCGCCGAAACCGGGCTGGCGCAGCACCGTCACATAGGGACGCCCGAGAAACTGCGTACCGAACAGACGGTTGGCCGCCACATTTCCCTGCGCGATCCGCTCGTCGCGCCCGATCAGCAAAACCGCGCTCGGCAGCGCGTCGAGAACCTGTCCGATCGCCCCTTGGCTCATTGCCATGCCTCCCCGCCTGCCATCGCTGTCGCGGCAAGGTTTGAGCGATGCGGCGCGAGCTGTAAAGCCTTGCCATGCCCGAAAAACCGACCCCTGCTTCGGTTTTGCAACTCACGCTTCGCAGTCAACAATCAGTGCCTTGTGAAATAAGTAAAAAAACGCTAAACCTAGGCGTGTATTTCATGGGATCTTTCCGGATCCCGTCACTTACACCGCGGGGGCGATGAGGTTTGCACTATTACTATGTCAAGAACCCCCCGTTCCCGTCTCGCCTTACAAGCCGTTCTCTTTCAATGTGTGAAGGCGTCTGAGACCAGCAACCTGCTGTTGGTCGACCCCGCGCGTGAGCTGCCGTCTTCGCTCAAAGAGATCTCCGGCCAGGCGATTCAGGTGCTTCAATACGACCAGATCACCGCGCAAAAGATGGTGAAGCTGCGCCCCGAACTGGTGCTGGCTCCGCTTCTGTCGGAGAGGTTCGACATTCTCGATCTCGCGAAGCGGCTCGAGGAATTCGGGTTCACCGGCAAGCTGCGGGCCTATTCCCGCCCGCTGCCGAATATCGCCGCGATCCGGCAGGAGGTGCGCGCCGCGCATCCCCAGCTCGATTTCGACATATTCACCCTGCCGATCGATGAGTTTCGCGACAATTAGCCGATCGCTTTCAGCCCCTTGGAGAAGCGCGCAGCGTTTTCGCGGTAATGCGCGGCCGAGCCCAGCAGCGCCTGCAGCGCCTTCTCGTCAAGCTGGCGGACCACCTTGCCCGGCGCGCCCATCACGAGGCTGCCATCGGGGATTTCCTTGCCTTCGGTGATCAGCGCGCCCGCGCCGATCAGGCAGCCTTTGCCGATCTTCGCGCCGTTGAGCACCGTCGCGCCCATGCCGATCAGCGAGCCATCCCCGATCGTGCAGCCATGCAGCATCGCCTTGTGCCCGACCGTGCAATTCGCGCCGATGGTCAGCGGAAAGCCCATATCGGTATGGCAGACGACGTTCTCCTGCAGGTTCGAGCCCGCGCCCACGCGGATTTCCTCGTTATCACCGCGCAGAGTGCCGCCGAACCAGACCGAGGCCTCAGTTTCCAGCACCACCTTTCCGATCAGATTGGCGTCCGGCGCGACCCATGCGTCTTCGGCGATTTCGGGCGCAATCCCGTCCAGTTCGTAAATCATCTTGCCTCGAACTCCCTGTTCAACTTTCGCACGAACTCACTCAACCCGGTCTGACGGTCGCGACGGCTGCGCTCGGCGGTCAGGATCGTGCGCAACTGCTCTTCGGCGCGGTCGAGATCATCATTGACCAGAACATAGTCATATTCCGACCAATGGCTGATTTCGGCGAGCGATTTTTCCATCCGGCCATTGATCACGGCATCGCTGTCCTGCGCGCGGCTGCGCAGCCGCTCTTCCAGCGCCGCAATCGAGGGCGGCAGGATGAAGATCGAGACCACGTCCTTGCCCAGCGAGGAGTTGCGGATCTGCTGCCCGCCCTGCCAGTCGACGTCGAACAGCGTATCGCGCCCCTCGCCCATCGCGGCCTCCACCGGCCCTTTCGGCGTGCCGTAGAAATTGCCGAACACCTCGGCATGCTCCAGCATGTCGCCCTGATCGACCATCTTCTCGAACTCGGCGCGGGACTTGAAGAAATACTCCACCCCGTCGCTCTCGCCCGGGCGCGGATCGCGCGTCGTGGCCGAGACCGAGAAGCGCAGCGTCGAGTCCCAGTTCATCAGCCGCTTGGCCAGCGTGGATTTGCCTGCGCCCGAGGGCGAAGAAAGGATAATGAGAAGGCCGCGGCGGCTGGTATCGGGCATCGGAATTACTCTACGTTCTGAATCTGCTCGCGCAGCTGGTCGATCGCGTATTTCAACGCCAGACCGATCCGCGTCAACTCCGCATCGCCCGATTTCGAGCACAGCGTATTGGCCTCGCGGACGAATTCCTGCGCGAGAAATTCGAACTTGCGGCCCACGGGTCCGATCTCGGCCAGAAGCGCACGGGCGGCCTCGACATGGACGCGGAGGCGTTCAATTTCCTCAGTCACGTCGGACTTGATCGCGAGCAAGGCCAGTTCCTGCGCGACGCGATCCGGATCGACATCGGTCGCCTCCATCACCCGCGCAAGCGCGGCCTTCAGCGTCTCTGCAGCCTTCGGGGCACGCGCGGCGGCAGCCTCTGCGGCCTCGTCGGTCAGCGCGGCGATCTCGTCGATGCGCGCGGCCAGCAAAGCGCCGGTTCGGGCGCCTTCCTCGCGGCGCATCGCGACGAAACTCTCCAGAACGGGCTCGAAACTCTCCAGCAGCGCTGCCAGCAGTGCCGCGGAATCCTCGATCGTGCCGCCCGAGTGATCGACCACTCCGCGCATCGCCATCAGATCGCTCGGCTTGAGCGGCGCCAGCGCCACGCCCTTGCGCTCGGCGGCGCGCTCGACTTTGTCGACGGCGGCAAGGGCGGCATTGAGCACGTCGGGCTCGATCCGCATCGCGGCGCTGCCTGCGGCCTGCGCGAGTTTGAGGTTCAGCGTGACATTCCCCCGCGCGACCCGGTCGCCGACCGCCTTGCGCAGAGCCGGCTCCAGCCCCTCGATATCGGGCAGCCGCAGCCGCAGGTCGAACCCTTTGCCATTGACCGAGCGCAAATCCCAGCTCCAGTCATGCCCCGCGCCGCTCCCCTGTCCGGCGGCAAATCCAGTCATCGAGACAGTAGCGGCGGCGGGCGCCCCCTCCGGGCGCGGCTCTGGAGCGGGTTTAACCATTTAAGAGTTTCTTTCCCCATGTGACGAAAAAATGGCCTAACTTGGCCTTGGTAAGAGTTCAGTAACGATTTCGCCCTGACGGTCAACCGCAAGGCGGCATGTGCCGCCCGATCGTCGGGCGCGAGACAGCCACCCCGCGCCCGTGCCGCGCGGGACGAAGTAAGGGTGATTGAAATGGATCGCGAGACCGACAGCAACGCCGCATCCCCCGCCTCGGCCAAAGGTCGCCGGATTGGCAACGAGCTGCGCGCCTATTGGGAAGCGCTGCTGGCAGGCCGCCCGATGCCCGCACGCGCCGATATCGATCCGCGCGGCATCGACCGCGCGCTGGAATTCGCCTTCATCCTCGAACGGGTTGCGCCGGGCATGGGGCGGTTTCGTCTCGCAGGGCAGCATATCTGCGACCTGATGGGCATGGAGGTGCGCGGGATGCCCCTGACCTCGCTTTTCGCGCCCGAGGGCCGCAAGCAGATCGCCGATCTGACCGAGGCCGTCTTCGCGCGCCCCGCCATCGCCGAGGCGCAACTGGTCTCGGAGGCCGGGATCGGCAAGCCGGGGCTGGCGGGCCATCTGGTGATGCTGCCGCTGACGGATGATTTCGGGGCGGTGACGCGGGTGCTGGGATGTTTCGTGGCAGAGCCCCTGCGCAATACGGGCGAGGCGGAAGACATTCACGATGCAGGCCGCGCTCCGCGCCGTTTCACCGTCACGGGCGCCCGGATCAAGCCGCTGGAGATGCCGCCGCTGCGCGAGCCCCAACCCGCCGGGCGCAGCCCCCGCGCGTCACAGTCGTTCGAGCAGCCCGCACCGATGCCCGCCAGCTCGGGCTTTGCGGAGGGTCAGACGCCCTACACGCCACGCCCGAAGTCCCGCGCCGAGCATCTGGCGGAGATGACGCCGGACGAGCGCCGCGCGATGTTCCGAGTGGTGCGTCAGGAGGGCTAAGACCCTTAATGCATGAACCCTGCCACGCTTGAAAAAAGCCCGGACACCAAGGTCCGGGCCAATCAATTCGTTGAAACCTGCCGCGTCGCGGCGCGCGCTTATTGCGACGCCGCTTTCGCGAACTTGCGACGGTCCTGAAGTTCCTCGGCGACGAGGAAGGCCAGTTCCAGCGACTGGCTCGCATTCAGACGCGGGTCGCAGGCGGTGTGGTAGCGCGAGGACAGATCGCCATCGGTCACGGCGCGCACGCCGCCGGTGCATTCGGTCACGTCCTTGCCGGTCATCTCGAAATGCACGCCGCCGGGGATCGTGCCCTCGGCTTTGTGGATCGCGAAGAACTCCTTCACCTCGCGCAGCACGGACTCGAAGGGCCGGGTCTTGAACCCGCTCGCCGATTTGATCGTGTTGCCGTGCATCGGATCGCAGGACCAGACGACATTCGCGCCCTCGGCCTCGACCGTGCGGATCAGGCGCGGCAGGTGATCGCCGACATTGCCCGCGCCGAAACGCGCGATCAGGGTCAGACGGCCCGCCTCGTTTTCCGGGTTCAGCTTCTCCATCAGCACCTTGAGGTCGTCCTCGGTGGTGGTGGGGCCGCATTTCAGGCCGATCGGGTTCTGCACGCCGCGTGCGAATTCGACATGCGCGCCGTCGGGCTGACGGGTGCGGTCGCCGATCCAGAGCATGTGGCCGGTGCCCGCGATCGGCAGGCCGGAGGTGGAATCGATGCGGCAGAGCGCCTCTTCATATTCCAGCAGCAGCGCCTCGTGCGAGGTGTAGAAATCGACCGAAGCCAGCTCATGCGCGGTTTCCGAGGTCACGCCCGCAGCCCGCATGAAGTCCATCGCCTCCGAGATCTGATCGGCGACCTGACGGTATTTCTCGGCATCGTCGGCATCGGTGAAGCCCGCGATCCAGCTTTGGACGCGGTGGATGTCGGCGAAACCACCGGTCGAGAAGGCGCGCAGCAGGTTCAGCGAGGCCGCCGCCTGCGTGTAGGCCTGCAGCATCCGGTTCGGATCGGGCAGACGCGCCTCCGAGGTGAATTCGAAGCCGTTGATGATGTCGCCGCGGTAGCTCGGCAGCTCGGTGCCGTCGATGGTCTCGGTCGGTGCCGAACGCGGCTTGGCGAACTGACCCGCCATGCGACCGACCTTGATGACCGGAACCTTCGCGCCCCAGGTCAGCACGACAGCCATCTGCAGCATCACTTTGAAAGTGTCGCGAATGTTATCGGCCGAGAATTCCCCGAAGGACTCGGCGCAATCGCCACCCTGCAGCAGGAATGCTTCGCCGCGCGCGGCTTTCGCCAGCTCCGACTTCAGCGTGCGTGCCTCGCCCGCGAAGACCAGCGGCGGCATCCGCGACAGCTGTGCCTCGACAGCGTTCAGCGCCCCTGATCGGGATAGTCGGGCATCTGAACCCGCGGTTTCGCGCGCCAGTCCGATTTGCTCCAACCCTTGCCCATCTGATCCTCCAAAAGCGTGGTCGTTTCATTCGGCGCCGCTTATAGACGGCGCGGGTCAGGGAAACAAACCCGAAATTGCATTTCCGCACGCCTGCGGGCCCCTCCGTAAGTTCCCCCTCTTGCGGCGGGCACCAATTTCCTGTTTCGGTGATTCACCACAGATGACGGATTGACGACATGCCTGATCCCCGCCCCACCCGTCGCCCAGCCCCTTCGCAGGGGATGATCCGGATCGCGCCGGACGCGCGCCAGCGCTCGGTCGTCTTCATGCTTCTCGACCGGTTCACGATGATGGCCTTCGCCAGCGCGATCGAGCCGCTGCGCCTCGCCAATCAGGTCTCGGGCCGCACGCTTTATACGTGGAAACTGGCCTCGGAAACCGGCGAGGATGTCACCTGTTCGAACGGCACGACCTTCCGCACCGATATCGGGCTCGAAGAATTGGGCCGCGATACGATGGTGCTGGTCTGCGGCGGCATCGACGTGGCCGAGGCGGTCACCAAGCCGCTTCTGAACTGGTTGCGGCGCGAGGCACGACGCGGTGCTACGATCGGGGGCCTGTGCACCGGCTCTTATGCGCTGGCCCGCGCGGGGCTACTCGATGGCAAGCGCGCGACGATCCATTGGGAGAATGTCGACGCTTTCGCCGAGGATTTCCCCGATATCGAGCTGACCAAGGGCGTCTTCGTGATCGACGGCAACCGGGTGACGACGGCGGGCGGCACCGCCTCGATCGACCTGATGCTGCGGCTGATCGCCCGCGATCACGGCGAGGAACTGGCCAATACCGTCGCCGATCAGCTCATCCATTCCTCGATCCGCTCGGATCGCGACACGCAGCGCCTGTCGATTCCCACCCGGATCGGCGTGCGTCACCCCAAGCTCGCGCAGGTGATCGGGCGGATGGAACGCAATATCGAAGACCCCATCAGCCCCGCGACGCTCGCGACCGAAGTGGGCATGTCCGCGCGCCAGCTGGAGCGGCTGTTCCGTCGCTATCTCAACCGCTCGCCGAAGCGCTACTACATGGAATTGCGGCTGCAAAAAGCGCGTAACCTGTTGATGCAAACGGAAATGAGCGTGATCAACGTGGCCATGGCCTGCGGCTTTGCGAGCCCGTCGCATTTCTCGAAATGCTACCGCGCGCATTACCAGACCACACCCTACCGTGAACGCGGCGCGAGCGCTGCGGGCGAAAAGGAAAGCCTGGACTCCACCGTGGATTTAGGACCGGAAGACTCGCTCGACTGAAAATTGCGCAATCACCCCCTGCGCCTTTCACGAATTTGCACATAACCCCAAATTGCCGTTACGTCGCATTGCGCGCACCTTGACCTTCGGGTCCGTTTTTCGCGTCATCGCGCCACTCGCGGTTCTTCACATTTGACAAACCGCGCACTAACCTCGCGCAAGAACGCGAGTTCCAACACGGGAGTGAACACATGAAAAAACTGCTTCTGGCTTCGGCTGCGATCGCGCTTGGCGCGACTGGCGCATATGCCGATGACGTGAAGATGGGCGTCCTGCTGGGCTTTACCGGCCCGCTTGAATCGCTCGCCCCGCCGATGGCGCAGGGTGCCGAGATGGCGATCAAGGAAGTCTCCGATTCCGGCAAGCTGCTGGGTGGCGACACCGTGACCGCAGTCCGCGGCGACTCGACCTGCGTCGACGCAGCCGCCGCCACCGCGGCAGGCGAAACGCTGGTCACTACCGACAAGGTCGCTGGCATCATGGGCGCAATGTGCTCGGGCGCGACCACCGCTGTCCTGCAGAACGTCGCAATGCCGAACGGCGTCGTGATGATCTCGCCCTCGGCGACCTCGCCGGCACTCTCGACGCTCGAGGATGATGGCCTGTTCTTCCGCACCGCGCCGTCGGATGCGCGTCAGGGCGAAGTCATGGCCGACGAGATCCTCGAGAAGGGCATCAAGAACGTCGCTGTGACCTACACCAACAACGACTACGGCAAGGGTCTCGCGGACAGCTTCGAGAAAGCCTACAAGGCCAAGGGCGGCAGCGTCACGATCTCGGCCGCGCACGAAGACGGCAAAGGCGACTACTCCGCTGAAGTCGCATCGCTCGCTTCCGCAGGTGGCGACGCGCTCGTCATCGTCGGCTATATCGACCAGGGCGGCTCGGGCATCCTGCGCGGCGCACTCGACACCGGCGCCTTCGAGAAGTTCGTCTTCCCCGACGGCATGGTCAGCCAGACGCTTGAGGACAATTTCGGCTCGGAAATCAACGGCTCCTTCGGCCAGCTTCCCGACTCGGCAGGCGACGGCATGAAGACCTATCTCGGCATGGCAGAGAAAGCCGGCTTCGACGGCTCGTCGGCCTATTCGGGCGGCGCCTATGACGCGGCGGCTCTGATGCTGCTCGCAATGCAGGCGGCGGATTCCACCGACCCGAAAGTCTACAAAGACAAGGTCATGGAAGTCGCGAACGGCCCCGGCGAGAAGATCTATCCCGGCGAGCTGGGCAAGGCGCTCGACCTGATCAAGGAAGGCAAGCCGGTCGACTATGAAGGCGCGACCGCCGTCAACCTGATCGGCAATGGCGAAGCCGCGGGCACCTTCCGCGAAATCACGATCAAGGACGACAAGATCGAGACGGTGAAATACCGCTAAGCGATCATCAGAGCTGAAGCAGCCCGGAGCGATCCGGGCTGTTTTCAATTATAAAACAACAAGATGCGGCGTGAAGCTAACACGCCTACAACTCAGGGGACCCTATGATCCGGGTTGAAAACCTAGTCAAATCCTTCGGCGGATTCCGCGCGGTCGATGGCGCGAGCCTCGAAATCGCGACCGGCTCGATCACCGGGCTGATCGGCCCGAACGGCGCCGGCAAATCCACGCTCTTCAACGTCATCGCAGGCGTGCACGAACCCACCGCGGGCCGTGTCACGATGGATGGCGAGGACATCACCGGGCTTGCCCCGCACGAGCTGTTCCACAAGGGGCTGCTGCGCACCTTCCAGATCGCGCACGAGTTTCCTTCGCTCACCGTGCGCGAGAACCTGATGATGGTGCCCACCGGACAGGCGGGCGAGACGCTCTGGAACACATGGTTCGGGCGAAAGCACATCCGCGACGAGGAAGCGGCGCTTCTGAAGAAGGCCGATGAAGTTCTCGATTTCTTGACGATTTCGCATCTCAAGGATGAGAAGGCGGGCAACCTCTCGGGCGGTCAGAAGAAGCTTCTGGAGCTGGGCCGCACGATGATGGTCGAAGCCAAGATCGTCTTCCTCGACGAGGTCGGCGCGGGCGTGAACCGGACGCTTCTCAACACGATCGGCGATGCCATCGTGCGCCTCAACAAGGAACGCGGCTACACCTTCTGCGTGATCGAACACGACATGGATTTCATCGGCCGCCTCTGCGACCCGGTCATCGTGATGGCCGAGGGCAAGGTGCTGGCCCAAGGGTCTGCCGATCACATCATGGAAAACGAGGCCGTCATCGAAGCCTATCTGGGCACCGGGTTGAAGAACAAGGTCAAGGCCGAGGAAACCGCCGAGACCGCCGCCCACGAAGATCACGGCGCGCAGCCCGGTCTGGGCGATGAAGCCGGCCATGGAGGCGACCAATGAGCTATCTCAACGCTTCCAACATGACCGGCGGCTACGGCAAGGCCGATATCCTGCACGATTGCACGCTGACCGTCGAAAAGGGTGAGATCGCCGTAATCGTCGGCCCCAACGGCGCGGGCAAATCCACCGCGATGAAGGCGGTCTTCGGCATGCTCGGCCTGCGCGAAGGCAAGGTCACGCTCGACGGGCAGGACATCACCGGCCTCTCGCCGCAGGACCGCGTTAAGAAAGGTATGGGCTTCGTCCCGCAGGTGAACAACGTCTTCCCGACCATGACGGTCGAGGAAAACCTCGAGATGGGCGCCTTCATCCGCGACGACGATTTCCGGGGCACGATGGATCAGGTCTTCGATCTGTTCCCGATCCTGAAGGAAAAACGTCGCCAGAACGCGGGCGAGCTGTCCGGCGGCCAGCGTCAGCAGGTGGCCGTGGGCCGCGCGCTGATGACCCAGCCGAAACTGCTGATGCTCGACGAGCCGACCGCGGGCGTCTCGCCCATCGTGATGGACGAGCTGTTCGACCGCATCATCGAGGTCGCCCGCAGCGGCATCTCGATCCTGATGGTCGAACAGAACGCCCGCCAAGCCCTTGAGATCGCGGATAAAGGTTATGTCCTCGTGCAAGGCGCGAACAAATACACCGACACTGGCGAGGCCCTTCTGGCCGACCCGGAAGTCCGCCGCACCTTCCTGGGGGGCTGAGCAATGGAACTCATCAACGCGCTTGTCGCGGTCACCAATTACGTCATCATCCCCGCCACCGCCTATGGCGCGCAGCTCGCGCTCGGGGCGCTCGGGGTCACGCTGATCTACTCGATCCTGCGGTTCTCCAACTTCGCCCATGGCGACACGATGGCCTTCGGCACCGGGGTCGTGATCCTGATCACCTGGGGTTTCCAGGCGATGGGGATCAGCTTCGGCCCGCTGCCGACCGCCCTTCTCGCCCTGCCCTTCGGCATCGCGGTCACCGCGGCGCTGATGCTCGGGACCGACAAGGTCGTTTACCAATATTACCGAAAAGTCAGGGCTGCGCCCGTGGTCATGGTCATGGTCTCGGTCGGCGTGATGTTCGTGATGAACGCGCTCACCCGCTTCCTGATCGGCGTCGACCAGATCAATTTCGACGACGGCACGCGTTTCGTGATCAACGCGCGGCAATGGCGCGAGATGACGGGTCTGCACGAGCCGCTGACGCTGCGTTCGACCCAAGTCATCACCGTCGTCACCGCGATCATCACCGTGGCCGCCCTGTTCTGGTTCCTCGGCAAGACGCGCACCGGCAAATCCATGCGCGCGTTTTCCGATAACGAGGATCTGGCGCTGCTGTCGGGCATCGACCCGAACAAGGTCGTGGCCGTCACCTGGATCATCACCGGCGCGCTCGCGACCATCGCAGGCACGCTTTACGGGCTCGACAAGTCGTTCAAAGCCTTCACCTATTTCCAGCTTCTGCTACCAATCTTCGCCTCGGCCATCGTCGGCGGCATCGGCAACCCGGTGGGCGCGATCGCGGGCGGCTTCGTGATCTCCTTCTCGGAGGTGGGCCTCACCTACGCGTGGAAGAAGGTCGCGACCTATCTGGTCCCGAACTGGGAGCCGGACGGCCTCGTCCAGCTTCTCTCCACCGATTACAAATACGCAGTCAGCTTCACGATCCTGATCCTCGTCCTGATCTTCAAGCCGACCGGCCTCTTCAAGGGGAAAATCGTATGAGCAGCAATCGTCAGGCTGGCGAGACCAGCCGTCTCCGCGCCCCCCTCTTCTTCGCCATCATGGCCGCGCTCATCCTGCTCGAGGGCTTCACCTCGGGCTGGAACTCGGCGCTCGGCATTCTCAACATGGGGCTTCTGTCGGCGATCATGGCGCTCGGCGTGAACATGCAGTGGGGCTATGCGGGCCTGTTCAACGCGGGCGCAATGGGCTTCCTCGCGCTTGGCGGCCTCGCCCCGGTGCTGATCTCCATGCCGCCCACCCCCGGCGCCTTCTCGGGCGGCGGTCCGGGCATCATGGCGGCCTTCTTCGTGGCCATCGTCGCGGTGCTGGCGGCGGTCTGGATCTGGCGCAACCTGCGCGGCAAGACGCGCGGCCTCGCCGTGACCGCGGTGCTGGTCGTCGGCTTCTTCACCTATCGCTGGCTGTTCGATCCGGCGGTCGAGGTGATCGAGGCGATCAACCCCTCGGCGCAGGGCAACCTCGGCGGGCTGGGCCTGCCGACGCTGATCTCCTGGCCCGTGGGCGCGGTTCTCGCCGCAGGCGCGGCCTGGCTGGTCGGCAAGACCGCTCTCGGCCTGCGCTCGGATTACCTCGCGATCGCCACGCTCGGCATCGCAGAGATCATCGTCGCGATCCTGAAGAACGAGCAATGGCTCGACCGGGGCGTGCTGAACGTCAACGGCATCCCGCGCCCCTGGCCGGTGCCCTACGAGATCGACCTGCAGAACTCGCCCGATTTCGTCGCACAGATGCAGAGCTGGGGTCTCGATCCGCAGCTGGGCTCCACCATCGCGGTGAAGCTGGCCTTCCTCGTTCTGTTCGTGATCGTCATCCTCGCGCTGATCTGGCTGACCGAGATGTCGCTGAAAGCGCCCTGGGGCCGGATGATGCGCGCGATCCGCGACAACGAGATCTCGGCGGCGGCAATGGGCAAGAACGTCACCCGCCGCCACCTGCAGATCTTCGTGCTGGGCTCGGCGGTGATCGGGCTTGCGGGCGCGATGATGATCTCGCTCGACGGGCAGATGACGCCGACCTCCTACAACCCGCTGCGCTACACCTTCCTGATCCTCGTGATGGTGATCGTGGGCGGCTCGGGCAACAACTGGGGGTCGATCCTCGGCGGTGTGCTGATCTGGTATGTCTGGGTCAAGGCGGGCGACTGGGGCCCGGATATCATGGGCGCGCTGGCCGCACCCTTCCCCGATGGCGGGCTCAAGGATCACCTGATCCAGTCGGCCCCGCATATGCGGATGCTCGTGATGGGGATCATCCTGCTGATGGTGCTGCGCTTCAGCCCGCGCGGCCTGCTGCCGGAGAAATAAAAACGAGGGGCTCTGCCCCTCGCCCGTTCCGGGCTCACCCCGGGATATTTCTTCCAAAACGAAGACAAGGCGCGCGCCCCGAAAGGAGGCGCGCGTTTTCCGTTACTCCTCGCCGCCGTCGAATTGGGCGACGCGGGCGCCCGCCTTGTTCGTGGTGACGACGCCGAGCGATTTGAGTTTGCGGTGCAGCGCCGAGCGTTCCATGCCGACGAAATTCGCAGTCCGCGAGATGTTGCCCCCGAAACGGTTGATCTGGGTGAGCAGGTATTCGCGCTCGAACAGCTCGCGCGCCTCGCGCAAAGGCAGCGTTGCGAGCGCGCCGCCCAAAACGATGCGGCCCTCATCCGCCGGGCCTTCCTGACCGGGCAGCTCGCGCGCCTCGATCGCGCCCGTGCCTTCGCCGAGGATCAGCACCCGCTCGATCACGTTGCGCAGCTGGCGGACATTGCCCGGCCAGTCCATCGTCTGCATCAGCGCCGCGGCCTCTTCCGAGATTTCACGCAGCGGCAGGCCCTGGGTCTCGTTGAAGCCGCGCAGGAAATGATCGGCCAGAAGCGGCACGTCCTCGCGCCGCTCCGAGAGCGGCGGCACCTCGATCGGCACCACGTTCAGCCGGTCGTAGAGCTCCTGCCGGAAAAGCCCCTCGCGAATCTGCGTCATCAGATCGCGAGTCGTCGACGAGATCACCCGCAGATCGACGCGGACCTTGTCGGCCCCGCCCACGCGCAGGAATTGCTGCTCGGTCAGCACGCGCAGGATTTTCGACTGCGTGCCGAGCGGCATCTCGGCCACCTCGTCGAAATAGATCACGCCGCCATGGGCCTGTTCCAAGAGCCCCTTCTCGACGCCGCGCTCGGGTGTTTCGCGCCCGAAGAGCACCTCTTCCATCCGGTCGGGTTCGATCGAAGCGGAATTGACCGTGATGAACGGCCCCGCCGCACGGGTCGAGAACTGGTGGATATAGCGCGCGGCCATCTCCTTGCCCGAGCCCGGCTCGCCCGTCAGCATCACCCGGCCGTTGGACTTGGTCACCTTGTCGAGCTGATCCTTCAGCCGCCGGAACGCGGCCGAGTCGCCGATCATCTCGCCCGAGGACATGTCGCGGCGCTTGAGCGTCGAGTTCTCGCGCCGCAGCCGCGCCGTCTCCATCGCGCGCGAGATCACCACCATCAGCTGGTCGATGTTGAAGGGCTTCTCGATGAAGTCGTAGGCGCCCTGCTTGATCGCCGCCACCGCGATCTCGATATTGCCGTGGCCCGAGATGATGATCACCGGCACGTCCGGGTTGTCGCGCTTGACCGTCTTGAGGATGTCGATCCCGTCCATCTTGCTGTCCTTCAGCCAGATATCGAGGATCATCAGCGCCGGTTCCTGCGCGTTGATCTCGTCCATGCACTCGTTGGAATTCGCCGCGAGGCGTGTCTTGAAGCCTTCGTCGCGCAGGATGTCGGCGATCAGCTCGCGGATGTCTTTCTCGTCGTCGACGATCAGAATGTCGCTCATGTCACTTCCCCGGGGGCTTCGCCCCTCTCCTTGATGGCTCTGAGCGCTGCTCGCGCGCGTGGGAGCCTGATTTCGGCGAGCGCCCCGCGATGAGCACCCTCTGCGAAGGCGGGCGCGTCGCTCAGCGTCAGCGTTCCACCATGTTCCTCAATGATCTTCTTGACGATGGGAAGGCCCAGCCCGGTGCCTTTCTCGCGCGTCGTCACGTAAGGCTCGAACAGCCGCGAGCGGTCGGGCGGCAGGCCGATCCCGTTATCCGCGATATGGATCGTCACATGCTCGGGCGCGACCTGCATATCGAGGCGAACCTCGGGCGCGAAGCCTTCTTCCACGTTGCCTTTTTCCGTATAGGATTCAATCGCTTCGCCAGCATTCTTCACAAGGTTCGTCACCGCTTGCGAAATCATCGTCGCGTCCAGTTCGACAATCACCGGCTCTGTCGGGACATCCGTCACCAGCTTCGCGCCATGCAGGCTGTCTTGCTGCAAGGTCGCGGCGTCGCGCACGAGCTGCGCCAGATCGTGATCGGCGCGGTCGGGTTCCGGCATCCGCGCGAAGCGCGAGAATTCATCAACAATGCGCCGCAAGTCATTGGTTTGCCGCACAATCACGCCGGTGAGCTGATTGAGCGTTTCGAGATCTTCACCCTCGGTCATCTTGCCGAATTTGCGCTTGATCCGCTCGGCCGAGAGCTGGATCGGCGTCAGCGGGTTCTTGATCTCATGAGCGATGCGCCGCGCAACGTCGCCCCATGCCGCCATCCGCTGGGCCGAGACCAGATCGGTCACATCCTCGAAGGCCACCACATAGCCCTCGGGCGTGCCCAGATCGTTGCGCCGCACCGCCATGCGCACCAGCAGGCTTTCCAGCCGCCCACCGCGCGAGACCCGGATTTCCTCTTGCGCGACCTCGTTAAGTCCGTCCTGCAAGCGATTGTAAAGCCCGACGAATTCCGGAACGGCGGTCGAGAGCTCGCGGGCATTGTCACGCGCACTATCGAGCGCCAGCAAGGTCATCGCCGCCCGGTTCACGAAGTCTATCCGCCCATCGGCGTCCAGCCCGATCACCCCCGAAGTCACCGAAGACAGCACGGAATCGAACATCCGCCGACGTTCCTCGGTCTCGCGGTGGTTCTCGATCAGGGCCATGCGCTGGCCCTTCAACTGCCCGGTCATCCGGTTGAACGCCTCGCCGAGGGTCGCGATCTCGTCGTCGCCCTCGGCCTCGATGACCCGCGCATCCAGATCGCCCGACCCGACGCGCTCTGCCGCGGCGGCAAGCCGTCCGATGGGGCGCGACAGGCGCTCTGCGAACCACAGGCCCATCCAGAGCGCGGCGAGGATCAGGATCAGCGCGAAGCCGAAGTAAAGCAGCCCGAATTCGAAAATCACCCGGCCGCGCGCGCTTTCCAATTGCTGATAGAGCGTCACCGTCTCGCGCGTTTTATCGAGCAGCGCGAGGATCTGCCCGTCCACCTTGCGCGAGATATAGAGATAGCGGTCTACAAATGCATCGAGCCGGATCAGCGCGCGCAGTTCCGAGTTCGGCCAATCCTCGATCAGCACCGTCTCACCCTTCTGCGCCTCGACGATGTCGCGCGGGGAAGGTTCTTCGTAATCAAAGAGATAGGAGCGATCGCCGCGGGCTACGATCCGGCCCGTGCCGTCGATCACATAGGCCTCTTTCACGCCGCGCTGGATGCCCGCCTGCCCGGTGATCAGCAATTCGCGCAGTTCGCCATCCGACATGAAGGTCGAGGCCTGCCGCCGCAGATTGAGGAAATTCGCGAGCGCCCGGCTATCCTGCACAAGATCGCGCTTATGCTCGGACTGATACGCCTCGGCGGCCTGAAGCGACGTGCCCACGACCGAGCGCACGCGATCCGAGAACCAGCCCTCGAGACCGATATTCACCGTGAGGAACGCGAAGACCGCGACGAGGATCGTCGGCACCAGCGCGATGCCCGCGAAAACGCCCGTCAGGCGCAGGGTCAGCCGCGATCCGGCGGAATGCGCGCGCCGTGCCGCAATGATCTGCACCAGCCGCATCAGGATCAGACCGGCGAGTAGCAGGAAATAGACGAAATCGGCGAGCAGGATCAGGCGCAGCGCGGTGCTGTCCGCCCCCTGTCCCAAGGGCCCGAGGACTATAAAGGTCGCAATCGCGAGCGCCGGGCCCAGAACGACCAGACCGAAGGTAAACAGGTTGCGCACCCGCTTCTGGCGGCGAAAGCGCGCCAAACGGTCCCAGCCTGAGCGATATGCCGTGCTGCCCTGCACTAATGCCCCCTCATTCCAGACCGTGGCTCGCGAATCCGTGTGAACGGAAAAGCCACAGGCCCCTGTTGCGGGTTTACATCAGTTTGCGGCGGCGTGTCACCTGAATATCCAGATCGGTGATCTTTTTACGCAACGTATTGCGGTTGATGCCAAGCAGATCGGCACATCTGGCCTGGTTGCCACCGGTCGCATCGAGCGCGATTTCGATCAGCGGCGCCTCCATTTCCTTCAAAATCCGGTCGTAAAGGCCCGGAGGCGGCAGCGTGCCGCCGTGAAGGTCGAAATAGCGCCGCAGGTGGCGCGCGATGGAGGCGGAGAGCTTCTCGCCCTCGCCGCCTTGGCGCAGCGGCTCGATCGCAGGCTGGTTGCCCAGCACGAATTCCGCCTCCGCGCGGGTGATTTCTTCCTCGGGCGAGGTCACCGCAAGACGGCGGATCGTGTTCTCCAGCTGGCGCACGTTGCCGGGCCAGGAATAGGCGCGCACGAGTTGCAGAGCCTCGGGCGTGAAGCGGCGCAGGCCCAGCCCGTCGCGCTCGGCGCGGGCAAGGAAATGCTCGGCCAGAAGCGGGATATCCTCGACCCGCTCGCGCAGGCTCGGCACGTTCAGCGTCACGCCGCCCAGCCGGTAGAACAGGTCCTGACGGAACTTGCCGGCCTCCATCAGCCCCGCGAGGTCGATCTGTGTCGTCGCCATGATCCGCGGCGCGGGATCGGGCAGCGCGTCGAGCATCCGCACGATACGCGCCTGCGTGTCGTCGTCGTAATCGCCAACCTCGTCGAAGACGAGCGATCCGCCCTTGGCCTTCGCCACCAGCGCCGCCGGGCCGTCCGCGCCCTGCAGATCGCCCGCCTGCGCCACCACGAAGGGCAGCGTACGGCGATCCGAAAAGTCGTGAATAGCCTTCGCGATCAAGGACTTGCCGGTGCCGCTTTCACCCGCGATCAGCACCGCGAGATCGGCATTCATCACCCGTGCGACAAGCCGATAAAGCTCCTGCATCGCCGGCGTCCGCCCGACCAGAGGCAAATCGCCCGCATCGCCGCCGCCTTCGATCTCGCGCGGGGCGATCGGGCTACGGCGCTTCTGCTCCAGCGCCTTTTGCGCGCGCTTCATCAGGTCCGGCAGATCGAACGGTTTGGGCAGATAGTCGTAAGCCTCGGCCTCGGCTGCCTGGATCGCGGTCATGATCGTGTTCTGCGCAGAGATCACGATGACCGGCAGACCCGGGCGCTCCTCGGAGATTTTCGGCAGCGCCTCCAGCCCGTTACCGTCAGGCATGATCACGTCCGAGATCACCAAGTCGCCTTTGCCCTCTTCGACCCAACGCATCAGCGTTACCAGCGAAGCAGTGGCATGAACCTTACAGCCCGCCCGGGTCAGGGCCTGGGTCAGAACGGTGCGGATTGTGCGATCGTCATCCGCGACAAGTACGGTGCCGTCCATGGATCAGGCCTCCTTTGGCGCAACGGGAAGTGAAATGCGAAACCGGGTCTTGCCCGGGACCGAGTCGAGCGTGACCCAGCCGTCGTGATCGTTGATGATCTTCGAGACAAGCGCGAGACCAAGCCCCGTGCCGTTCTCACGCCCCGAAACGAAGGGCTCGAAGATCTCGTTGGAGATTTCCGGCGGGATGCCGGGGCCGTCGTCGATGATTTCGATCTGCAGCGGCAGCGGCTGCCCCGATCCATCGGCGCGACGCAGACGCAGGCTGTGTTCGTAGAAGGTACGGATCTTGATTTCTCCATTCCCTTCCGAAGCTTCTGCGGCGTTCTTCAACAGGTTCAGGAAGACTTGAGTCAACTGATCCGCATCGCCCAGCGTCGGCGGTAGCGAGGGATCGTAATCCTCCTTGATCGTCATATGTGCGCCGAAGCCGACGCCTGCGGATTTGCGCGCGCGGTCGAGCACGTCATGGATATTGACCGGCTTCTTCTCCGGTGCGCGGACGTTTCCGAACTGTTCGACCTGTTCGAGCAGCTTCACGATCCGGCGCGTCTCGTCGACGATTAGGTCCGTCAATTCAAGGTCTTCGCCGGACAAGTTCATGCTTAGAAGCTGGGCCGCCCCGGCGATCCCGGCGAGCGGGTTCTTGATCTCATGGGCCAGCATCTCCGCCATGCCGATGGCCGAGCGCGCCGCCGATTTCACGAGGCTCGCGCGGCCCAACCGGTCAGCCAGCTCGCGCGGCTCGATCAGCAGCAGCACCCTGTCGGGGTCTTCGCCCACAGGCGCGGCTTGCAGATTGCATTGCACCGGGGCTTTCTCGCCCGTCGTCAACTCGACATCGTTAACGAAGAGCGAGGCACGGTTCTTCCGAACCCGATAGAAGATTTCTTCCAAAGGCGCGGAAATCGCGAGCCTTTCGCCGATCGCCTTACCTCTCAGCGCCTTGGCGGAGAGGTTAAGAAACAGCTCGGCGGCCGGGTTCACCTCGTCGACGAGATCATCGCCGTCGATCAGCAAAGCCGGGGTCGGCAGCGAGGTCCAGATAATGCCGGGGGCCGGAAGGTTCATGCGGCGCACCTTTCCCCGAAAGCACGCTCGATCAGCGACAAGGTCGCCTCCGGCGTCTGGCTGACCATCATCTCGGCGCGCAGCGGCGCATTCGCCGCCTCGCAATACCAGCCCAGATGCTTGCGCGCGAGACGCAGCCCGAGATCACGTCCGTAGAAACTCAAGATCGCCTCGTAATGCTCTGAAATATAATCGCAAAGCGCATTCCCATAGGGAACCTGCGGCTTCGGCGATCCGAAGATTTCGTGCCCGATTTCAGCCAGCCGCCACGGCGCGCCCTGCGCCCCGCGACCGACCATCACACCCGCCGCGCCCGATTGCGCAAGCGCTGCGCGCGCGGAGCTCGCATCGACCACGTCGCCATTGGCGATCACCGGGATCGAGACCGCGTCGACGGTCTCGGCAATCGCGGCCCAATCGGCGTTGCCCTTGTAGAACTGCATCCGCGTGCGCCCATGCACGACGATCATCTTCACGCCCGCAGCCTCGGCCCGGCGCGCGATCTCGGCCGCGTTATGCGTATCGTCACACCAACCCAGCCGCATCTTCAGCGTCACCGGCAGGTCGACCGCGCCCACCGTCGCCTCGATCAGCCGCAGTGCATGATCGGGATCGCGCATCAGCGCCGAACCCGACGCCCCGCCCGTCACCTTCTTGGCCGGGCAGCCCATATTGATGTCGATGATCCGCGCGCCCATGTCGGCGACCATCTTCGCGGCCTCAGCCATCGGTTCGGGCTCGCGCCCGGCAAGCTGCACCGAGGTCGGCAGCTCCAGCCCCATCTCGACCCGTGCTTTCGCGCGCACCGAGGGTTTCGCGGTCAGCATCTCTCCCGAGGCCACCATCTCGGACACGACAAGACCCGCGCCGAAACGCGCCACCATCCGCCGGAACGGAAGGTCGGTGATCCCGGCCATGGGCGCGAGAAAGACCGGTGGGGTCAGTGTGATGTCGTCGAGAACTAAAATCTGCGGCACGGAGGTGTCCTGTCACTCGTCTTCCTTCGAATTAGGCGTTTGACCAAAGAATCACAATTGCGTCCACCCCTTTTTAGGTGGGAAAATCAGCATCCGCCTATTTTTTAATCACCTAACTGTGGCCAGTTGTCACATCGCGCGACGTATCGCGTCCAGCGGCACCGATTGCGCAAAGCCGCGTCTTCGCCTAAGCCCTTGGGCGATCAGGGAGCCGCCATGAGCAACGCCATCATCATCGTCGCCGCCGGGCGTGGCACCCGCGCCGGCGGAGAAACCCCGAAGCAATGGCAGAGCCTCGCGGGGCAGCCGGTGCTGGCCCATACCGTTGCCGCTTTCAAAGGCATCGGGCGGATCGTGGTCGTTCTGCATCCCGAGGACATGACGCGCGGCATCGCGCAGTTTCAGGGCGAGGTCGCGCTTTGTGCGGGCGGTGCGAGCCGCGATGCCTCGGTGCGCAATGCGCTGGAGATGCTCGAGGGCTCGGGCGTCGAGAAGGTGCTGATCCATGACGGCGCGCGCCCGCTGGTCAGCCGCGCGGTGATCGACGGCGTGCTCGACGCGCTCGACAGCGCGCAGACGGCAGCGCCCGCCCTGCCCGTGTCGGACGCGCTCTGGACCGGCGAGAACGGTCAGGTCACAGGCACACAGGATCGCAACGGGCTCTACCGCGCGCAGACCCCGCAGGGCTTCGATTTCAACGCGATCCTCAACGCCCACCGCGCCCATCCGGGCGGGTCTGCCGATGACGTGGAAGTGGCCCGCGCGGCCGGTCTTTCGGTTGCGATCACGCGCGGCTCGGAAGACAATCTGAAGATCACCTACCCGGAGGATTTCGCCCGGGCCGAGAGACTGTTGGGAGACAAGATGGATATCCGTTTGGGCCATGGCTACGACGTGCACGCTTTCGAGCCGGGCGATCATGTGACGCTCTGCGGGGTCACGGTGGCGCATGACAAGAAGCTCAAGGGTCATTCCGATGCCGATGTGGGCATGCATGCGCTGACCGATGCGATCTATGGCGCGCTGGCCGAGGGCGATATCGGGCGGCATTTCCCGCCGTCGGACCCGCAATGGAAAGGCGCCGCGTCGGAGATTTTCCTCGACCACGCCGTGAAACTGGCCGAAGCGCGGGGCTTTCGTCTGGGCAATGCCGATGTCACGCTGATCTGCGAGCAACCCAAAATTGGTCCGCATGCCATTGAAATGGCGCAGGCTCTGGCGCGCATCATCGGGATCGAGCCGGGCCGGATCTCGGTCAAGGCCACCACCTCGGAACGTCTGGGCTTCACCGGGCGCGAGGAAGGCATCGCCGCCATCGCCACCGCTACATTGATCAAGGAGTAACCCCATGCTGCGCGTCCTCAACACGGTCGGATTTGTCGGCTTGCTGAAACCCGCGCCGGGCACCTGGGGCTCGCTGGTCGCGGTACTGGTCGGCTGGGCGATCGAGCATTGGCTGGGCTTCTTCCCGCTGGTGATCGCCACCATCGCGGTCACCGCGCTCGGCTTCTGGTCGGTGCGCGCGCAGCTGGGCGACAGCGAAGACGACCCTTCCGAGATCGTCATCGACGAGGTGGCGGGCCAATGGGTCGCGCTCCTGTTCCCCGCCTTCGGCTTCTGGCAGCGCGGCCTCTCCACGGGCGTCGATCTGCACATGGTCTGGCCCGGCCCGGTCGCGGCGTTCCTGCTGTTTAGGCTGTTCGACATCTGGAAGCCGTGGCTCGTGGGCCGCGCCGATCGCCGCCATGATGCGACGGGCGTGATGCTCGACGATATCTGGGCCGGGGTCTTCGCCGGGATCGTGTCGATAATCCTCGCAGGCCTCTACCACATCGTCTTTCTGGGCATGATGGGATGAGCCCCGCGTCGGACGTTCTCGACGCCTGCAAGGCGCGCGGCCTGATGGTCGCGACCGCCGAGAGCTGCACCGGCGGCATGGTCGCCGCAGCCCTCACCGATATTCCGGGCTCGTCGGCGGTCGTGGAGCGCGGTTTCGTCACCTACACCAATGACGCCAAACGCGAGATGCTGGGCGTCAGCGCGGAAAGCCTCGACGCCCATGGCGCGGTCTCCGAGGAGGTCGCGCGTGAGATGGCCGAGGGCGCGCTGAGCCACTCCCACGCTCAGATCGCGGTCGCGATCACCGGCATCGCAGGACCGGGCGGCTCGGAATTCAAACCCGAGGGCCGCGTCTGTTTCGGCCTCGCGCGCGAGGGCGCCGAAACCCAAGTCGAGACGGTCGAATTCGGCGCACTCGGCCGCGACAAGGTGCGCGAAGCGGCCCGCGATCACGCGCTCGCCCTGCTGCTTTCGGCGGCGCAAGCCTGACTCCAAACCGCCCACGTCATAAGCATATGTACCCCGTACCGCCCATTTTTAGCGCAGTTACAAAAGTGACGCGCGAATAGGCGGGTTTTGCGCAAAATGTCTCTTTATTGCGCGCGGCGCTTATGGCCCCTGCCCTCCAGAGGGAATTTCGAGGAGGATTTGTCGAGATGGAAGCGGGGATGAACGCGGCCGATACCGCGTGGATCATGGTGGCGACGGCGCTGGTTTTGCTGATGACGCTGCCGGGGCTGGCGCTGTTTTACGGCGGGCTCGTGCGGGCGCGCAACGTGCTGTCGATTTTCATGCAATGTTTCTCGATCGCGGCGCTGATGAGCGTGCTGTGGCTGCTATTCGGCTATTCGATCGCCTTCGGGGACGCCAATGGCTATTGGGGCGGCTTGGGTAAATTCGCGCTGCTGGGCATCACGCCGGACACGCTGTCGGGCTCGATCCCCGAGATCGTCTTCTTCTCCTTCCAGATGACCTTCGCGATCATCACGCCCGCGCTGATCGTCGGCGCCTTCGTGGAGCGCATCAACTACGGCTTCGTGATGGTCTTTACCGGTCTCTGGATGCTGCTGATCTACGCCCCCGTCGCGCATTGGATCTGGGGCGGTGGCATCATGTCCGATGGCGGTATCTGGGGTGCGGTCGGCACCAAGGATTTCGCGGGCGGCATCGTGGTGCACGAAACCGCAGGTCTTGCGGCCCTCGTGCTGGCGCTGATGATCGGCCCGCGGGTGAAGCGCACCACGCCGCCGCATAACCCCGGCATGGTCGCGATGGGCGCAGGCTTGCTGTGGGTCGGCTGGTTCGGCTTCAACGGCGGATCGGAGCTGGCAGCCGATGGCGTGGCCGGCATGGCGATCACCGTCACCCATATCTCCGCCGCCGCCGCCTCGCTCAGCTGGGCGCTGTGGGAGCGTATCAAGTTCGGCCGCGCCTCGATGGTGGGCCTCGTGACCGGCACGATCGCAGGCCTCGCCTCGATCACCCCGGCCTCGGGTTTCGTCGGTCCGATCGAAGCGCTGGTAATCGGCTTCGCCGCCGGGATCATCTGTCAGGAATTCGTCGTACTGATCCGCGAAAGGCTGCATGTCGACGACAGCCTCGACGTCTTCGCGGTCCATGGCGTGGGCGGCATCTTCGGCACGATCATGATCGCGGTCTTCGGCCATGGCAGCTTTGTCGCCCAACTCGGCGCGCTGGCCGTCGTCGGTGTGTTCACCGTCGCGGGCAGCTGGGTTCTGGCGATGCTGGTGCGGCTGGTCTTCCCGCTGCGGGTGAGCGACGAGCACGAGACCAACGGGCTGGATCTGTCCACCCATGGCGAGCGCGCCTATGACATGAACTCCTGATCACAAGGGTTTGACCCGGAATGGAAAAGGCCGCCCCAACGGGCGGCCTTTTTCGTGGCACCTGAGGCGAGTTTCCCTCAGCCCTTCGGCCCATACAATTCCTCGGCGCGTTTCTCGAAGGCCCGCACGATCCGCTGCATCGCCTCGTTGAAGACGACGCCGATCACGCCCTGCAGGATCGCGTTCTTGAACTCGAAATCGACATGGAAATCGACCTCGCAGGAGCCGTCATCGCGATCGCTCATCCGCCAGTGGCTGTGCATGTATTTGAACGGCCCGTCGAGATATTCGGTCTCGATGTGATGTTCGTCGGGATGCAGCACCACGCGTGAGCCGAACTTTTCGCGGAACACTTTGAACGAGATCACCAGATCGGCCAGCATCAGGATCGAGCCGTCCGGGCGCTCCTCGCGCGAGCGCACGCGGGCTGCCGAATTCCACGGCAGGAATTTCGGATAGCTCCCCACATCGGCCACCAGATCGTAAATCTGTTGCGCGCTATAGGGCATGACCCGGTTCTCGTGATGCTTAGGCATGTCTCTCCCGTTTTCTTGCGCCTCTTGATGCGCTAAAGCTAAGCCCGAGTTCAAGCCCTACAACCCGTTTCGAGGCCCGACATCATGACGCAGCGCCCCTATGTGATCGACCAGATGATTTCGGCCAAGCAGATCGCGGCCCGGGTCGAGGAATTGGCCGCCGAGATCACCCGGACATTCAAGGGCACCGACAAGCTGGTGGTCGTGGGCCTCTTGCGCGGCTCCTTCGTGTTCATCGCCGATCTGGTGCGCGAGATCGACCTGCCGGTTGAGGTCGATTTTCTCGAAGCCTCCAGCTACGGCGACGCGATGACCAGCTCGCGCGAGGTGCGCATCCTCAAGGACCTGCGCGCAGGCATCGAGGGCCGCGACGTACTGGTGGTCGAGGATATCGTCGATACCGGCTTCACCCTGCACCACGTCATGGGCATGCTGCGCGCGCGCAAACCGGGCCGGATCGAATGCTGTGCCCTGCTCGACAAGCCCTCGCGGCGCGAGGTCGATGTGCGCGCCACCTGGACCGGCTTCGAGATCCCCGACGAATTCGTCGTGGGCTACGGCATCGACTTCGCGCAGCGCAATCGCAACCTGCCCTTCATCGGCAAGGTGCGCTTCACCGAGGATGCTTCGTGAATTACACGTGGCTGCTGCGCATGGCGCGGTGGGCACGTCGCCCACCGTCGATGACGCAGGTGAAGATCGTCGCCGTCGTGGCGCTGGCCGTGATCGCGATCGTTATCATTGAAAAGCTGGGATATTGGCCGGATTGGGCGACGGTGAACCCGCGCGCCCTGCGCGCGCCCAGACCGTAAGCGTCCCTTTCTCGGGCTTGCCAAAATTATCCCGGAAGGCTCGCAAAGCGAGCGGGGGCAGAGCCCCCGCCACGCCAGTTTTACAGCGACGAAATGCGCAGCAGACGCGCGATCTCGCCGACGATGCCGCGGCGGAACAGCAGCACGCAGGCGATGAAGGTGCCGCCGATCACGACCTGCACCCACGAGCCGATGCCCGACAGGAAGTGCTGCAGCGTGACCACGATGAACGCGCCCACGACCGGGCCGAAGATCGTGCCCATGCCGCCCAAGAGCGTCATCAGGATCACCTCGCCCGACATCTGCCAATGCGCGTCGGTCAGCGAGGCGAACTGGAACACCAGCGCCTTGGTCGAGCCCGCCAGCCCTGCCAGCCCCGCCGAGAGCACGAAGGCCAGCAGCTTGAACCGGTCCACGTTATAGCCGAGCGACAGCGCGCGCGGCTCGTTCTCGCGGATCGCCTGCAGAACCTGGCCGAAGGGCGAATGCACGATGCGGTAGATCGCGAGGAAGCCAACGATGAAGACGGCCGCCACGAAGTAATACATCGTGATCGGATCGCTGAGGTTGAAGATGCCCAGCAGGTTGCCGCGCGGGATGCCCTGCAGGCCGTCCTCGCCCCCGGTGAAGGGCATTTGCAGCGCGAAGAAATACACGATCTGCGCGAGCGCCAGCGTGATCATCGCGAAGTAGATGCCCTGCCGGCGGATCGCGAGCGAGCCCACGACCCAGCCCATCGCAGCCGCTGCGAGCGTGCCTGCGATGATGCCGAGGATCGGCGGGAAGCCCCAGACCTTCAGCACATGGCCCGCCACATAGGCCGCGCCCCCGAAGAAGGCGGCATGGCCGAAGCTCAGCAGGCCGGTGAAGCCGATCAGCAGGTTGAAGGCCGCCGCAAACAGCGCAAAGCACAGCAGCTGCATCACGAAGACCGGGTAGAGGAAGAACGGGGCCACCGCGAGGAAGCCCAGCAGCACCACCCAGAACACCGCCTGCACCATGCGGCCGCGCTTATGGGTCTCGGGGCTGACGTCGTCCTGTTCGAATTCGCCGATTTCGCTCGTCGTACTTGTCGTATTGCTCATGTCTTCACCCTCACCCTTGACGTCCGAAGAGGCCCGACGGGCGCACAAGAAGCACGATCACCATCAACAGGAAGATCACCGTGTTCGCAGCGGGCGCGTAGAAGACCTTAGTCACGCCCTCGATCAGCCCCAGAGAGAAGCCGGTAATCACCGCCCCCGCAATCGAGCCCATGCCGCCGATCACGACGACCGCGAAGATCACGATGATCAGGTTCGCCCCCATCAGCGGGCTGACCGAGTAGATCGGTGCCGCCAGCACCCCTGCGAGACCCGCAAGGCCGGTGCCGAAGCCGAAGGTCAGCATCACCATCAGCGGCACATTGATCCCGAAGGCTTTCACCAGCTCGGGGTTCTCGGTGCCTGCGCGCAGCCGTGCGCCGATCCGGGTCCGCTCGATCACGAACCAGGTCACGAAACACACCACGATCGAGAAGACGATCACGAAGAGGCGGTATTTCGGGAACATCATGAAGCCGAGATTGGTCACGCCCTTCATGCTCTCCGGCATCCCCGGATAGGGCGTGCCCGACGCGTTGAAGAAGTTGATGAACAGGCCCTGCAGCACCAGCGTGATCCCAAAGGTCAGCAGCAGCGAGTAGATCGGGTCGAGCTTGTAGAGCCTGCGCAGCAGGAAGCGCTCGATCAGCATCCCGAAACAGGCCACCAGGATCGGCGCGAGGATCAGCGCCGGCCAGAAGCCGATATGCAGGTCCGCCATGCCGATCCACTGACCGACATAGGAATACAGGATCAGCGCGAGAAACGCGCCGAGCATATAGAGCGCGCCATGCGCGAAATTGACCACGTTCAAGAGGCCGAAGATAACCGCGAGCCCGAGGCTCAGCATCGCGTAGAACACGCCGTTGTTTAGGCCCAGCATCCCCTGGGCAAGAATAAGTCGGATCATCGGATCCATCGGGGTTGTCCTCCCTGTCGGGTCTCGGGCGCCTGAGCCCGGCCCGGTTTCTCGTTACACGCTCAGGTAATGGTTCAGCCGGTCCATCGAGGCTTCGACCTGATCGGCTTCGATCACGTCGATCACCTCGCCATGTTCGATGACGTAATGGCGGTCGGCGAGCGGGGCGGCGAAGCGGAAGTTCTGCTCCACCAGAACGATCGTATAGCCACGCGATTTCAGGTCGCGGATCACGCGGCCCAGCGTTTTCACGATCACGGGCGCAAGACCCTCGGTGATCTCGTCAAGGAGCAGCAGCCGCGAGCCGGTGCGCAGGATACGCGCGATGGCCAGCATCTGCTGTTCGCCGCCCGAGAGCCGAGTGCCCATCCGCTTGCGGACATTGGCGAGGTTCGGGAACATCTCGAAGAGTTCCTCCACCGACATGCCGCCCTCGCCCACGCTCGGCGGAAGCATCAGGTTTTCCTCGACATTAAGCGAGGCGAAGATGCCGCGCTCCTCGGGGCAATAGCCAATCCGCGCATCGGGCGAGATCTTGTGCGTGGGTTTCGTCAGGAACTCCTCGCCATTGATCTTGATCGAGCCTTCGCGGCGATCGACCATCCCCATGATCGAGCGCAGCGTGGTCGAACGACCCGCGCCGTTGCGGCCTAGAAGGGTGATCAGCTGCCCCTCGCCCAGTTCGAGATTGATCCCGTGCAGGACGTGGCTCTCGCCATACCATGCATGCAGGTTCTCGATCTTGAGCATCGGTTTGATCATCGTTTCGGTGCTCATGCGACCTCCTCCTGCTCATCGGCGGAGACGCCCATATAGGCCTCCATGACAGCCGGGTTCTTCGACACTTCGGAATAGGGCCCTTCGGCCAGAACTTCGCCGCGCGCCAGCACGGTGATCGTGTCGGCCAGTTCGGCCACGACGCCGAGGTTATGCTCCACCATGACGATGGTGCGCCCCTCGCGGACACGGCCGATCAGCTCGGTCACGGCGCCCACGTCCTCGGTGCCCATGCCCTGGGTCGGCTCGTCGAGCAGCATGAGTTCCGGCTCCAGCCCCAGCGTCGTCGCAATCTCCAGCGCGCGTTTGCGCCCGTAGGGCAGCTCCACCGCCTTGAGATGGGCGAACTCCTTCAGACCCACCTGATCGAGCGCCGCCACCGCTTTCGCGTCGAGATCGTGCAGCACCGATTTGGAGCGCCAGAACTGGTAGCTCACGCCCAGCGAGCGCTGCAGCGCGAGGCGCACGTTCTCCAGCGCCGTCAGGTGCGGGAACACGGCGGAAATCTGGAACGACCGCACGATGCCCATATTGGCGATCTCCGCGGGTTTGCGATTGGTGATATCGCGGTCGTTGAAGAGGATCTTGCCCGATGTGGGCGTGATGAATTTCGTCAGCAGGTTGAACATCGTCGTCTTACCCGCGCCGTTCGGGCCGATGATCGCGTGGATCGCGCCGCGCTTGATGCGCAGGTTCACGTCATTGACGGCCACGAAGCCGCCGAAACTCTTGGTCAGGTTCTTGGCCTCGAGAATGATATCGTCGCTCATGGTCTCGCTTTCGGACTGATACGCAGGCGCAGGGCGGTCGCAATGCCGCCCTGCGCCAAGGATTTGTTCAGATCACTTGTTGACCAGCTTGCAGCCGCCCGCTTCGAGCGAGGCATAGGCCTCGTTGCCCGGAATCGTGCGTGCCACGTCGGCCACATCCCACGGATCTTCGCCGCCGTCTTTCACCTTGAGCAGGTACATGTCGTGCTCAAGCAGGCCGTCGGGACGGATGGTGCCGCCCTTGGCGAAGAAGTCGTCGATCTTCATCTTGCCAAGCTGCTCACGCACTTTGTCGGCGTCGTCGGTGCCAGCTGCCTTGATCGCCTCGAGATAGGCCATGGTCAGCGAGTAGTCGGCTGCGTGCACGAAGGTCGGCGCTTCGCCGCCCGAGAACTTCTCGTACTCCGCTTTCCACTTCCTGCTCTCGTCATCCATGTTCCAGTACCACCCGCTGGTGAACTGGAGGCCTTTGGCGACGTCGGTGCCGAGCGACTTCACGTCCGAGATCAGCACGAGCATACCAGCGAGCTGCTGGCCGCCTGCGACGATGCCGAATTCATGCGCCTGCTTGATGGCGTTGACGGTGTCCTGACCCGCATTCGCGAGACCGATCACCTTCGCGCCCGAGCTTTGCGCCTGCAGCAGGTAGGAGGAGAAGTCGGTGGTCGCCAGCGGAACGTCCGAGCTGCCCACGACCGAGCCGCCCAGATCTTCCACGACCGAGGACGTGTTGTCCTGCAGCGCGTGACCGAAGGCGTAATCGGCGGTGATGAAGTACCAGCTGTCGCCGCCATTCTTCACAACGGCCGTCGCGGTGCCGACCGGCAGCGCGTGGGTGTCGTAGCCGTAGTGGATACCGTATTTCGAGCAGTTCTCGCCGGTCAGGGCCGCGGTGGCAGCACCGGTGGCGAAGGTGATGGTCTTCTTCTCGGAGGCGAGCTGCTGCACGGCAAGCGCCACGGCCGAGTTGGTCAGGTCGGCGATCATGTCGACATGCTCTTGGTCGATCCACTCGCGAGCGGTGGCCGAACCGACGTCTGCCTTGTTCTGGTGGTCGGCCGAGATCACTTCGATCGGCTTGCCGAGAACTTCGCCGCCGAAGTCGCGCACGGCCATCTTGACCGCGTCGACCGCGCCCTTACCCGAGAAACCGGTCGAATAGACGCCGGACATATCGCCCAGCACACCGATTTTCACGGAGCCGTTCGAGATCGCGTCCTGCGCCATCGCGCCGCCTGCGGCCAAGCTCAGCGCCGCGGCACTCACACCTGCGTAAATAGCTGATTTCATCAACATTCCTCCCATTGGTTGATAGATTTGACTCCCCGGCGCGCGGCGCCATGAGAGCACACCGACGGGACGCCTTTTCGGTCCCTGCCGGAATAAGATCTTGTGTTTCTCCTCGTGCGGCCGTCCCTGCTCCTCAACGCGGCCGCCAGTGAATTCAGCGTGGAAACGGACGGACATTCAAGTGCTTGCGCCGCCGCGGTTCCCGATGACCCGATAAACTTCCCGTCAGTGCACGCACCTTAGGCAGAAACCGGCCATGTGCAAAAGGCTAGGTGGGAAAATGCACGCGACCATGCCACGTATTGCCAAACGCATGTGCGAAAATGCCCATATCTCCCGTTTTTCCGACGCGAGACCGCAAAAAGGACCGTCAATGAGCTTCGATTGGGACGATCTCCGATTCTTTCTCTCGGTGGCCCGGGCCGGTCGCCTGACCGTCGCCGCCCGTGCGATGGGCACCGATCATGCCACTGTATCACGTCGGGTCAAATCTCTGGAGACCCAGCTTGGCGCGCAATTGTTTGAGCGGAGCCCGCGGGGCTATGCGCTCTCGGAACATGGCGAGCGGCTATTGGCGAAGGCCGAGCAGATCGAGAATGTCGCGGCGCGCGTGCAGGACGAATTGTCGGGCACGCTCTATGCGTTGTCGGGTACGGTGCGGATCGGCGCGCCCGATGCCTTCGGCGCGTTCTTCCTCGCGCCGCGTCTGGCGGAATTCATCAAGGCCAATCCCGAACTGGAGGCGCAGCTGGTCGCGACGCCGCGCCTCTTCTCGCTGTCCAAGCGCGAGGCGGATATCGCGATCACCCTGTCGCGGCCCGAAAAGGGGCGGCTCGTGTCACGAAAGCTCACCGAATATACGCTGCATTTCTACGCCTCCCCCGATTATCTCGCACGCAACTCGGCGATCAACCGCAAGGAGGATCTGCTGAAGCACCCTCTGGTCGGCTATATCCCCGAGCTGATCTACACACCGGAGCTGGATTACCTGTCGGTCACGCTGGGCGATCACACGCCGCGCCTGTCCTCGACCAACCTCTTCGCGCATAAACATGTCGCCGAGGCCGGACGCGGGATCGCGGTGCTGCCCGACTTCCTCGCCCGCCACTCGACGAAGCTGGTGCCGATCCTGCCCGACGAGATCGAGATCCGCCGCACCTTCTGGCTGGTGACCCATGAAGACCTGCACGAGATCGCCCGCGTCCGCGCCGCGATGCGCTTCATCGCCGAGGAGGTCTCCAAGAACCGCGCCGAGTTCCTGCCCCGGATCACGGCCACCAGCACCTGACGGCCCGACCGCAAGGCGACCGGGCGTCATGGCGTTGCCCTGACTGTGCGGGCGTTACTGTGCGGGCTTGCGCGCGAAATCGTCGATGGTGATCCCGCCATCGGCATTCTTGTCGAGCTGGGCGAACCACTTGGCCGTGCTGGTCTGGAACTCGGCCAGCGTCACCAGCTTGTCGCCGTCAGCATCGGTCGCGGCCATCGTCATGCCATCGGCCATCTTCTGCATCTGCGCGCGCTGCTGGCCCTCGTAGCCCGCCACGTCATTGGCGCGCGCCTCGTCGAAGACCGCGTGTTCCTCGGCGTCGAGCTTGCCGTCTTCATTGGCATCGAAAGAGGCGAAGACATCCGAGCGCATCTGCTCCAGCTCGGCCAGCGTCGCGGTGCCGTTGCCATCGAGATCCCAGGTGGACATGAACTGCTCGCCGGGGCTCTCGGCCTGGGCGGCGAAGGGGAGCGCGGTGAACAGCGCCGCGATCAGAATGGGGGTCTTGGTCATCTCGGATCATCTCTCTGACTTGGCCGCACCGCACAGGGGCGGCCTGTTTTCGGGTTGCCCGGAGGATGTAGACAGTGCGGCGCGTCACAGAATGTGCCAGATCGCCGCGCGGCGTTTGTGCCGCAGGCCGCTTGAGCGACGCTCATGATCTTGGCGCGAATTATTCCGATGCACAGAGGTGGCCCAGCCCCCTGCCCGGCTGCTATCACCTGCCCCACAGTCGCCGGCACGTCGCTCAGCCGCGACGGAATGTCGAAAATCCACCCTGTCCCGCTTCGGTTTCGGGCAATTCTGCGCATACGAGGAGAGATTCGCATGGCACAGATCACCTTGGTCTATTGGCGCGACATCCCGGCCCAGATCATTGCGGGCAAGGGACGGCGTGGCGTCAAGAAACCGCTGCCGGAACGGTTCGAGCAGGCGATCGACCGCGCGGCCATGAAGATCGGCGCCCGCGACAGCGACGCCTATCTGGCCGAGTGGCGCAAAGTGCCCGAGGGCGAGGAGCCCGGCGACGATGCCGAGGCGGCCGAAGCCGTTCTGGCGCGTATTCTCTCTGACTATGACGACGCGCGGTTGCGTGCGTTGATTGCCAATGACGGCTGGAACACCCAGCCCGACGCGTAAGGGAGAATAGGCGCATGGCTCTTGTGAATTTCCGCCGTGAGGCTGCGAAACCGGCCCGCCCGCCGGTCAACGGCAAGATGGTGGCTCTGCTGGAAGGCGCCTCGGTCGAGGTCATGCCGCGCACCGCCGCCAAGGTGGAAAGCTTCGCGCCTTTGTTCGCGAAGGGCTCCCGCGTCTATATCGCTCATATCGACGGCACCCCGATCGAGGAGATGCTCGCCACCGCCAAGCGTCTGCGCGAAGAGGGCTTCGAGCCGATGCCGCACTTCCCCGCGCGCATCATCCGCGACGAGGCGCAGCTCAATGACTGGGTCGCGCGCTATCGCGGCGAGGCAGGCGTCGAGCAGGCGCTGCTGCTGGGTGGCGGCGTGGCCGAGCCGAAGGGCGACTTCCACTGCGCGATGCAGATGATCGAAACCGGCGCCTTCGACGGCTTCGCGCGTCTGCACGTCGCCGGCCACCCCGAGGGCAACCGCGACATCGACCCCAAAGGCGGCGAGGCCGAGGTGATGGCCGCGCTGAAGCTCAAGCAGGATTTCGCGAACCGCACCGATGCGGATATGGCGATCGCCACGCAATTCGCCTTCGAGGCCGGTCCGATCCGCGACTGGGCCAAGCGTCTGGAAGCCAACGGCATCGAAATGCCCGTCCATCTGGGCATCGCGGGCCCCGCGAAGCTGCAGACGCTTCTGAAATTCGCCATCGCCTGCGGCGTCGGCCCTTCGCTGAAAGTGCTGCAAAAGCGCGCCCGCGACGTGACCAAGCTGCTCATGCCCTTCGAGCCGACCGAATTGCTGGCCGATCTGGCCGCCGATTGCCCGTCGAATATCGAAGCCGTGCATTTCTTCCCGCTGGGCGGTATCACCGCCACAGCCAATTGGATCGCCGAACAGAGAGGCCATGAATGACCCGCACCGTCCTTGAGTCCAAAACCAAAACCGTCGTGATCGGCTTTGACGAGCCCTTCTGCGTCATCGGTGAGCGGATCAATCCCACCGGCCGCAAGAAGCTGGCAGCCGAGCTGGAGCAAGGCGATTTCTCGACCGTCGAGAAAGACGCGCTCGAGCAGGTCGCCTGCGGCGCGACGGTTCTGGACATCAACTCGGGTGCGGTGTTCTCGAACAAGATGGCGGAAGACCCGCGCTATGCGGATAACAACTTCGTCGAACCCTCGCTGATGCGCGACCTGATCAACTGCGTGCAGGGCGTGATCGACGTGCCGCTCTGCATCGACAGCTCGGTCCCGGCGGCGCTCGAGGCGGGTCTCGAAGCCGCCGAAGGCCGTCCGCTTCTGAACTCGGTCACCGGCGAGGAAGAGCGTCTGGAACTGGTTCTGCCGCTGGTGAAGAAATACAACGTGCCGGTCGTCGCGATCTCGAACGACGACACGGGGATTTCCGAAGATCCCGACGTGCGTTTCGCCGTGGCCAAGAAGATCGTCGAGCGCGCCGCCGATTTCGGCATCCCCGCGCATGACATCGTCGTCGATCCGCTTGTGATGCCGGTGGGCGCGATGGCCTCCGCGGGCCGTCAGGTCTTCACGCTGGTCAACCGCCTGCGCGACGAGCTGGGCGTGAACACCACCTGCGGCGCGTCGAACATCTCCTTCGGCCTGCCGAACCGCCACGGGATCAACGGGGCCTACCTGCCTATGGCGATCGGCGCGGGCATGACCTCGGCCATCATGAACCCGGTGCGCAATCAGGAGATGGAGGCGATCCGCGCCGCCAACCTGCTGATGAACCACGACCCGAACGGGATGGAATGGATCCGCCTGTCGAAGACGCTCGACGCGATGAAGGAGGGCGGTCTCAGCTTCGCCGAAGCCTCCGCCGCAGCAGCGACCTCCTCGGTCGGTGGGCGTCGTGGTGGGCGCCGTCGCCGCGCCTGATCCGCCCCACGAAGACTGTCGAACGCCCGGGGCTCGCTCCGGGCGTTTCGCATTTTGCGCATCGCGTCTCCTCCAGCCCGGAGTTGCGGCCGTTTCAGCGGCGATTGTTGCGCAAACAGCCACAAAACGTCCGTAGATCCGCGACAATGGCGATGATCACGGCGCGATTCGCGGATCCGTGATCAATCCGAGCGCCCACGCACAGAAACCGTCTCGTTCAGCGCTTTGCAGCCTTGGCTGTGCAGCAAACCGGCGGGATGTCGCCGCTTCAGGGCGCGCAGGGTCAAAATTCCAATTATAAGGCAAAGATTTACTGGTCGGGCTTAAACCCGTATGTGTACCTTTGCGGCAACGAACAGGGATCACACGCTGCCATGCGCTTAGCATTCAAACCGCTCAGCGCGGCCTCCCCGGCGCCGACGCGCCTCGGGACGGCACCGCGCTCAGGCCTGCTGAAAGGCGCGTCCCCCGGACGTGCTGCTGCGCGGGCGGGCACGCTTGCCGCGCTGATCATCGCGGGCGCCCTCGCCGCCTGTTCGACCAACAGCCCCGAAGTGACGACGGCCCGCGGCACGGCCCAGCTGCTCGATCTGTCCGCGCCCGATCTGGCGCCGGGGCTCAAGAACGGCCCCCCGTCTGAGCGGCTCCCCGATAACAGCCATCTGGGCGCCGACTTCATGGAGCTCAGCTTCTTCCTCGAATCCGGTCGCGCCCTGCCGCGTTTCACCCGGTTCGAAGGCCCGGTCTCGATCACGCTCGCAGGCAACGCGCCGCCCGTGGCGCAGACCGAGCTTGGCCATCTGGTCCACCGGCTGCAGAGCGAGGCGGGGCTGAACGTCTCGACCGAGCCGGGCAATGCCAACACGATCTCGGTGCAATTCGTACCCAAACGGCAGATGCGCCAAGAGGTTCCCAACGTCGCCTGTTTCGTGGTGCCTAACGTCGAAAGCTGGACGGATTACCGCAACTCGCATGGCGACGAGGCGAGCGATTGGGCCAAGCTGACGCAACGCCAATCCGCCACCGTGTTCATCCCGGCCGACTCCACGCCGCAGGAAATCCGCGACTGCCTGCATGAGGAGGTCAGCCAGGCGCTCGGGCCGGTGAACGATCTCTACCGCCTGCCCGACACGGTCTGGAACGACGACAATTTCCACACCGTGCTGACCAAGTTCGACATGACGATCCTGCGCGCCTATTACGATCCGGCGCTGCATACCGGCATGAGCCCCGCCGAAGTGCGCGCGGCCCTGCCCGCGATCCTGTCGAAGATCCACCCGTCGGGCGGTTCGATGCGCACGCTGCCCGCCGATCCGACGCCGCGCGCCTATGTGAAGGCGATCACCACCGCGCTCGGCCAAGGGGCGAACGACAACCGCCGCCGGGCCGCTGCCGAACGCGCCACGAAGATCGCCACCAGCCGGGGCTGGCATGACAGCCGCGCCGCCTTCGCGTGGTTCGCGGTCGGGCGGCTGACGATGAAGACCGACCCCGAGAAAGCGGTCGCGGCCTACAAGAAAGCGGGCCGGATCTATCGCGCGACCCCGGGCGCGGAAATTCAGGCCGCCCATATCGACATGCAGCTTGCGGCCTACGCGCTTGGCACGGGCCGCGCGCAGGAGGCAGTGTCGCTGGTGAACCGCGCGCTGGCCTCGGATGTGTCGAGTGAGAACGCCTCGCTGATGGCCACACTCTACATGATCCGCGCCGAAGCCTATGGCCAGCTTGGTGACGCGACGAAGGAACATCAGGCCCGTCTCGACATGCAGCAATGGGCGCGCTATGGCTTTGGCTCTGACGCGGCGGTGAAACGCCGCGCGGATGAGGTGGCGGCCCTCGCCAATGCGGGCGCTCGCGTGAACTGACCGCAAAAGGCGGACCGGGCGCGCCCGGACCAAGACCGTAAGGGGGCGCAGCATGTATGTTCTGGCAGGTGTCGTGATCGGGCTGATCTGGGGCGACTGGAAGGCCCGCAAACGCGGCGGCAACAAGCTCGACCGGGCGCAATATGCAGCCGTCCATGCGATCGGGCTGGCGCTGGTGGGCCTTTTCGTCACCGTGATCATCAACCGCATCTGGGCATAATCGGAGGGCGGCGATGTTCCTGCCATTCTTCGATGCTCTGCGGCGCGGCGGTGTTCCAGTCTCTCTGCGCGAATATCTGAGCTTCCTCGAAGGGCTGGCCGCAGGGCTTTGCACCTACGATATCGACGGCTTCTACTATTTCGCCCGCGCCGCGATGGTGAAGGACGAACGCTTCCTCGACCGGTTCGACCGGGCGTTTTCCGAGGCGTTCTCGGGGTTGGAGGCGATCACCCCGGACGATGTGCTCAACGCCGTTGATCTGCCCGAGGAATGGCTGCGCAAGCAGCTGGAGAAACACCTCACCGACGAGGAAAAAGCGCAGATCGAGGCGCTTGGCGGGTTCGACAACCTGATGGAGACGCTGAAAAAGCGGCTCGAGGAACAGAAAGGCCGCCATCAGGGTGGCAGCAAATGGATCGGAACGGGGGGCACCTCGCCCTTCGGCGCTTACGGCTACAATCCCGAAGGCGTCCGCATCGGCCAGAAAGAGAGCCGCCACCATCGCGCCGTGAAGGTCTGGGACAAGCGCGAGTTCCGCGATTTCGACGACACTGTGGAACTGGGCACCCGCAACATCAAGGTCGCGCTGAAACGCCTGCGCCAATGGGCGCGGCATGGCGCGAATGAGGAACTGGACCTGCCCGGCACCATCCGCGCCTCTGCAGAGGCGGGCTATATCGACGTGAAAACCCGACCCGAGCGGCACAATGCGGTGAAGGTGGTTCTATTCCTTGATGTGGGCGGTTCGATGGACGCCCATGTGCAACTGGTCGAAGAGCTGTTCTCGGCGGCCAAGTCCGAGTTCAAACATCTCGAACACTGGTATTTCCACAATTGCCTCTACGAGGGCGTCTGGAAATCGAACAAGCGCCGCTGGAACGAGGCGACGCCGACCTGGGACGTGCTCCACCGCTATGGTCCCGATTACAAATGCATTTTCGTGGGCGACGCGTCGATGTCCCCCTATGAGATCACCCATCGCGGCGGCGCGAACGAGCATTGGAACGACGAGGCGGGCCATGTCTGGCTGACCCGTGCGCGCGAGCAATGGCCCGATCACACATGGCTCAACCCGATCCCCGAACGCGGCTGGGGCTACACGCAGTCGATCCAGATCATCCGCGAGATCTTCGAGAACCGGATGCATCCGCTGACGCTTGAGGGGATCACCGCGGCCATGAAGGAACTCGGATGAACCGGCTGCGCTACCTCTGGGGGCATCACAAGATCGCCTCGCTGGGCTTCATTCTCGCGGTCGCGCTGTCGTTGTTCTTCGGCGCAAGGTTCGTCTCGCGCGCGATCTACTGGTCGGATCCCGCCCATCTGCATCAAAGCCCCGAGGAATGGATGACGCCGGGCTATATCGCGCGCAGCTGGCATCTGGAGATCGAGGAGGTCGACGCGATCCTCGGCATCGAGGATGGGCGTGCGCTGGTCGGCGCGGGCCGCCCGACCTTGGAACGTATCGCAAAGGCCAAGGGCGAGCCGCTGCAGGACCTGATCCGCAAACTCTCGCTCGGCCTGCCCAAGACCATCGCCGACAAAGAGGCGCAGCCACAGCAATGAGCTTCTCCGACCTTTCAGATTGGCTGCTCGCGCAGGTGCCGCTTTACGGGCCGTGGCTGCTGGGTCTCACGACCTTCCTGAGCTGCCTCGCGATCCCGGCGCCGTCCTCGCTGATGATGATCGCAAGCGGCGCCTTCGTGGCCTCGGGCGATCTGGACCTCGCGACCGTCGGCGGCGCAGCCTTCACCGGCGCGGTGATCGGCGATCAGGTGGGGTTCCAGCTGGGCCGCCGGGCCGAGCGCTTTCTGCCCCATCCCGACACCAAACGCGGCGCACTGGTCGCGAAAGCGATGGCCGCCCTGCGCAAACGCGGCGCGGTCACCGTCTTCTTCACCCGCTGGATGTTCTCCGCGCTCGGGCCTTGGGTGAACCTCGCAGCTGGCGCGTCCGGCTTCGCGCATCGGCGCTTCACCCTCGCGGATCTGGCGGGCGAAGCGGTCTGGGTCACCACCTATGTGGGCCTCGGCATCACCTTCGGGGCCAATCTGGACGCCGCGGCCGAGCTTGCAGGCAACGCGCTGGGGCTGCTGGGCGCGGGTGCTGCCGCCTTCGCCTTCGGCTGGTGGCTGTGGCACGCGGCCAAGCGCGCCCCGAAAGCCCCTCAATCCGACGCCTGATCACGAAGCTTGATCACGGGCCTGCGAGCCGCCATATCCATCCCATGTTGTTCCGCCTTCTCCCGATCCTGCTGCTGGTCCTCTACGGCTTCGCCATGTGGCACTTCTCGACCTGGCAACTCAAACGCCAGCTGAACGGGAATTCGCGCCGGTTGCGCGACAGCAAGCTGGAGCCCTATCTCGACCGGCTCGCCGCCGCGCTCGAAGTCTCGGAAATCCCCGTCCATGTCTACCAGATCGAGCCGGTGAACGGCCTCGCCGCCCCCGATGGCCGCGTCTTCATCACCGAAGGCTTCATGCGCAAATATCGCGCGGGCGAAGTGTCTCCGGAAGAACTGACCTCGGTGATCGCGCATGAGTTGGGCCATGTCGCCTTGGGCCATTCGCGCCGCCGCATGATCGACTTTTCGGGCCAGAACGCCCTGCGCGCCGTGCTGATGACGGTGCTTGGCCGCTTCATCCCCTTCATCGGCCCGTGGATCGCCAATCTGATCACCGCCGCGCTCGCCGCCCGCCTCAGCCAGCGCGACGAGTTCGAGGCCGATGAATTCGCCTCCGCGCTGATGATCAAGGCGGGCTTCGGCACCGAGCCGCAGGTCACGCTGTTTCACAAGCTCGACGCGCTGACCAAGAACGCGGGCCAGACCACACCCGCCTGGCTGCTGACCCACCCCAAGACCGAAAAGCGCATCGCCGCGATCGAGGCGAACCAGCTGCGCTGGTCGCGCGCAGAGCACTGATTTTCCTTACTTTCGCCGCGCAGGACCGCTAATCTGCCCGCGAGGAAGGGCAGTGAATGACAAGCGGACCTAAAGGGCGGGTGCACAGGCGCCGGGTGTTCTACATCCCCGGCTACGACCCGATTCATCCCCGCCGCTATCGCGAGCTCTACCGCAAGGAAGGCGCAGCCCAGGCCCGCATCTCCGGCTACGAGATCGCGCTGGCCCCGAAACGCGCGGGCGGCCCCTATGGCTGGCACATCACGTCGACGCAGGACGGCGCGGAGGTCGAGGCCGATGTCGAGGTGCTCGTCTGGTCCGATATCGTGCGCTCATCCATGGGCAAATCGATCCCCGCGACCTACGCGCAACTGGTCCGCACCGCCTGGGCCTATATCGCCTCCGGCGCGCTGTTCCGGCTGATGCGGCTGCGCAAGGGCCCGGTGATCGCCGCGCTCTACCCGATCGTCGCGCTGATCGTGCAGGCGCTGATCGGGATCGGCCTCGGCTGGGCTGCGACCGCACTCGCATTGGCGCTCCTGCCCGGATTCCCGCTCGACTGGCTCGCGGGCCTCATCCTCGGCGCCGCGATCCTCACCCTGACCCTACGCTGGTTCCGCGCCAAGGACGGCAAGCTCTTCGCCCATTACCTGATGCATGACTACGCCTTCACCGCGCGCTGGGGCGGCGCGAACCCGCCGGAACTCGAAGCCCGCATGGCCGAGTTCGCCGCCCGCATCGAAGAGGCGATGCGCGAGGACTGGGACGAGGTGCTGATCGTCGGCCATTCCTCGGGCGCCCATCTCGCCGTCTCGATCCTCGCCGACCTGATCCGCGAGAACCGCCTCCCCCCTTCCTCTTGGCAAAAATATCCCGGGGGGAGGCCGTCAGGCCGGGGGGCAGCGCCCCCCGCGCTCGCCTTCCTCTCGCTCGGTCAGGTCGTCCCGATGGTAAGCTACCTGCCCCGCGCGACCCGCCTGCGCGCCGATCTCGCCTACCTCTCCACCCGGCCGGAGCTGTTCTGGCTCGACGTCACCGCGCCGGGCGATGGCTGCGCCTTCGCGCTCTGCGATCCGGTCGCGGTCTCGGGCGTGGCACCGGACGGCCAGATCCACCCGCTGGTGATCTCCGCCGCCTTCACCCAAACGCTCAGCCCCGAGCGCTGGCGCACCCTCCGCTGGCGCTTCTTCCGGCTGCATTTCCAGTATCTCTGCGCCTTCGACCGGCCCGGAGATTACGACTATTTCCGCCTCACTGCCGGGCCGCTGACACTGGCCGAGCGCTTCCGCGGCCGCGCCCCGTCGAAAAGCCGGATCACGACGCCCGCGAACCGGTTCACGAGCGTCGCATGAGCCAGCCGTCCCGCCTGCCCCCGAAACCGACGCCGCGCCCGGATCGCGTCTCGCTCTGGCGCTATTTCCGGCTGTTCAAATCCGACATCCTCTCGGCCCAGCCCGCGCGTCTCTACCGCGCGTGGATGGCCGAGTTCCGCACGCCGTTCTTCCGCTCCTACATGTGCAACGACCCCGATCTGGTCGATCTGGTGCTCAACAAACGCCCGATGCATTTCCCGAAATCCGACCGCGTGCGCGAGGGGCTGAAACCGCTTCTGCGCGAGAGCGTGTTCATCACCAACGGCGCGCAGTGGCAGCGCCAGCGCCGGATCATCGACCCGGCCTTCGAAGGCGGCAAACTGCGCGAGACTTTCCCGGCGATGTGGGCGGCGGGCGAGGCTTGCGTCGAGCGGATGAAGGTGAAGACCGACGCCGAACCGATTGATATTGAAACGGAAACCTCTCACGTTGCCGCCGATATCATCTTCCGCACCCTGTTCTCGATCCCGATCGAGGATGCGACCGCCAGCGCCGTGTTCGCAGCCTTCAAGCGCCACCAACGCGCCTCCCCGGTGGTCAATCTCGGCGCGCTGCTGCCGCTGCCGCGCTGGTTCCCGCGGTTCCATTCGCGCGAGACGAAGCGCACGGCGGCCCATATCCGCGCGCTGATCGAGCGGCTGACGACAGAGCGCGCCGCCCGGATCGCCGCCGGCACCGCGCCCGACGATCTGGCGACCAAGATCATGACCACCGCCGATCCCGAAACCGGCGAGACCTTCGACACCGCCGAGATGGTCGATCAGGTCGCGATCTTCTTTCTCGCGGGCCACGAGACCTCCGCCTCGGCGCTGGCATGGGCGCTCTATCTGCTGGCGACGCATCCCGAATGGCAGGATCGGCTGGCCGAAGAAGCCGAGACCGCGCTGGCGGAAAGTCACGACTTTTCCGTGCTTTCCAAGCTGAAGTTGAACCGCGCGACCTTCCGCGAAGCGATGCGGCTTTATCCGCCCGTGCCGATGTTCGTCCGCGAGGCGACCTGCCCGGAGCGTTTCCGCAACCGCGCGGTCAAACCGGGCAGCCAGGTGGTGATCTCACCGTGGCATCTGCATCGCCACGAACGGCTCTGGGACAATCCCGACGGGTTCGACCCGAGCCGATGGGAGACCGAAAACGGCAAGGCCTGCCAGCGCCGGGCCTATATCCCGTTCTCCTCGGGCGCGCGGGTCTGTCCCGGCGCAGGCTTCGCAATGGCGGAGGGGCCGCTTCTGCTCGCGATGCTGCTGCGGGCGTTTCGGTTTGAGGCGGTCGAGGGGCGCGAACCGGTCCCCGTCGCGCATCTGACGGTGCGAGGAAAGGACGGGATTTTTCTCAGTATTTCAGAGCGTTGAGGGGTCTCCATCCCCGTCGCCGGAGGGCGAAAATCTTAAAAGAAAGAGGGGGCTCCGCCCCCGCTGGCCTTGCCAGCCCCCCGGGATATTTCAGCCAAGCCGAAGGGATCAGTCCCGCACAACCAGATCGGCGGCGCGGCTCTCGCGCGTGATGGTACGGCCATTGGGCAGGTCGTTTTCCTCGACGCGGCGGCGCGTCTCGGCCAGATCGCAGCCCTGATCGCGCCAGCGTCGGGTCAGCCGCTCGCGCAGCACCTCTTCTGGCAGATCGATGCGGATCGTGAGATCGAAAAGCGGATAGAGATCGGTCCAACCGGGCCGCGTCAGCAGCAGATAATTGCCTTCGACGATCAGGTATTTCGCGGAGCCCGGCACGCTTGCGCCGCCCGGAACGGTGGCGTCCAGATCGCGGTCGAAGGTCGGCACGGGTTCGTCCTGACGGCTCGATTTCAGCCGCGCGAGAAGTTGCGAAAACCCTTCCGTATCAAATGTTTCCGGCGCGCCCTTCACGTTGCGCAAGCCGCGCGCGTCGAGCCAATCATTATCGCGGTGAAAGCCGTCCATCGCGACGATGGCCGATTGCTCCCCGAGCGCCTCGGCCAGCGCATGCGCGAGATGCGACTTGCCCGCACCGGGTCCGCCGACCAGCCCGATCAGCAGCCGCTTGCCCGGAAGCTGGCGGATATGCGAGGCCAGATCAGCGCGCGGCACCTGCAGCTCGCTCTCCATGAAGGCCCCATGATCGCCCATCGGGCCGTCGCTATCGCCGAGCCAATCCGGCATCACGACATCGCCTTGATGAACCGTCCCAGAGCTGCGGCCGGGTCGTCCTCGCGCCAGACCTCGTCGCCGAAGGCGAACCAGTCGGTGACGGGGGCGAATTTCGTGACGAGCTCTTCGGTGAGCGCACCTTCGGCCACCACCGGCACTTCGATCACTTCCGACCACCATGCGAACAGCTCATGTTCGGCGGGTTCGGCGGTGCCGAGATTGGTCTCGCCGATCGGGCCGAAGCAGACATAGTCGGCCCCCGCCTCGCCCGCGTTCATCCCCTCATGGCGGGAATTGCCGCAGTAGCTTCCGACGATCGCGTCGTCGCCCAGCTCCTTGCGGCCATAGCGGATCTGCTTCGCGCCGTCGGTGAAATGCACCCCGTCGAGCCCGTGGCGTTCGACGAGGGCCACATGGGATTCGATCACCAGCGCCACGTCGCGGGCATGGGCCACTTCGCGCATCGCATCGGCGATCCGACCGATCTCGTATTCGTCGCGGCTGGCCAGCGACAGGCGGATGCAGGCGATGTCATGCGCATCGAGCACCGAGGCCAGTTTCGGCGCGAATTCCTCGGCGTCGAAAGCGGGCGGCGTGATCAGGTAAATCTGCGGGCGGTCTTCGGCCATGGGCAGGCTCCTTTGCGGGTCTTGGCCGCCTATTAACGCAAGCGGCGCGGCCTTGCCAGTGCCAGCTTGCGCGACTAGGAGAGGCGCGAAAGGACCGCCCATGCCCAATACGCCCGAAATTCCCGATCCCGCCCAGCCTGCCTTCATCCTCGTGCGTCCGCAGATGGGCGAGAATATCGGGGCAGCGGCGCGCGCGATGCTGAACTTCTCGCTGCGCAAGATGCGGTTGGTGGAACCGCGCGACGGCTGGCCCAACCCCAAAGCGGTGGCGATGGCCTCGGGAGCTGCCGGTCAGGTGCTCGATTTCGCGGGTGTCTATGACAGCGTGGCGGAGGCGGTGGCCGATTGCGATTACGTCTTCGCGACCACCGCGCGGGGCCGCGAATTGCCCAAACCGATCTACACGCCCGAGGCGGCGATGGAGGAGGCGAGGAAGCGCATCGTCGTGGGCCAGAAGGTCGGCGTGCTTTTCGGGCCCGAGCGCACCGGGCTGGAGAATGACGACATCCTGCGCGCCAATGCGATCATCACGGTGCCGGTGAACCCGGAATTCTTCTCGCTCAACCTCGCGCAGGCGGTGCTGCTGTCGGCCTATGAGTATTCGCGCCACACGCTCGACTCGGTGCCGGTCGATCCGGGGCTTGCGGGCCATGATCCGGCGAGCGCGGTCGAGGTCGAGAAGCTGGGCGATCATTTCGAGCAGCGGCTCGAGGAGGCAGGCTTCTTCCACCCGCCCGCGAAGGCGCCGATGATGAAGCGCAACCTGCGCAACATGTGGACGCGTTTCGCGATGACGCGCTCGGAAGTGCAGACGCTGCACGGCGCTCTGCGACAAATTCTCCGCCCGCGCGACTGACGCTTGGTCAAAGACGCCGCTTGCGCCATCTTGGCAGCATGTGGCGCGTCATCCGGGTCTCAGTATTGGCACTTCTGGCGGGTGGGCTTTTGGGTCTGCTCGCGCTTTTGTGGTTCTACCCGGTGCTGGCGGCCGGGCTGTGCCCGCGCTGTTTCGGGATGGACCGGGCCGCGCCCGGCATTTTCGTCGAACATGAGATGAGCCGCGCAGAGCGCCGCGATCTGGTCGAGACGGTCGATGCGGCGCGCGACACCGTCGGCCAATTCTATCCCACGCGCGAAGCCCATACCCGCATTCTCGCCTGCACGAGCGACGCCTGCGACCGCCGCCTTGGCGGACGGGGGGCGGCGGCGGTGACCTATTCGCTCGGGGCTTGGGCCGTCGTTCGCGTGGCTCCGCGCGGGCTGACCGAGACGATCCTCGCCCATGAGTTGGCCCATACCGAGACCCATGCCCGGGTGGGCGTGTTGGGTCAGGTGCGCGGCCGCATGCCCGCATGGTTCGACGAGGGGCTCTCGGTGCTGGTCTCGAACGATCCGCGCTATCTCGGGCCGGGAACGGGTATCGAACGCTGTCAGGCCCTGCCGCGCGCCGACCTGCCCAGCTCGCCTTTCGACTGGGCGCCGCAGGCCGGGCGCGACAACGGGCTTTATGCCGAGGCCGCTTGCGCCGTGCTGATCTGGGAGGCGCATCAGGGCGGGCCGGAGGCCATCCTTGCGCGGCTGGAAGACGGGCGCAGCTTTCCCTGAAACGCAGCCATGCACGCGGCTTGCGCGGATTGCCCTTGACCTGAGACCGTGTGCGCAGAAAAAGGGGCCATGGCACAGGCAAATCTTCATATCGACCTCGACGCAGTGGTCAGCAATTGGCGCGCTCTCGATGCGCAATCGGGCGCGGCGACGCGCACGGCGGCGGTGGTGAAAGCCGATAGCTACGGCTTGGGCGCAGGGCGCGTGGCACCGGCTTTGTATCAGGCGGGTGCGCGGGACTTCTTTGTCGCGCTGGCCGAGGAAGGCGCGCGGCTGCGCCCGCATCTGGGTGAGGACGCGCGGATCTTCATCCTCGGCGGTCATATGGCGGGCGATGCGGGTTTCCTGCGCGACGCGCGGCTGATCCCGATGCTGAACTCCGCCGAACAGGCGCAGCGGCATCTGCAGGCGATCCCCGAGAGCCCCGTGGGCGTGCAGCTCGACACCGGGATGAACCGGCTCGGGATGGAGGCAGCCGAGTGGCAAGCCACCGCCCCGCAGCTGATGGAGCGCGGGATCGAGCTGGTGATGAGCCACCTCGCGTGTTCCGACGAGCCCGAGCACGAGATGAACGCCAAGCAGCTGGCCGAGTTCAAACGGATGACCGACGGCATGGGGCTGAACCGCTCGCTCGCGGCGACGGGCGGCATTCTGTTGGGCCCCGATTATCATTTCGACGTGACGCGGCCCGGCATCGGCCTCTACGGCGGGCGCCCCTTCGAGGAGGCCCGCCACGTGGCGACCCTGTCGCTGCCGGTGATCCAGACCCGCGTGGTCCAGCCCGGCGAGACCGTGGGCTACGGCAACACCTGGACCGCCGAGCGCGAGACCAAAATCGCGACGCTCTCGGCGGGCTATGCCGACGGGATTCACCGCGTGCTGTCGAACATCACCGCGCTTTATGCAGGCGACACGGCATGTCCGCTGCGGGGTCGCGTCTCGATGGACCTGCTGACGGTGGATGTGACCGATCTCGATACGGTGCCCGACACGCTCGATCTGCTGGGGCCTCATCAGGGTGTCGATACGCTGGCCGATCTGGCGGGCACGATCGGCTATGAGATCCTGACCTCGCTCGGTCCCCGCTACGCCCGGAATTACGCGGAGCCCACCGGATGAATGCAGCGGCGCTCAGCCGACCGCTGGCCGCGCTGGGGCGGGCCACGCTTGCGCTGATGGCGGCGACGGGGCGGCTGTCGCTCTTTGTGGGCGAGACGCTGAGCCACCTGCTCCGCCCGCCCTTCTACCTGCGCGAGTTCTGGCTTGCGTGCCTCAATATCGGCTGGCTGTCGCTGCCGGTCGTGGGAATGACGGCGCTGTTCACCGGCGCCGCGCTCGCGCTGCAGATTTACGCGGGCGGCGCGCGCTTCTCGGCCGAACAGGTCGTGCCCTCGATCACCGCGATCGGCATGGTGCGCGAGCTGGGCCCGGTTCTGGGCGGTTTGATGGTGGCCGCGCGCGTGGCCTCATCCATCGCGGCCGAAATCGGCACGATGAAAGTGACCGAGCAGATCGACGCGCTCACCACGCTCTCGACCAACCCGATGAAATATCTCACCGTGCCGCGCGTGCTGGCCGCGACGCTTTGCGTGCCGATGCTCGTCGGCGTGGGCGACGTGATCGGGATCATGGGTGGCTGGATGGTCGGCGTGAACCGCCTCGGCTTCAACTCGGCCACCTATCTCAAGAACACTTGGGACTTCCTTGAATTCTGGGACGTGGGATCGGGCCTCGTGAAGGGGGCGGCCTTCGGCTTCATCGTGGCCACGATGGGCTGCTATCACGGGATGAATTCGGGCCGCGGCGCGCAGGGCGTGGGCCGGGCCACGAAATCGGCGGTGGTCGCCGCCTCGGTCGCGATCCTCGCCGCGAATTACGTGCTGACGGAGGCCTTCTTCTCGGCATGATCACCCTCGACGCCATAACCCGCAGTTTCGGATCGAAACACGTCCTGCGCGGCGTCGATCTTGTGGTGCCGACGGGCCAATCAACCGTGATCATCGGCGGCTCGGGCACCGGCAAATCGGTGCTGCTGAAATGCATCCTCGGGCTGATCGAGCCCGATGGCGGCAAAATCACCCTCGACGGGGTCGACGTCCACGAGGGCGAGCGCGACGCGTTCCTCGCCCGCTTCGGAATGCTGTTTCAGGGCGGCGCGCTGTTCGACAGCTTCTCGGTCTGGGAAAACGTGGCCTTCCGCCTGCTGCGCGGCGCGCTGAAACGGCCCAAGGCGGAGGCGCGCGAGATCGCGGTGGAGAAGCTGCGCCGCGTCGGCCTGTCGCCGGATGTGGCGGACCTGTATCCGGCGGAACTGTCGGGTGGGATGCAGAAACGCGTAGGCCTTGCCCGCGCCATCGCCGCTGAGCCCGAGATCATCTTCTTCGACGAACCCACGACCGGGCTCGACCCGATCATGGCAGGCGTCATCAACGAGCTGATCCGCGAGATCGTCACCGAGATGGGCGCGACCGCAATGACGATCACCCATGACATGACCTCGGTCCGCGCGATTGCCGACCGCGTGGCGATGCTTCACGCGGGCAAAATTCGCTGGGAGGGTCCGATCGCGGAAATGGACAAAACTTCAGACCCTTACGTCCAGCAGTTCATCCATGGACGCGCCGAAGGGCCGATCGAAACGCTTCGTTAACACACCGGCTGCGGAACCAAGCGAATTTCCGCGCATTCTCCCCAAGTGCTTGATCCGCCAACGAGACTCAATCTCGGACCGGAACTGGCCGCTATCTTCAATATGGGAACCGGGGGGAGGTCACATCATGCAAACCGAACAGGTAGGAAGCGCCAATCTAGACCGTTTCAACGCGGCAATTGGCCAAACGCTCACCGTCACTGTCGCAGTCACCGCACTCGCCGCCATCGGCGCGGTCGCAGCCGCCTCGCTCGGGCTGATGCCGTGGCTCAGCCTAGAGGCGCAATTCGGCGAAACCGCCCTGCCCGATTTCGGTGTCTGGCTGCAGGTGGGCGCGGCCTTGCTGGCGCTGATCCTCTTGCTTTATCTGCCCTCCTGTTCGCGCGTGTCCAAGCTCGAAGGCAGCCATCGCCGCTTTCATGTCGGCATGGATGACGTAGCCCGCGCCTATCGCAGCGCCCACGACTCCGACCGCGCGGGCGTCTTCGCACTCTCGGGTGAATTCGACGCCGTACGCGAGCGGATCACCCATCTGCGCCAGCATCCCGATCTGGGCGGGCTGGAGCCCGAACTTCTGGAACTGGCCGCGCAGATGAGCCTGCAATCGCGCGATCTCGCTGAGGTCTATTCCGCCGAGAAAGTCAAACGCGCCCGCGCCTTCCTCGAACAGCGCCAGCAAGAGGCCGAGACCCTGAGCGATCAGATTTCTGTCGCCCGCCGGACCTGCTCGGAGCTGCGCGAATGGCTGACCGATGTCGAGACCGAAGAGCGCGAGCTCAGTGCCGAGTTTAGCCTGCTGGAGCGCGACCTGCGTGACATCCTGCCGCTGCTGGGCTACGAAATCGAAGACGGTCCGCAGCCCAACGTGGTGCCGATCGCGAAGAAAGAATCCAAGTCGTAACGGGGCCTGCGCGCCCCTAGGGGTGAGCGCCGGTCGATGCTGAAATACGCCAATCTGGCGCTCTTGCTTCTCTTCCCCCTCGCCTGGGCCGCGCCGCTTCTGCGCGCGGGGCTGTTGCCCTTCTTCGGGCTGGAAGAGATTTCGGTGCTCAGCGGGTTGCAGACGCTTTGGCGGACGGATGTGTTCCTCGCCCTGCTCGTCAGCTTCCTCGCCCTGTTTGCCCCCTATCTGAAGGTGATCGGCGTTGCGCTGATCCAGTTCGATCTGGCCGCGCCGCGCCTGCTGCCCGCGCTCAATATCCTCGGCAAACTGGCGATGGCCGATATCTTCCTGATCGCGATCTATATCGTGGTGGCAAAGGGCGTGGGCGTCGGGCGGCTCGAGACGGCTTGGGGGCTGTACCTGTTTACCGGATGCGTCGCGGCTTCTTTCGCGATCTCGCATCTGGAAATGAAAAAGGCGCCGCGAGGGTGAACCCCCGGGCGCCTTTCGCGTCCTTTCAGCCGATCAATGGACCGAGACCGGGTCCAGATCGTTCTGCCGGGCCAGCGAGAAGGCCAGCTTGCGGTCCTTCACCAGCGCGAGCCGTTCGCCATCGCTGTCATGCACCGCATAGAGGTGATCGACATCGTCCAGCTCGGCCCGGATTTCCTCGGGCAGATCGACGACCGCCACTTCGCGGACATAGACGATGGGATGCTCGGCATTATCGCCGAAATCATATTCCGTATTCATTGCGCGTTTCCTTTCCTGCCTGTTCATTTCCGCTCGATCGGGATGGTCTGCACGATCGTCTCGGGCGGGGCCCGGTTCAGATCGACATGCAGAAGACCGTTCTCGATCGTGGCGGCTGCGACCTCGACCCCTTCGGCGAGCACGAAGCTGCGCTGAAAGGCCCGTGCGGCGATGCCGCGATGAAGGAACAGGCGTTCGCTGTCCTCTTCGCTTTGACGGCCGCGGATCACGAGTGCCCGGTCTTCGAGCGTGATCGCGAGGTCTTCCTCGCGGAAGCCTGCCACTGCGAGCGTGATGCGGAACGCATCCTCGCCGCGTTGTTCGATGTTATACGGCGGATAGGCATCCGATCCCTTGGCGGTGCGTTCCACCAGCCGTTCCAGCTGGTCGAAGCCCAGCAGGTAGGGATGTGCGCCAAAACTCAGTTTCGTCATTCGGCAAGCCCTTGATCAAGCGACGTTGCAAGTTCGGGCCCCGATCTTCGGCAGCCCACTGATCAAATATGGGCGGCGTGGAAGCCCCCTGCAAGACCCCGCCGACCATTTACGCTGACGGCAAATTTTCTCCTAACCCGTTCGAAACCTGTTATATTGACCCTCCCACCTGACCGCCTTGGCCGAGTCGGGCGGATGATATTTTGCGCAACCAGAACCGGACGATACGGATATGAACGCCCATCTCGAGATGGATCATGAAGAAGTGCTGCGGGTAAAACTGGAAGTGCTGCGCCGCGAACACCGCGATCTGGACGAGGCGATCCTGGCGCTCACGCAGGCGGTGCATTCCGACCAGCTGCGCCTTGTGCGGCTGAAAAAGCAAAAGCTGGCCCTGAAAGACGAGATCGCGCGGATCGAAGACCAGCTTACCCCCGACATCATCGCCTGAACCTGACCTCCGACCAATCGGATCGGCGCCTGCGCGCCTCCGGGGCTTGCCGCGACGGCACAGATTCCTATAGTGCGCGCTCCATCTGCAAAGGGGGCGTCATGAGCGTGAAAGTGGGAATCATCATGGGCAGCCAGTCCGACTGGTCCACGATGAAAGAGGCGGCGGAAATTCTCGACGAACTCGGTGTGGAATACGAGGCGAAGATCGTCTCGGCCCATCGCACTCCCGACAGGCTCTGGTCCTATGGCAAGACGGCCGTGGAGCGTGGGCTGCACGTCATCATCGCAGGCGCTGGCGGCGCCGCGCACCTGCCGGGCATGATGGCCTCGAAGACGCGCGTTCCGGTGATCGGCGTGCCGGTGCAGACCCGCGCACTCTCGGGCGTCGACAGCCTCTATTCCATCGTGCAGATGCCCAAGGGCTTCCCGGTCGCGACCATGGCGATCGGGGCTGCGGGGGCTGCCAATGCCGGTCTGATGGCGGCGGGGATCTTGGCCGTGTCCGATGCGGATCTCGCGAAGCGGCTCGACGACTGGCGCGAGAAGCTCTCGGCCTCGATCAAGGAGGAGCCGGAAGATGAGTGAGCCCCTGCCCTATGGATCGGTGATCGGCATCCTCGGCGGCGGTCAGCTGGGCCGGATGCTCTCGGTCGCGGCCTCGCGTCTGGGCTACAAGACCCATATCTTCGAGCCGGGCGCGAACCCGCCCGCAGGCGACGTGGCCCATGCGGTGACCACCGCCGGCTACGAGGACGAGGCCGCGCTGCGGGCCTTCGCCGAGGCGGTGGACGTCATCACCTACGAATTCGAGAACGTGCCGACCTCGGCGCTCGATCTTCTGGAAAGCCTCAAGCCGATCCGCCCGAACCGCAAGGCGCTCGCGGTCAGTCAGGACCGTCTGGTCGAGAAAGCCTTCCTCAACGATCTGGGCCTCGCCACCGCACCCTTCGCCGCCGTGGACGATCTCGAGGACCTGCAGGAGGCAATTGCCGAGATCGGCTGCCCCGCGATCCTGAAGACCCGTCGCTTCGGCTATGACGGCAAGGGTCAGGTAGTGATCAAAGCGCCCGAAGAGGCCGCCGCCGCGCTGGAGGATATGAAGGGCGCGCCCGCGATCCTCGAAGGCTTCGTGGAGTTCTTCAAGGAGATCTCCGTGATTGGCGCGCGCGCCGATGATGGCGCGATCTCCTGCTTCGATCCGGGCCAGAACAAGCACGAGGGCGGCATCCTGCGCACCACGCTGGTGCCCGCCGCGATCACCGACAACCAGCGCACCGATGCGGTTCTGCTGGCGGCCAAGATCCTGAACAAGCTCGATTATGTCGGCGTGATGGGGGTCGAGCTTTTCGTCACCCGCGACGCGTTGATCGTGAACGAGATCGCGCCTCGCGTGCACAACTCGGGCCACTGGACGCAGGCGGGCTGCGCTGTCGACCAGTTCGAGCAGCATATCCGCGCCGTAACCGGCTGGCCGCTAGGCGACGGCTCGCGCCATTGCGATGTCGAGATGGAGAACCTGATCGGCGACGACATGGATCGGGTGCCGGGGCTGGCAAAGCTCGCACGGTATCAGGTGCATCTCTACGGCAAGGCCGAGGTGAAGCCGGGCCGCAAGATGGGCCATGTGAACCACATCCTGTAAGCGGAAAAGGCGCCCATCGCGGGCGCCTTTCTCTTATCTCTCGATCACTTCGCGGACCATGTGAAGCGCGTGCCCCACGGGTCGGCCACGCTGTCGCCATAGGCCTCGCGAAAGGCGGCGAGCGGTTCGGCGTCCGCCTTCAGTCCGACCTCGACCAGACCGGTCGCGGGCTGGTGACGCTCTTTGGCCCCGCGGCTGTTCCAGACATTGGTGGCGAGGTGGTGGTGATAGCCGCCCCAACCGTGGAAATTCGCCCCCGGATAGCGGGCCATCACATCCGCACCGAGCGTCTCGGCATAGAACGGCTCCGCCGGACCGAGCGCGCCGACCTGAAGGTGCACGTGGCCGATCACCGTGCCTTTCGGCGCACCGCGCCACGGGCCACGGGCCTCTGCCATCACGTCGCGCAGGTCGATCGGATCGGTCACCATCGCGATCATCCCGTCCTTGCGCGGCCAGTCTTCGCGGGCGCGGTCCCGGTAGATCTCGATGCCGTTGCCCTCGGGGTCGTGCAGGTAAACCGCCTCGCTGACAAGGTGATCGGACGCCCCGTCGAGCCGGATGCCAGCCTCGGCGGCGTGGTTCAGCCACGCGCCCAGATCGGCCCGCTCGGGCAGAAGGAAGGCGGTGTGAAACAGCCCCGCTTCCGACCGGCTCGATTTGCGCGCCGATGCGTCGGCCTTGAGGATCACGAGCACTTTCCCATCGACGCCGTAGCGCGCCTCTGTTGCGTCGGCTGCGATCCGCTCCAGCCCGAGCACGCTCTCGTAGAACGCGCTCACCGCCGGGAGGTCATGGACCACGAGGGTCACATGGCCGATTTCAACATTTGCGTCACTGGTCGCCATCGTCTCCTCCTGTCACTTCAGTTTGGTCGGGCGCAGCGCATAGAGGCCGTCACCCAGAGCCGCGAGCGCGAATTGCACGATGGCCCACATCACCGGATATTCCCAGCCGCCGCCCTGGTTCGAGAAGCTAAAGCCGTTGCCCCAATGCGCCGTGAAGGCCGCGCCGAGCAGGATGAACCCGAGCCCGAAGGACACGATCCGCGCATAGATGCCGGTGATCAAGGCGATACCGCCGAGAATTTCCGCCGCCATCGTGAGGATGCCGAGCCAGCCGGGCAGACCCAGAGATTCAAAGAAGCCCATCGTGCCGGCCGGGGTAAAGACGAACAGCTTCGTCAGCCCGTGGACGAGGAACAGAGCGCCGGTCAGAAGGCGCAAAACGAAGATGCCGTAAGGGGCGAGTTTGGTGTCGATCATGGTCTGTCTCCTGTAACCGCAAGCTCTGTGCGGTGTGTTCGCGTTGCAGCGAGGAAATTAGCCATTCCGTTCGCGAATAAAATGGATATTATCAGGAATGACTTTTACCATTTTGTTCTGAATAGCGATGGATATCACCGAACAACTCCGCGCCTTCGTCGCCACCGCCCGCGCGGGCTCTTTCACCGCGGGGGCAGAGCAGCTGGGCATCTCCAACCGGCTCGCCTCGAAATACGTGGCCGAGCTAGAGGACCGCCTTGGCACGCGCCTTCTGCAACGCACGACGCGGCGGATCGGGTTGACGCCCGCGGGCGAGCGTCTGCTGGCCGAGGCGCCAAGCGTGCTCGACGGGCTCGACGATCTTCTGGGCGCGGTGTCGGAGCAATCGCGCGGGTTCTCGGGCGTGCTGCGGATCTCCGCGCCGGTCACTTTCGGCGAGGTCTATCTGGCGGAAATGCTCGCACGCTTCGCCGCCCCCCACCCCGATCTGGTGATCGACTTGACGCTCTCGGATGCGGCGACCGATCTGGCCGCCGAAGGGATCGACCTCGCCTTCCGGATCGGGCAACTGCGCGATCAGGCGCTGCGGGCACGCAAGCTGGGCGAAATCGGGATGCGCGTCGTGGCCTCTCCCGCCTATCTCGAACGTGCGGGCCGCCCGGACCAGATCGCCGATCTGGCCGATCACCGCTGCATCCATGACACCAATCACAGCGCGATCCCGCATTGGCGCTATCGCGAGGGCGGAGAGATCGCCACCCTGCCCGTTCCGGCGCAGATCCGCGTCAATAGCGGGCGCGCCGCTTGCGAACTGACGCTGGCGGGGCATGGCATCACCTATGGGCCGGAATTCGTGCTGGAGCCCGAGATCGCGGCGGGGCGGCTGGTCTCGCTCTTCCCGCCCGAGACGCTGCTGCGCATCCCGCTTCATGCGGTCTATCTCGACGGGCCGCGCCTGCCGCGCAAGCTGCGCGCGCTGATCGATTTCGCCTATGAGGATACGCGCGCTCTGCGGGGCTGAGCGCTCAGCCCTTGGCCACCGCAGTCACGCCGCGCTTCGTCGCCGTATCTTCGCGCTGCGCCGCCTCGGCGCGCTGATCCATCATATCCTCGACGAAAAGGCTCAGAAGCGCGCCGCGCCCGTTCACCCCCGCCTTGCGGTAGATCGCGGCGCTTTGCGCCTTGGCGGTGCCCTCGGAGGTCTCACGGAGCGCCGCGATTTCCGCCGTGCTCAGCCCCTTGATCGCAAAAAGCGCGACCTCACGCTCTGCCGCCGTGAGGCCCCAGTCGGAGAAACGCTCTTCCAGCAGGTCTTCGAAGGCCGAGGTCGCCCGGCGCAGACGCGCCTTCGCCCGCGCGCCCTCGCGCAGCGCACCTGCCAAGGCGAACGCGCCAAGCGCGAGCCCCAGAATCAGACCAAGCGCCGCCCCAAGCTCGAGGATTTCACGGTTCTGCCAGCTGATCGGCGCGGGATAGAGGCCGAAGACCGACAGCAGGATATCGGAGATGAAGAACAGCGCGCAGACCGCTTGGAAAAGCAAGATCGCCCCGACAAGCACCGCACGGCGCAGCCGCGACGTCATTGCGCCGCTCCCGCCGACCGGTCCGAGGCGTCAATCATCGTCGCTTTCCCCGCCGCCATCGTCGCCGCCACCGCTATCGCCGCCGCCGCCACCGCTACTGTCGCTGTCGCTGCTGTCATGGCTTCCGCCATCGTCGCTGCCCGACGCGCTACTGCTATCGTCCGAGGAGTCGTCGGAGGAGTCGCTATCGGAGGTCGTCGTTGTGCGGTCGGAGGTGGAGGTCGCGGAATAGCTCCCCGAGGCGCTGCCGCCCAGAGGGCTATTGTTCAGGATCGGGGTGCGGCTGGAGCGCGACAGGTCGCGCAGAATCTCGCCGCTGCGCGGATCGAGGACGATTTCGCGCTCGACGCCCTTGCGGGTGCCGGTGATACGCACGCGGCCCAGCAAGGTCCGGTGCACATCGATATTCTGGTAGCCGTAGGATTTGAGCTGCCGGGTGACCGCTTCGCTCGCGGTCTCGGCCCGCGCGAGCCCTGGCGCCACGGGCACGCTCAGCGCGCCGATCAGCACGGCTATCGCCAGATCTCTGCGCAGTCTCATCGGCAAAACTCCCCCCGCGCGCGAACGCGGCATTTCAGAGGATTATGCCCGGTGCGCATGGCACCGGGCAAGTCCGTTCGGATCAGTCGTCGTCGCCGCCGTCGTCGCCGCCGCTGTCATGCGACCCGCCGCCGTCGGAACCACTGTCGTGCGAACCGCCATCGTCAGAGCCGCTCTCATGCGAGCCGCCGTCATCCGAGCTGTGATCGGAATCGGACGTGGTGTGGTCGTCGTCGTGGCTGTCATCCATGTGATCGTCGCTGCCCGAATGGTCGTCGCCGTGATCGTCCATATGGTCGTCGTCGCTGCCGTCGTAGAAATCTTCCGACTGCTGACGGACGCTGACGCCCTGCGTCATGTCATAGCCGGCGCGCGTCCGCGACATTTCCTGCTTCTGGATCTTGCCGGTGGCGCGGTCGTAGACCACTTCGATCTTGGTGCCGTTCGGGTTGTAACCCTCGGCCTTCACCTGGGTCGGGCCGACCTTGATCTCGACATTGGTGAAACCATTGGCCTGCAGATCGGCAGCGATACCGTCGGTCGAAACTTCAGCCTGCGCCATATGTGCCGAGACCGCGAGAGCCGCCAGCGCGACGAGGGTGGATTTCATTTTCATCTTCTATCTCCTCCGGAACAATTGTCCGCCGCGGGCTGCGACGTCGGAGCAAAGGGTCGGCGGACAACGCCCGCCGGTCCATTGCCAATTGGGTTATGGAGGAGCAATAAACCTCAGGTTGTACGCCGTAAACCTGAGTTTATGCGTCCATGTCGAAGCCGAGATGCTTCGCGACCGCGAAAATGTCCTTATCACCGCGGCCACACATGTTCATCACGATGATATGGTCCTTGGGCAGATCGGGCGCGATCTTCATCACATGGGCCAGCGCGTGCGAGGGCTCGAGCGCGGGGATGATCCCTTCGAGACGGCAGGAGAACTGGAACGCCTCCAGCGCTTCCTTGTCGGTGATGTTCACATATTCCGCGCGGCCCGTGTCATGCAGCCAGCTATGCTCCGGCCCGATGCCCGGATAGTCGAGCCCGGCCGAGATCGAGTGCCCTTCGAGGATTTGCCCGTCCTCGTCCTGCAGCAGATAGGTGCGGTTGCCATGCAGCACGCCCGGACGCCCGCCGGTGAGCGAGGCGCAATGCTCCATCTTCTCGTCGACGCCGTGGCCGCCAGCCTCGACCCCGATGATGCGCACGGATTTGTCGTCGAGGAACGGATGGAACAGGCCCATCGCGTTCGAGCCCCCGCCGATCGCCGCGATCACGGTGTCGGGCAGACGCCCCTCGCCTTCCTGCTCTTCAAGCTGCCAGCGCACTTCCTTGCCGATGACGGATTGGAAATCGCGGACCATCGCCGGATAGGGATGCGGACCAGCGACCGTGCCGATGCAGTAGAACGTGTCGCGCACATTGGTCACCCAGTCGCGCAACGCATCGTTCATCGCGTCCTTCAGTGTGCCGCGGCCCGATTTGACCGGGACGACTTCGGCGCCCAGCAGGCGCATCCGGAAGACGTTGGGTGCCTGACGCTCGACGTCCGTGGCGCCCATATACACCACGCATTTGAGGCCGAATTTCGCGCAGACCGTCGCGGTGGCGACGCCATGCTGGCCCGCGCCGGTCTCGGCGATGATCCGGGTCTTGCCCATGCGCCGCGCCAGCAGGATCTGTCCCAGCACGTTGTTGATCTTATGCGCGCCGGTGTGGTTCAGCTCGTCGCGCTTGAGATAGATTTTCGCGCCGCCTAGCTCTTCGGTGATACGGGGCGCGAAATAGAGCGGCGACGGGCGACCGACATAGTGTTCCCACAGATCGTCCATCTCCGCCCAGAAATCGGGATCGGTCTTGGCCTTCTCGTATTCCTCTTCGAGCGAGAGGATCAGCGGCATCAGCGTCTCGGACACGAAGCGGCCACCGAAAATGCCGAACCGCCCGTTCTCGTCGGGCACATTCATGAAGGAATTGATCAGATCGTCAGCCATGGCACACCTCGCGCTATTCGTGAGGATCGGTCTAGCGGCAAAGCGAGACGAGATAAATCCCCGCCCCGGCTATCTGACCAAAAATACTCGCCTCTGAGCGGGGTCCGGCGCCGCTCAGGCCGCGCCCTGACGGGCCGCCTGAATGAACGCGCGGATTTTCTCGGGATCTTTGACGCCCGGCGCGCTCTCCACACCGGAGGAGACGTCGACCTGCCGTGCGCCGGTCAGCAGGATCGCCTCGGCCACGTTGTCCGGCGTCAGCCCGCCGGCCAGCATCCACGGCTTCTCCCAGGTGCGCCCGGCGATCAGCCGCCAGTCGAAGGAAAGCCCGTTGCCGCCCGGAAGCTCCGCCTCCTTCGGCGGCTTGGCGTCGAGCAGAATCTGGTCGGCCACTGCCTCATACTCTGCGATCTTCGGAAGATCGGCGGCATCGGCCACGCCCACGGCTTTCATCACCGGCAGGCCGAACTTGGCGCGGATTTCCGTCACGCGTTCAGGCGTCTCCGAGCCGTGAAGCTGGATCATGTCGAGCGGCACGGCGTCCGTGATCTCGGTGAGAAGCTCATCGCTCGGGTTCACCACGAGACCGACCTTGGCGATGCCGGGCTCGACCTCCTGGGCCAGCGCGCGCGCCTCGGCGATCTCCAGATGGCGCGGGGATTTGGGGAAGAAGACGAAGCCGACATAACGCGCGCCCGCCTCGACGGCGGCGGCGATATCCTCGGCCTTGCGCAGCCCGCAAATCTTGACGCGGGCGAGACCCTGCGCATTGCGGTCTATGGCAACGGTGGGCATCTCAGCGCGAGGACTGTTCGAGCAGCGCCAGCACGTCGTCCTTCGGGCCGGTCTTGTCGTGGCGCAGCGTCTGAACTTCAGCTTCGAGCTTGCGCGCCTTGCGGTCCGACTGGCGGGCATTGCGGCGCAGACGCGACTCCCGCGCCCATTCCCAGACGAAGCCGATCAGAAGGCCCAGCAGGACGCCCGCGAGGATCACGAGGAACAACGGCACCTGAACCGCCCAGTCCCAGCCAAGGAAGCTGCCCGCCTCGAGCGGCAGCACCCGCAGCGTGACGATTTGACGATTGGCCAGCGCCAGCCCGATCAGGACCACGGCGAGCAGACCGAGAAACAGCAGCCGAAGCGCTCGAATCATTAGCTCTTATTCCTCTTTCCCGTTCAGCCGGTCGCGCAGCAGCTTACCGGTCTTGAAGAAGGGTACGTGTTTTTCCTCGACCTCAACCGCCTCGCCGGTGCGCGGGTTCCGACCGGTGCGCGCGTCGCGCTTCTTGACGGAAAAGGCCCCGAACCCACGAAGCTCGACGCGGTCGCCCGAGGCCAGCGCCTCGGTGATCTCGTCGAAGATCGTATTTACGATTTTTTCGACATCCCGCTGGTAGAGATGCGGATTCTCCTCGGCAATCTTGGTGATCAACTCAGAGCGGATCATCTTGTTATCTCCCCCCACGGGCTTGGCCGGGTGTCCCCCGGCTCTTACATGCGTCATTTCGTAATTATAGGACCAATCGTTGCAACGCGGAACAGCAAAGACCCGGAAAATCCACGTAAAATCGAGCCCCTAGCGGTCTGCCGCCGACGGAAGCGCCTTCGCAAACGCAGAAATTCAGCGCTTCGCCCGCCCAAGCGTCACCCGTTGCGCGAATCGTCATTGCGGATCGCCAAGGCTTTGCGGAACGAAAAAGGCCCCGCCAATCGGCGGGGCCTTTCGTTGAGCCAAGCGGCTCGATCTCTTATTGGTCGCCCTTGAGCGCGGCACCCAGGATGTCGCCCAGCGACGCACCCGAGTCCGACGAACCGTACTGTTCCACGGCTTCTTTCTCTTCAGCGATCTCACGCGCCTTGATCGACACACCCAGCTTACGGGTCTTGGAGTCGACGTTGGTCACGCGGACATCGACGTGATCGCCAACCTGGAAGCGCTCGGGGCGCTGGTCGGCACGATCGCGGGCGAGGTCCGAACGGCGGATGAACGACTTCATGCCGTTGTATTCCACCTCGACGCCACCGTCTTCAATCGCGGTCACGGTCACGGTCACGATCGAACCACGCTTCACGCCGTCAACGGCATCGGAGAACGTGTCGGCGTCGAGCGCCTTGATCGAGAGCGAGATACGCTCCTTGTCGGTGTCCACTTCGGTGACAGCGGCCTTGACCATGTCGCCTTTGCGGTAGTCCTGGATCGCATCCTCGCCACGCTGTTCCCAGCTGAGGTCCGAGAGGTGAACCATGCCGTCGATGTCGTTCTCGAGGCCAACGAACAGACCGAACTCGGTGATGTTCTTGACTTCGCCTTCGATGACGGTGCCGACCGGGTGGGTCTCTGCGAAGACTTCCCACGGGTTGCGCATGGTCTGCTTGAGGCCAAGCGAGACGCGGCGCTTCGCGGTGTCGATCTCGAGGACCATGACGTCGACTTCCTGGCTCGTCGAAACGATCTTGCCGGGGTGGACGTTCTTCTTGGTCCAGGACATCTCGGACACGTGCACGAGACCTTCGACACCCGGCTCCAGCTCGACGAACGCGCCGTAGTCGGTGATGTTGGTCACGCGGCCGGTGTGCACCGAACCCAGAGCGAACTTCGACTCGACCGAGTCCCACGGATCCGACTGCAGCTGCTTCATGCCGAGCGAGATGCGGTGGGTTTCCTTGTTGATCTTGACGACCTGGACCTTGACGGTCTCGCCGATCGACAGGATCTCGGACGGGTGATTCACGCGGCGCCATGCCATGTCGGTGACGTGCAGCAGACCGTCGACGCCGCCCAGATCAACGAACGCACCGTATTCGGTGATGTTCTTGACCACACCATCGACGACCTGACCTTCGGAGAGGTTGGCGATGACTTCGGCGCGCTGTTCGGCGCGGCTCTCTTCGAGGATCGCACGACGCGAGACAACGATGTTGCCACGACGACGGTCCATCTTGAGGATTTGGAACGGCTGCTTGAGACCCATGAGCGGGCCAGCGTCGCGCACCGGGCGCACGTCCACTTGCGAGCCGGGCAGGAACGCGACAGCGCCGCCCAGATCGACGGTGAAGCCGCCTTTGACGCGACCGAAGATGGCGCCTTCGACGCGCTCTTCTTTGGCGTAAGCTGCTTCGAGACGATCCCATGCCTCTTCGCGGCGGGCTTTCTCACGCGAGATAACGGCTTCGCCGCGAGCGTTCTCGACACGGTCGAGATACACTTCGACTTCGTCGCCGACTTCGATCTGCGGAGCCTCGCCGGGGTTGGCGAATTCTTTGAGTTCGACGCGGCCTTCCATTTTGTAGCCGACATCGATGATGGCCTGGCCCGCCTCGATGGCGATGACCTTGCCTTTAACAACCGAACCTTCGTTCGGGGTGTCGATTTCGAGGCTCTCGTTCAGAAGGGCTTCGAATTCGTCCATGGTTGCATTTTGCGACATGCGTTCAGATTTTCCTTTTCATCTTCGGTTTTCTGGCCTTGCGGTTGGCTCCGCCGGTCTTTCGTTGGAATGTCTGTGCTGCAATAGCATACGGGTCGGGTGAGTCCCAACCTGTCTCAGACCGCGCCCATATAGGCGCGATCAGCCAGTATCGCAAGCATTTATTGCGTCATAGACAGGCTGCGCGGCCTCTCGCTCAGCCTTGGCTCGCGGTCGCGAGAGCGGCTTTGACGTCGCCCAGCATCCAGGCCGAAAGGGGCTCTGCGCTGGCGGGATAGGTCGCGATCACCGATCCGTCGCGGCCCAGTAGCACCTTGTTGAAGTTCCAGCTCGGCTCGAACCCCTCGGTTTCGCGCATCCAGCGATAGAACGGATGCGCCTGCGGCCCCTTCACCTTGGCGAGCTGCGCCATCGGCAATTCGGCCCCGAAAGTCAGCGCGCAATAGCGCTTGGCCTCTTCCGCCGTGGAGAGTTCCTGCCGGAAATCGTTCGACGGCACGGTGAGGATCACCAGCCCGTCGCGGCCATAGGTTTCGGACATTTCCTGCAACTCGGTAAATTGCGGGGCGAAACCGCATTTCGAGGCGGTGTTGACCACGAGCACGACCTTGCCACGGAAATCGGCGAGCGAGACCGTCTCGCCCTCCACCAGATCGAAGGACAAATCCCCCGGCACCGGCATCGCGGACCGGGCTTTCACCGCGATCGGTTCAGGCGTCGCCGCCGGGCCGTCGGCGCGTGCCGGAGCGGTCGCAAAGGAGACGCATGACAACATGCAGGCCAAAATCAGGGACAAGCGCATCGGTCCACCCTCGAAATACATCCACCAATACCCAACGCGAGAGTCGGGAAAAAAGTTCACCACTTCGTGAAGATATATTTGACGCGTCCCTTTTCTTCAATCGCAAATGCGGTCGACGCGGCGGTATTTCGGCTCCGGGAACTCCGGTATTTCCATTGGGTCACGGGGCTTTACGCCGGGGCGCACCGCCTCCGGCGCGGTGTTCACGCTGTCGAAATCGAGCGCGAGGCGCTGACAGATTCCAAGACTTTTCTGGCCGATATCGCCGAGATCGCGCAGATCGATCAGATGCCCACCCTTCCGCGCGTAGCCCGTGACCCCGAAATCGAGCGGCGGGTCGAGGCGTAGCCTTTCCGTCTCGGGGCCGAACAGCGCAGCGCCGCCCTCCCAGTCTTCCGCAGGCCCGAGCGCCACCTGCACCTCGAACCGTCCCGGCGGCACCAGCAGGCGAAAGAATTCACCGCCCTGCGCATAGGCGCCCATCACGTCCTGCCCGGTCTTGGCATCGCGCAGCACGATATAGAGATCGCGATCCGGGGCGGATTTGATCTGCAGCGGCATGGTGCGCGGCAGGTCGGTCTCGCTCCACAACAGCCCCTGCGGGCGCCCCTCGGCTGTGGCCTGCGTTGCAAGAACCAGCGAGAGGAGAACCCAGCGCAGCATCCCCGCCCCCTAGTCCAGATCGCCCGCGCGGCGGGCCTCGATCTGATCGGCGGCGCGGGCGACCGCCTCTTCGATGCTCAGCTCGGAGGTGTCGATCACCAGCGCATCCACCGCCGGGCGCAGCGGACTGTCGGCGCGGCCCATGTCGCGGGCGTCGCGCTCGCGCACCTGTTCGAGCACGTCAGCCTCATCGCCGCCCAGCTCCAGCCAGCGCCGATGCGCGCGCACCTCCGGCGAGGCGGTCACGAACAGCTTCACCTCCGCCTGCGGGCAGATCACCGTGCCGATATCGCGCCCGTCGAGCACCGCACCGCCCTCGCGCACCGCGAAATCGCGCTGAAACGCCACCAGCGCCGCGCGCACCTCGGGGATCGCGGCCACGATCGAGGCCGCCTGCCCCGCTTCCATCGTGCGCAGGTCGTCGCGCTCCAGATCCTCGGGGCACAGCGCCTTGGCCGCCGCGATGGGCTCCAGCCCCTCGGTCTCGGATTTCATGCCGACCGCGCGATAGAGCGCACCGGTGTCGAGATGCGCTAGCCCGAACCGCTCGGCCACGGCCCGACTGATCGTACCTTTGCCCGCAGCGGCGGGGCCATCGATGGCGACTGTGAATTTCATCGTTTCATCCGCAAATAAACTGCCCGCAGGATCAATAGCGCCAGGGCCGTCAGGCTCAAAGTGACTGCGACGCTCTTCAGAAGCGTCCATCTGCTCGCGAAGGCGATCATGTCATCCGTTACCGTGCCGGTCCGCAACAATGCGGCGACGGCATGATTTTCGAGATAGTCAAACACAGCACCAAGAGCCGCCACGATCAACAACACCACGGCAAGCCAGCCCTTTGCAAGGGTACGGAACGCGACAATCAGCGTCACCGCCTCCAGGGCCGGAAAGACAAGATCGAGCCGCTGCTGAACCGAGAGGTAATACTGTCGCGCCGGTGCGTCCAGGGCATCGAGGAGCGCCCGGGCCTGCGCAGCACCGTAGCCACCTGGACGCAAATCGAACGGCGCCAGACCGCCCGCCGCATCCCGAAGATGCGGCAAGGTAACGAGCGTCATCGCAAGATAGACCGCCCCCGTCAGGGACGCGAGCAGGACAAAGGCGACCTGCGCCCGGCTCACCGGTCCGCCCGGACGATCTCCGCGCCAAGCCCGGCCATCAGGTCCTCGAAGATCGGGAAAGATGTGGCAATGGGCGAGCCGTCATCGACGGAGACCGGCTGTTGCGCGGCCATGCCCAGCACCATGAAGCTCATCGCGATCCGGTGGTCGAGATGGGTCACGGCCGTGCCACCGCCCGGCACGCCTTCGGGACCGCAGCCATACACGATCAGCGTGTCCTCGTCTTCCTCGATCTTGATGCCATTGGCTTCCAGCCCACGCGCCATAGCGTCGATCCGGTCGCTTTCCTTCACGCGCAGCTCATGCACGCCGGGCATCCGGGTCACGCCTTCGGCAAAGGCTGCGACGACCGAGAGAACGGGATATTCGTCGATCTGCGCCGAGGCGCGCTCGGCGGGCACGTCGATCCCGTGCAGCTTGGAATAGCGCACGCGCAGATCGGCCACCGGCTCGCCGCCCTCTTCGCGCTCGTTCTCGAAGGTCAGATCGGCGCCCATCTCGCGCAGCGTGATGAATATCCCGTTGCGGGTCGGGTTCTGGCTGACGCCCGGCACCACGATCTCCGAGCCCGGCACGATCAGCGCGGCACAGACCGGGAAAGCGGCCGAAGAGGGATCGCGCGGCACGGCGACCTCCTGGGCCTTCAGTTCCGGCTGGCCCTGCAGCGTGATGACATGGCCCTGCTCAGTCACCTCGGTGGTGATCTCGGCGCCGAAGCCGCGCAGCATCCGCTCGGTATGATCGCGGGTCGGGGTCTTCTCGATCACGACGGTCTGACCGGGCGCGTTCAGCCCCGCCAACAGCACCGCCGATTTCACCTGCGCCGAGGCCATCGGCGTTGCGTAGCGCACAGGTGCGGGGCTCGGTGCACCGAGGATGGTCATCGGCAGACGCCCGCCATGACGCCCGAAAGCCTGCGCCCCGAACAGCCGGATCGGATCGGTCACACGCCCCATCGGGCGTTTGCGCAACGAGCCGTCGCCGGTGAAGGTCGCCACGATCGGCGAGGTCGCCATCGCGCCCATGATCAGACGCACGCCGGTGCCGGAATTGCCGCAATCGATGACGTCTTCGGGCTCGGCGAAGCCGCCCACGCCCACGCCATGCACCGACCAGCTGCCGGGACCGTGCTGCGTGACCTCGGCGCCGAAGGCGCGCATCGCCTTGGCCGTGTCGAGCACGTCTTCGCCTTCGAGCAGGCCGGTGATCTTCGTCTCGCCCACCGAGAGCGCGCCAAGGATCAGCGCGCGGTGGCTGATCGACTTGTCGCCGGGAACCTCCGCCGTGCCCTTAAGGGGCCCGCAAGCGCGCGAGGTCATTTTGATCGGAGTGCCGTGGCCGGACATAGTGCCTCCCTTATTTCAACGCGCCCCTGTTAGCGCGATCTGGCGGGAGGCGGAAGGGCTCAGATCCGCCGATAGGTCAGGTAATGCGGCTTGCGGCCTTCGCGCAGCGCTTTCTGCTCGTAGCGCGTCGAGAGCCAGTCCTCCCACGGCGTATCCCAATCGCCGGAAACCGGCTGCGGATCGTCGAAATCGAAGGCGGCGGGCACCTCGAACAGAGGCTCGAAGCCGGCCTGCGGCACTTCCTCGACGGTCTGGCGGACGTAGTCGGGGATGTCGGTCGCCACGCGGAATTCCGATCCCGGTTTCAGCGCGCGGTGCAGCGGCTCGAGATGCTCCTGCGTCACGAAGCGCCTGCGGTGGTGCTTCGATTTCGGCCACGGGTCGGGATAGAGGAGAAACGCCTTCGAGATCGAGCCCTCGGGCAGCACGTCCATCAGGTCGCGCGCATCGCCGGGATGCACCGCGACATTGGCGATCTTCTCGCGGCGCAGCTTGCCCAGCAGCATCGCGACGCCGTTCACGAAAGGCTCGCAGCCGATGAATTCCACCTCCGGATAGGTCTGCGCCATATGCGCCAGATGCTCGCCCCCGCCGAAGCCCACTTCCAGCCAGACTGGCTTGCCCTTGAACCGCGTCTCCATGTCGAGCGGCTCGCGGTCGGGGTTTTCCTCCCAACCGACGGGACCGGGCAGACGGCCCGGCAGGTCCTCGCGCAGATATTCCTTCTGCGCCTTGTTCAGCGTCTTGCCGTGGCGGCGACCATAGAAGTTGCGCCAGGGCTGTTCGGGGGTGTCATTCTCGCTCATGGGAGGGGCCTCTAGCCGCGTCGCTCGAAAGGTTCAAGCCTTCTGAATGAGGAACAGTCCGAGGCACATGAAGCCGATCCCCGCCCCGCGCAGCAGGGTGATCGGTCGGACGAGCGCCCCGAATAGGCCGAACTGGTCGATCGCGGCGGCCGAAATCATCTGTCCCAGCAGCACGAAGAACACCGCATTGCCGACCCCGAAGCGCGGCGCGATGAAGGTGATCGAGAGCACGTAGAAGGCGATCAGCACGCCTGCGAGGAACAGGTATTTCGGCTGATCGGGTATGCGCGCGAAGCCCGAGGGCCCTGTCGTGACCGCGACGGCCAGCACCGCGCCCAGAAGCGCCACGGAGAACAGCACCACCGCCGCCACCGCAGGCGAGCCGATGCGGCTGCCAAGCTGGGCGTTGAGCGCGGCCAGAACCGGAATGCCGATCCCGGCAGCAAGCATGATCGCGGCATAGCGCAGGGCGTCGGGCATGGTCTTTCTCCTCCGGTTTTCGGCGGAGAGTGGCGCGGAAGGGCTGGGGGTGCAAGGTGGATCGCAAAGCGCTATTTCTGTTCGTTTTTGCGCATATTCTGTAATTTTATCGGTATTCCAAATTTTTTCGCACAATGTAGATCCTGTCGCCATCGCCTTCGGGCCCATCAGACGACGACACAAAGGATAGATTCCATGACGAAACTCACCGACCTCGCGGCCCCGCTCGGCCGCCTCCTCCTCGCCCAGATCTTCATCATCGCGGGCTTTCAAAAAATCACCGGCTATGCCGGGACCCAAGGCTACATGGAAGCGATGGGCGTGCCCGGCGCGCTTCTGCCGCTCGTGATCCTGACCGAACTGGGCGGCGGCATCGCATTGCTGCTTGGCTGGAAGACGCGGATCGTGGCTTTCCTGCTCGCGGGCTTCAGCCTCATCTCGGGCTTCCTGTTCCACTACGTCCCGAGCCTCGGCATGACTGGCATGGAAGCGCAGGGCCAGATGATCAACTTCATGAAGAACATCTCGATCGCGGGCGGCATGCTGATGATCGTGGCGCAGGGCGCGGGCAAATGGTCGCTCGATGCCCGCGAAAACACCCAGCACAGCGGCCGGGTCACCGCGTAAGCGACGACGCCCGAGGCGACCAGCCAAGGGCAGCGCTCCACCTTTCCCTGAAAACGCGAAAGGCCCCGCCGATGCGGGGCCTTTTTCATTGCAAGATCAGCTCATCCGCGGCCGCGATAAGGCGGCACGCCCTGATCGGGGATCCACATATCCTCGGGCTTCGGCGCGCTCTGCCAGAAGACGTCGATCGGGATGCCGCCGCGCGGGTACCAATAGGCGCCGATGCGCAGCCATTCGGGCTCCAGCAGATCCCGCAGACGCTGCCCGATCATCACCGAGCAATCCTCGTGAAACGCCCCGTGATTGCGAAACGCGCCGAGGAACAGCTTCAGAGATTTGCTCTCCACCAGCCAGTCGCGTGGGACGTAATCGATCATGATATGCGCGAAATCGGGCTGGCCGGTGAGCGGGCAAAGCGAGGTGAATTCGGGGGCTGTGAACCGCACGAGATAGCGCTCGCCTTTGCGCGGCTGGGGCACGCGCTCCAGCACGGCCTCTTCGGGCGTTTGCGGCAGGTCGGTCGATTGGCCCAGCTGGGTCAGGCCGGAAGTGTCGGTGCTCATGGGATGGTCTTTCCGTCGAGAAGCGTTCGCGCGGCACTAAGGCCACGCAGGCCCCGAGGTCAAATCAAACCTTGCGGCCCCGTATCGAACGAATGGCCCGGGCGGCTAGCCCGGGCCGCGCCCGACCCTCCCCATGGGAGGGCGCTTTGGCGAGAACATCGCGGGCTCGCACGTCGTTCGGGGCTGCTGAGATAAATCGCCAAGCCAAAGCGGAGGGAAGCGCCCACCCAAGGGTCGGGCGCGCCCCTCTTTATCGAACGCGGCAAAAACAAACGGGCAGAGGTTCCCCTCTGCCCGTCGCAAATTCAGAAAGCTCTCGCCTCAGACCGCTTTCTTCAGCGCCTCGACCAGATCGGTCTTCTCCCACGAGAAGCCGCCATCGGCCTCCGGGGCGCGGCCGAAATGGCCATAAGCCGCAGTGCGCTCGTAGATCGGCTTGCACAGATCGAGCGTGTCGCGGATGCCTTTCGGCGTCAGGTCCATCACCTGCGCCACGGCCTTTTCGATCACCTCGTCAGGCACTTCGCCGGTGCCGAACGTGTCGACATAGATCGACAGCGGCTTCGCCACGCCGATCGCGTAGGACACCTGAATCACGCATTTGCGCGCCATGCCGGCAGCCACCACGTTCTTCGCCAGATAGCGTGCCGCATAGGCCGCCGAGCGGTCCACCTTGGTCGGGTCCTTGCCCGAGAACGCGCCGCCGCCATGCGGGGCCGAGCCGCCATAGGTGTCCACGATGATCTTGCGCCCGGTGAGGCCCGCATCGCCATCCGGACCGCCGATCACGAAGGTGCCGGTCGGGTTCACCCACCATTCGGTCTCCGGCGTGATCCAGCCTTCGGGCAACGTCTCGCGGATATAGGGCTCGACGATGGCGCGGATATCATCCGAGGTCTGATGCTCATGCGCGTGCTGAGTGGACAGAACGATCTGGCTCACGCCGACGGGGCGGCCATTCTCGTAGCGCACAGACAGCTGCGATTTCGCATCGGGGCGCAGCTCGGGCTCGGCGCCCGATTTGCGCGCCTCGGCGAGACGACGCAGGATCGCGTGCGAGTAATGAATCGGTGCGGGCATCAGTTCGGGCGTCTCGTCCGAAGCGAAGCCGAACATGATCCCCTGATCGCCGGCCCCGTCCTTGTCGACGCCCTGAGAGATATGGGCCGATTGCGGGTGCAGGAAGTTCGCGACTTTCAGCGTCGCCCAGTGAAACTCGTCCTGCTCGTAGCCGATATCCTTGACGCATTCGCGCACGATCTTATCGATGCCTTCGAGATATTCGGCGAGTTTCGTTTTGTCGGCCAAACCGACCTCGCCGCCGACCACGACCTGATTGGTCGTCGCGAAGGTTTCGCAAGCGACCCGCGCGTTGGGCTCTGCGGCCAGGAAAGTATCGAGAACGGCATCCGAAATCCGGTCACAGACCTTATCGGGATGCCCCTCCGAAACGGATTCGGAGGTGAAGACGTAATTCGCGCGTGCCATGAAGGGGTGCTCCGTTGTTGATATCCCCACCCCGTCAGGAAGCCGTTGGGGTGGTTCGGCCTTCTAGCTAGGAGCGCCTGCCGGTCGGGTCAATCGAAATACGCGCAAAGATTGAAAGAAGCGCTAACGCTGCAACAATCAGCGCGATGAACGGTGCGTCACCCAGCTTGGAATAGAGCGTCGGCGGCAGGCTCGGCGGCAATTCGACGTCCAGCTTGCCCATCTTGTCCAACCCGAGACTCGCCGTGATCCGCCCCTTCGCGTCGACCATCGCGGTGACCCCGGTATTGGCGTCGCGCGCAAGCGGCAGGCCCTGTTCGATCGCGCGCAGCCGCGCCTGCGCGAAATGCTGATAGGGACCGCTGAGCGTGCCGAACCACGCGTCATTCGTCACCTGCAAGATCCAGTCGGGCCTCTGCGCGAAGCCGCGCAGGTCCTGCGGGAAGATCGCCTCGTAGCAAATCAGCGGCGCAACATGGCCGAGCTTGCCCAAGTTCAGCAGCTTCTCCCCCGGCCCCGCCGAATAGCCATTGCCGACCTGCGCCGCGAAGGCGGTGATCCCGATCTTCGCCAGCGTATCGCCAAAGGGCATGTATTCGCCGAAGGGCACGAGGTGGGATTTGTCGTAAAGGGCCTCGATTTGGTCATCGGGGCTGATGACGGCCAGCGAATTGAAATAGCGGCTGCCCTGGCTGCGCTGCACCCCCATGGCGAGCGGGATGCCATTCGCCGCCTCGGTCGACATCTCCAGCCCGCCCATCGGACGGTCGAGCAGGAACGGCACCGCCGTCTCGGGCCAGACGATCAGGTCGGGTTTCGGCTGGCCGGGCGCAGGATCGGCTTTCGTCAGGTCCAGCAGCCGCTGGAAGAACTTCATCCGGTATTCCGGCAGCCATTTCAGGTTCTGCGGTGCGTTGGGCTGCACCAGACGGAGGGTGATCGGCTCGGGCCTCGGCGCCACCGGCGCATTGAGCCGCGCCACCCCGCCGAGCCACAGCCCGACCAGAACCACCAGCGCCGCACCTACGATCCCGAGAGCGGCAGGCATCCGCATCCCGCGCGTCATCGCGGGTGCGCTTGCGATCAGCATCGTGATCAGGCTCAGCCCCAGCGGCCCAACAAAGGCCGCCGCCTGCGCGACGGGCGAGCCGATCCAGATATGGCCGACCAGCACCCACGGAAACCCGGTAAAAACGTAAGAACGCAACGCATCCGAGGCCGCCATGCCAAGCGCTATTCCCAGTGCGCGCGAGCGCGGCCCCTGCCCCGCATAGGCCCCGAGCCCGTAGCCGATCGCCCAGAACACGCCCATCCCTGCAGCCATCAGGACCAGCGCAAACGGCGCCATCCAGCCATAGACATCGGCCTCGACCATGAAAGGCTCGACGATCCAGAACATCGCGGCCAGCGCATAGCCGAAGCCGGTGGCGAACCCGATCCAGATCGTGGAGGCGCGCCAGCGTTCGGCCGATGCGAACCAGATCGAGGCCGCCAAAGCAGGCAACGCGATCCACCAAAGCCCCAAGGGCGCTTGCCCGGCGGCGAACAACACACCGAAAAGCGCTGCCAGAGCCAAGCTCTGCCAGCGCGGGCGCAACGGTGCACGGAAGCCGTCTCGGAGGGTCGCGATCATGGGCGCGTCATAGCCCGCTCACTCGGCGGGCGCCACTCCCGGCAGACGCACGCGCAGACGTTTGATCCGGCGCGGATCGGCATCGACCACCTCGTATTCGACGCCGTTCTCGGTCACCACGACCTCGCCACGGGCGGGCACACGGCCAAGCTGCATGAAGACCAGACCGCCCATCGAATCGATCTCGTCATCGGCTTCCTCGTCAGACAGCCGCATCCCGATCTGCGCTTCGAACTCGTTGACCGGCGCGCGGGCCTGCACGACCCATTGGCCGGGCTTTTCCTCGCGCCAATAAGCGTCGTCGGCCTCGTCATGCTCGTCCTCGATCTCGCCGATCACCTGTTCGATCAGATCCTCGAGCGTGAGCAGACCGTCGACCCCACCATATTCGTCGATCACCAGCGCCATATGGGTGCGCTGCACCTGCATCTTCTGCAGAAGCACGCCGATCGGCATCGACGGCGGCACGTAGAGGAGCGGACGGATCAGCTTGCGCAGCGAGAACCGGCCATTGCCCGAACCGAACCCATATTCCAGCGCCAAGTCCTTCAGGTGGACAAGGCCCAGCGGCGTATCCAGCGTTTCCTTGAAGACCGGCAGGCGCGAATAGCCGTGCTGGCGGAACTTCTCCACCAACTCGTCGCGGGTGATGGAGACCGGAACGGCCTCGATCTCGACTTTGGGAATGGCAACATCGCCCACCCGCATCTTGCGCAGGTTCCCGAGCCCCAGCGGCGCTGGCGCGGGTTTGGGCGGCATTTCTACCTGTGGGGCCTCTTCTTCCATGGGGCGTTGCCCGAAGAAGCGGCTGAGCAACCCGCGCGAAGCGGGCTCCGAAGACTGACCGGGTTCTGCGTTTTCCGAACTACCGGTATTGGCGGAGGTAACTCCGTCGGCGACCTGTCCCATTGTTCCTTTCCGAAAGATGACGCGGCGTTGCGTCTAGTCTTACACATATGGGTTACGAATTCCTACGCTTTCAAGAAGGCGGATTTCGATTTGTTCCATAACTTGCGCATCTTCGTCGCGAATATGGTCATAGCCCAACAGATGCAGCACCGCGTGGATGAGCAAATGCAGCGTGTGATCTTCGACGGATTTGCCTTGTTCTTCAGCCTCTCGGGCGCAGGTTTCATAGGCAATCGCGAGGTCGCCAAGCTCGATTTCGCCGAAGACATCGGGCGCGGGCGGTTCGGGATGCGCACCGGGATCTTCCGCGCCGCGCTCCTCGGCGGGCCAGCTGAGCACATTGGTGGGCTTCGCCTTGTCGCGATATTCGCCGTTCAGCTCGGCGATGCGGGCATCGTCGCAGGCGAGAACCGAGAGGCGGCAGAGCTCCGCCTCGATCCCGCGATCCTCCAGCACCAGCGTTGCGGCGCGGCTTATCAGCTCTTCCAGCCCGACCGTCTCCCAGCGGGCGTCTTCGATCTCGAGATCAATTTCCATCGGTCATTCCGCCCTCTGCCCCAAGCGTCAGATCGCCGACCTTCTGCCCGGACTTGTCATAGACCAGCACTTGCCCCCCACCGGTCACCACGACCGTATAGCTGCGCGCAAAGGTCACGGCCTCGGTCGCAGCGCCTTCGGGCAGCGTGATCGCGGCGGGCAGTTGCGGCAGCGGATTGGGTTGCTGCAAGCGGATGACAAGCAGCGCCACGATCGCTACAAGCCCGACGATCATCACAGCCGCAAGCGTGGTCACCAGTATCTTGAGAAAGCGAAGATCGGGTGGCAGCGTGGTGGCAGGCTCTTCGTCAGGCAGGTCGGACATGAATAAGGAAATCCTCAGCATCGAGATCGGACCCGGCATGGGTCCCCGCCTTGATAAGGCCTTGGCGGCGGCTGTGCCAGAGGAAGCGGCGCTCTCGCGCTCGCGTCTGGCGAAACTGATCGCGGAGGGCTCGGTCAGCCGCGAGGGTGTGGCCGTGACCGATCAGAAAACCAAGGTCGCCGAGGGCGAGGTCTATCAGATCGCGCTGGAGCCTCCGAAAGAGGTCGAGACGGTCGCGCAGGACATCCCGCTCGAAGTTCTGTGGGAAGATGACGACCTGATCGTGGTGAACAAGCCTGCGGGCATGGTCACCCACCCCGCGCCGGGCACGCCCGAAGGCACGCTCGTGAACGCGCTGCTGCACCATTTCGGCGGCAATCTTTCAGGGATCGGCGGCGAAGCGCGCCCCGGCATCGTCCACCGCATCGACAAGGACACGTCCGGGCTGCTGGTCGTCGCGAAATCGGACCGGGCGCATCACGGGCTGGCTGCGCAATTCGAGGCGCATACCGTGCATCGCCATTACCGCGCGCTCTGCCACGGCGTGCCGCAGGCCTCTGATCCGCGTCTGCGCGGGCTTAACGGCGTCAGCTTCGAGCAAGGCGGTGTGCTGAAGATCGTAACGCAACTTGCGCGCCACAAGACCGACCGGCAGAAACAGGCGGTGGTCGCCAATGGCGGCCGTCACGCCGTCACCCGCGCCCGCACGATCGAGGATTTCAACGGCACGGCCGCGCTGATCGATTGCTGGCTGGAGACCGGGCGCACGCACCAGATCCGCGTCCACATGGCCTATGCGGGCCACGGGCTGATCGGCGACCAGACCTATGGCGGCAAACGCAAGATCTCGGAAAAAGCGGTCGGAGCTGCGGCGGCAGAGGCCGTGCGTGCCTTCCCGCGTCAGGCGCTTCATGCGGCGACTTTGGGCTTCATCCATCCGGTCACCGAGGAGGAGCTGTCCTTCGAGGCGCCCCTGCCCGAGGACATGACCGCGCTGATCGACGCATTGCGCGCGGCCTCCGCGCCCCCAACCGGCGGCACGGGCCCGTGAACGTCTGGTGGGCCGAGCTTCTGACGCTGCTGATTCACTTCGGCTCTCAGGTGCTCGCGCTTTTGCGGGTGCTCACCCGTCCCGACAAACCGCCTGCGGTGCGCGCAAGCTGGACCGTGCTGATCCTGTCGGTGCCGTTTCTCGGCGTCATCCTCTACATCCTGATCGGGGAGACGCGGCTCAACCAGCGCATCGCGCGCAAGCTGCAGGCGACGGTGGATGCCCTGCCCGCCCCCGACCCGGTCGAGCCCGAAGACCTCGAGGCCGTCACGCCGGAATATCGTGCCGCCTTCGCGCGGGCTGCCGCCATCAACGGCTATGCGCCCAGCACCGGCGATGCGATCACCTTCCTGCCCGACCCGTCCGACCAGCTCGAACCGCTGATCGCCGATATCGACGCCGCCACCCAGAGCGTGCACCTGATCACCTATATCTGGCTGAGCGATCTGACCGGCATCGCCATGGCCGAAGCGCTGACCCGCGCGGCGGAACGCGGGGTGCAGGTGCGCATCCTCGTCGACGGGCTTGGCGCGCGCGCCTTCATCAAGTCTCGTCACTGGAAGGCGATGAAGAAGGCCGGCGTGAAGACCGCGATCGCCTTTTCCTTCCGCTGGCCGCTTTTCAAGCTCGCGACGATGCGGATCGATCTGCGCAATCACCGCAAGCTCGCCGTGATCGACGGGCATGTCGCCTATGCCGGCTCGCGCAACATTGCCGACCCGGAATTCCGCATCAAGGCGCGCTTCGCCCCCTGGACCGATGTGATGCTGCGGATCGAGGGGCCGCTCGCCGCCCAGCATCAGCATATCTTCGCGACCGACTGGGTGACGCACAGCCACGAGGAAATCTCGGACCTCGTGCTCCCGACCCCCGCCGCACCGACCGCCCGGCCCGGAACGGCGGTCGCCTTCGCGACGGGGCCGATGCTGGACACGCGCGGGGTTCCGGATGTCTTCCTTGCCGTGATCGGGGCCGCGCGCGAGACGCTGACGCTCTCGACCCCCTATTTCGTGCCGGGCGAGGAAATCGCCTCCGCCCTGCGCGCCGCCAAACGCCGGGGCGTACGGGTGCAGGTGATCGTGCCAAGGCGCAACGACTCGCGCTTTGTCGCCCATGCCGCGCGCAGCTTCTATCCGGTGCTGGCCGAGGCGGGCGTCGAGATCTGGGAGCACGGGCCGGGCCTGCTCCACGCCAAGACGCTGCTAGCCGATGGCCGCGTGGCGATCCTCGGCTCGGCCAATCTCGACCGCCGCAGCTTCGAGCTGAATTACGAGAATTGCGTGCTGATCGAGGATCACGAACTGGGGCTCGCACTTGGCGAACGCCAGCGTCACTGGATCGCGCAGGCCCGCCGGATCGGCCCGGAGCGCATCGCGGAATGGCCCCTGCACTGGAAAATCATCAACAATCTGATGTCGGTCCTCGCCCCGATCTTGTGAGGCGTCAGATGTTTTTTTACACATGCGCGACGGAAATCCCGTTACGATACGTTGATCTTTCTATGCGACTGCGTCAGGGCGGCTTTCGGTGAACCAATCGCCACTGCCCTGCGTTTCTTGAAAGAACGGGGAGATATCCCCATATTGAGCAGCCGCCAAAAGGGAGACATGGGAGACGATGACGAGCTATACAAACCTTCCGGCCCCGAGTCCTGAGCAGGGGCTGAACCGCTATCTTCAGGAAATCCGGAAGTTCCCGCTTCTGGAGCCGGAACAAGAATACATGCTGGCCAAGCGTTGGGCCGATCATCAGGATACCGAGGCCGCGCACCAGATGGTGACCTCGCACCTGCGTCTCGCCGCGAAGATCGCGATGGGCTATCGCGGCTATGGCCTGCCGCAGGCCGAGGTGATCTCGGAGGCCAATGTCGGTCTGATGCAGGCCGTTAAGCGCTTCGATCCCGAGAAGGGTTTCCGCCTCGCGACCTACGCGATGTGGTGGATCCGCGCCGCGATTCAGGAATACATCCTGCGCTCGTGGAGCCTCGTGAAACTGGGCACCACCTCGGCGCAGAAGAAGCTGTTCTTCAACCTGCGCAAGGCGAAGTCCAAGATCGGCGCCTATGAAGACGGCGATATGCGCCCCGAGAACGTCAAGCAGATCGCGACCGATCTGAACGTGACCGAGGAAGAAGTGATCTCGATGAACCGGCGCATGTCGGGCTCGGACGCTTCGCTGAACGCGCAGATCGGCGCCGGTGACGAAGGCGGGGCCGCGCAGTGGCAGGATTGGCTCGAAGACGAGGATGCCGATCAGGCCGAGGCCTATGCCGAGACCGAAGAGATGGAAGCCCGCCGCGAGATGCTGATGGACGCGATGGATGTCCTCAACGATCGCGAGAAGGACATCCTGATGCAGCGCCGCCTGCGCGACGACCCGGTCACGCTGGAGGAGCTTTCGGGCGTCTATGACGTCTCGCGCGAGCGTATCCGCCAGATCGAGGTCCGCGCCTTTGAGAAGCTGCAAAAGCGCATGACCGAATTGGCACGCGAAAAAGGTATGAACGTGCCCGACTGACGCGCGATCGGTAACGAGTGTCGAAGTATCTCGCCGTTCCCAACTGGGGGCGGCGATTTTCTTTGCGCAGCGCCTGTCGCTATCGCCGCGCCCGCGGCATGTGCCGCAACTGGTACAGGAAAATGGCGAAGGCTACGCAGGCGAGAGCAAGCCAGACCGCGCCGGATTGCGCATGATAGACTACGCCCTCCACCGGATCGAAGCAGCGCCCCATTTCGTTGAAGCAGCCCCGCCAGCGAAAATATTGCGCGTAATAAGCATAGCCGAAGGCAAGCGTCAGCGCAAAGCTGAGAAGCATAGTGATCACCCGCATCTCCGGCGCCCCCCTCCGTTTCGACCCAGCCTAGCGATGCGCGACACCCGGTCAACGCACCCCCGTTGCACCCCGTCCTGATTGCGCTACCATCGCGGCGAGAAAGGGAGGCTATCACATGACCGTTTTGAACTGGGGCATTCTGGGAGCTGCGAAATTCGCGCGCGAGCATATGGGCCGGGCGATCCACGCGGCTGAAGGCGCGCGGCTGGCGGCGCTTGCGACGTCGAGCCCCGAAAAATCCAATCCGTTCAAGGCCTTCGCGCCCGATCTTAAAGTCCATGACAGCTATGACGCGCTGCTCGCCGACCCCGAGATCGACGTGGTCTATATCCCACTGCCCAACACCCTCCATGTCGAATGGACGAAGAAGGCCCTGGCGGCAGGCAAGCATGTGCTGACGGAAAAGCCGATCTCGATGAAGGCCGAGGAGATCGACGGGCTGATCGCAGCGCGCGACGCGGCCGGCAAGTTCGCGACCGAAGCCTATATGATCGTGCATCACCCGCAATGGCAGCAGGTGCGCGACTGGCTCGATGCGGGCGCGATCGGCGAGCTGCGTCACGCCGATGTGGCCTTCACCTTCAACAACCCCGACCCCACCAATATCCGCAACAAGCCGGAGATGGGCGGCGGCTCGATCCCCGATATCGGCGTCTATGCCTATTCCTGCGTGCGCTTCGCTGCGCGCGCCGAGCCGGGCGATCTGCGCGCAATCATCCACCGCGAGAACGATGTCGACACCTTCGCACAGGTCACCGGCGAAATGATCTCCGACAAGGGCCGCTTCACCTATGGCGCGATGACCTCGACCCGGCTGCACCCGCGTCAGGAGGCGGTGTTTCAGGGCTCCGAGGGTCTGATCCGCCTCACCTGCCCGTTCAACGCGAATGTCTTCGATCAGGCGGAAGTCACCCTGATCCGGAAGGGCAAACCGGACGAGGTTGTCCGCTACCCGGGCGTGAATCAATATGTGATCCAGGTGGAGGCCTTCGTGCGCCATATCACCGAGGGCGCCCCCTATATGTGGACGCTCGAGGACGCGCGCGGCACGCAGGCGATGATCGACAAGGTGTTCGCCAGCGCGTCGTGACGAGACAACCGCGCCTCGGGAACAAAGAACGCCTGACGGTGTTCAGGATGAATGAAATCACATAGTTCCCAAAGTAACGATCAGAACCAGTCCGACGACGAGAGCGCGAAAGCCTCGAATGCCGTGCGCGAAAGGCATGAAAAGCGCTCGGTGATGCAGGCGTCGCGCCTCTCGGCGCGGCTGATCTATGCCGTGATCCGCCATGACGGCGACGAGGAGCTGAACCGCCCGCTGATCTCGCTCGTGTGGTCGGGTCTCGCCGCTGGCATCCTCATCAGCCTCTCGGTCATCGCGCAGGCGAGCCTGCATGCCCGTCTGCCTGACGAGGATTGGCGGATACTGGTCGAGTCGCTTGGCTATTCGGCCGGGTTCATGGTGGTGATCTTCGGGCGGATGCAGCTGTTTACCGAGAACACGATCACGACCGTGCTGCCCGTGGTAGCGGACCGCTCGCTGACCTGCCTGCTGAAAATGCTGCGGCTCTGGGCGATCGTGCTCGCCTCCAACGTGCTGGGCTGCGCGATCGCCTCGGGCTTCCTGAGCATCCCGCATGTCATCCCCGACGAGATGACCGACAGCCTGCTTGCGGTGGCGCGTCACGCGACCGATGGCGATATGGGGCAGAATTTCTACCGCGCGATGCCTGCGGGGATCATCATTGCCGCCGTTGTGTGGATCATGCCCGCCGCGCAGGGCAGCTCTTTCCTCGTGATCCTCGCGATGACATGGCTGCTCGCCGCCTCGGGCTCGGCCCACGTCATCGCGGGCTCGGTCGAGGCGGGGCTGCTGGTCTGGGCAGGCCAGATGAGCCTTGCCGAGGCGTTCAGCCGGTTCTTCCTGCCGGTGCTGGCGGGCAATGTCGCGGGCGGCACGGCGGTCTTCACGCTGCTCACATGGGGTCAGGTGAAGAACGAGGTGACGGGCGAACAGGACGAGGCGGAGACCGCATCCGACCGATAAGCGAACGCCGCCGGATGCGCCTTAGCGCAGCTTCGGCGGCTTGCTCGGGTCCATGCCGGGGGCGGAACCGGGGACGATCTCCTGCACCTCGTCCTCTTCCGGCTCGGGCACATGCAGCACGAGCCCCTTGTCCAGCAAAAGCTGCGCGGCCTTTTCCTCGGGCTCGAGGAAGGTCACGTCCAGCTCGCCCGCATCCAGCCCCGAGAAAGTCAGCGCCTCGCCCATCGCCTTGGCGATCCCGGCGCGGAAATGCTCATGCGCGCCGATCACCGCCAGCACATGGCCCCGGTGGCCATCCTCATAGGTCACGCCCCCCAGCACGGCGGCCTGCGCGATGCCGGCAAGCTGATGCAGCTTTGCCTCGAAGGCGGGCAGCAGCAGCGCGATCACCGCGGGCGACAGGCCCGGAGCGGTGAACTCCACCGGACGGCCCTGCGCCTCGGACGGCGTATGCGCGAGCGTCTCGGTCAGCCAGTCGAGCGCCTCGGGCGGCAGAAGCATCGCCGAGTCCGCCACCGCAAGATTGACGCCCAGCCCGATATTCTCGCCCACCAGATGCTGCGCGATCACCCGGCCCGGCAGCGCGGCATAGGGCTGCGGGCCATCGGCGAACTCTCCCAGACGATCCTCGGTGTCGAAGACGAGGACGAAGTCGCCCTCTTCGGTGGAGAACACCTGCGGCTTGATGTTTTCGTCCTCGGGTTCTTCCTCGAGAAGCAGGAAAAGCTCGGCATCGGCGAGACGGTCGAACACGGCGAGGCGCTTGGCCTCATTGTCGGGTTCGGCTTCCATCGCGGCATGGGCGCGGTCATAGGGGGTCATGTCAGCTCCTTCACCCGCGCGCGCAGGACCGGCAGCAGGTCGGCCTCGAACCACGGGTTTTTCTTCAGCCATCCCGTATTGCGCCAGGACGGATGAGGCAAGGGGAAGAGGCGCGGCGCGTGGTCTCGCCACCCCATCACGGTCTGGGTCACGTTGCGCGTGCCCAGATGCCAGCGCTGCGCGGCACCGCCCACCAGAAGCGTCAGATCGACCGGGCCGATCTCGGCCATGACACGCTCGCGCCACGTCTCGGCGCAGATCAAAGGCGGCGGCAGGTCCGAGCCCTTCGCGTCATAGCCCGGAAAGCAGAATGCCATCGGCGCGATCGCGATGCGGGCCGTGTCGTAGAAGGTCTCGCGGTCCACGCCCATCCAGTCGCGCAGACGGTCCCCCGAGCGGTCGTTGAACGGCACGCCCGTCTCATGCACCCGCAGCCCCGGCGCCTGTCCCACGATCAGCACCCGCGCCCCCGCGCCGAACCACGCGACAGGACGTGGAGAATGCCCCGTGGCCGTCGCACGGAACCGCGCCGCGCAGATGCGGCAGGCGCGGATCTCCTCTTGCACCGGTCGGGTCATAGTTTCTTCTCTGGTGTCAATGTGTTCCTCGTTGCATAACCCTCCTCCAAGTGAACATAATCCTGCCCAAATCCAAGGTTAGGTGGGTTCTCAGCCTGCGCCCCCCGTGATTTAGTGGTGAGGCGCGTATAATTGGAGACCCGGACCGAGAGCTTATGATCGTATTCGAGAACGTCTCCAAATCCTTCTGGACCGGTAAGCAGCGCAAGGTGATCCTCGAACGCGCCAGCTTTCGTGTGGAATTAGGCCATAGCCTCGGCATTCTCGCGCCCAACGGCACCGGCAAGACCACGATCATCAACATGATGGCGGGGCTCGAAAAGCCTGACGAGGGCGACATTCGCCGCACCAGTCGGGTCTCGTTTCCGCTGGGCTTCATGGGCGGCGTCGTCTCGAAACACTCGGCGCGCGAAAACGCCCGCTTCATCGCGCGGCTCTACGGGCTCGACCCGGACTATGTCGAAGCCTTCTCGCGCTGGCTGACCGGCATCGCGGAATATTTCGACCAGCCCGTGGGCACTTACAGTTCCGGGATGCGCGCGCGGTTCACGTTTTCCCTGCTTCTGGCGCTGGAATTCGACATTTACCTGATCGACGAGGGGATGCCCTCGACCACCGATGTGGAGTTCAACCGCAAGGCAGGCTCGATCCTGCGCGACCGGCTGCGCGATTCCACCGTGGTCGTAGTCTCGCACCAGCCCGCCACGATCGAGAAATTCTGCAATCGCGCGGCGGTGCTGCGCGACGGGCAACTTTATCAGTTCGACACTCTGGAAGAAGCGAAGCGGTTGTATGACTACCAGTCCTAAGGCCCCGAAATTCCGTATCCGCCGCGATGGTCCGGTGATCACGGGGAGCGATGGCTCGCTGCAACTGGGCGCCATGCCGCTGCAATCGGGCGCGGGCTACGCCGCCTCCGAGGCGGCCACGCCGCGCGCTTCCAACGCCTCGGCGGCCTCCGCTGCGCAAAGCGCGCCCTCCGCGGAGACGCCGCAGCCGCAACGGCAGCGCAAGCCGCACCCGCAGCGCCAGCCGGACGATCCGTCCAACCTGTTCGAGCCGCAGGATGACGGGTTCGGTGATCAGAAATTCCCGACCGCAGGACAGACCGACTCCGAGGTGATCGACGCGGGCCAGCGCACCCCCGAGGAAGAAATCGACGCGATCCGCGCCGAGGGGCTGACCGGCCGCCAGTTGCGCCTCGCGCGCCGCATGGCACAGAAACACGGCGTTCAGGCCAGTTCCGATTTCGAGGCCGTGCTGCTTCTGCGCCGCCGCGGGATCGACCCGTTCGACCGCTCGAATATCGTGGCGCTGGTGAAACCCGGCGAGGCGGAAGCGACCTCGCGGGCGCTGGCGCGCACCGACGGGCCGGGCGCCGATACCCGCGTGAACCTGCCGCAGACGATCAAGCAGGGTCAGGTCCCCTCCACCGAGGTGATGAACGCGGATCGCCGCGCCGCCGAGATCCTGCGCATCCAACGCGATATCGCCAAACGCCGCCGCCGCAAGCTGATGCTGCTGGGCGCGCGGCTGGGCTTCTTCGTGGTGCTGCCGACGCTGATGGCCGCCTATTACTACTTCGCGATGGCCACGCCGATGTATGCGACGAAATCGGCCTTCGTGATCCAGAAAGCCGAAGGGATGGGCAATTCCGGGCTGGGCTCGCTGTTTTCGGGCACGCAGCTCGCCACCAATCAGGACTCGGTCACGGTGCAGTCCTATCTGCAATCGCGCGACGCGATGAAGCGGCTCGACCGCGATCAGGGGTTCAAGCAGATCTTCGAGGATCAGAGCATAGACCCGCTGCAGCGGCTGCCGGAAAACGCGACCGACGAGCAGGCCTACCGGCTCTATTCCAAGATGGTGCAGATCGGCTACGACCCCTCCGAGGGCATCGTGAAGATGGAAGTGGTCGCCCCCGATCCGGCGAAATCGCAGAAATTCTCCGAGTCGCTGATCTCCTATGCCGAACAGCAGGTGGACCAGCTGACCTCGCGGCTGCGCGACGACCAGATGAAGGGCGCGCGCGAAAGCTATGAGGATGCCGAGGCCAAGGTCTTCGCGGCACAATCCAAGGTGCAGCAGCTGCAGGAAAAGGTCGGCGTGCTCGATCCCGTTAGCGAAAATTCGATGGTGATGGGTCAGGTCGCCAATCTCGAAAACCAGTTGCAGCAGAAACGTCTCGAACTGGGACAGCTGCTCGACAATCCGCGGCCCAATCAGGCGCGGGTCGCGGGCGTGCAGGGCGACATCAAGCGCATTCAGGCGCTTCTCGACACCACGCGCGGCCAGCTGACGACCGCGCGGCAGTCCACGGGGGGCGAGTCGCTTGCTGCCGTCACCGGCCAGCTGCAGATCGCTCAGGGCGAGTTGCAGACCCGGCAGATGCTGCTGTCGGCGGCCGCCCAGCAGATGGAAACCGCCCGGATCGAGGCCAACAAGCAGGTGCGCTATCTGGAGATGGGCGTGCGCCCCGTCGCCCCGGACGAGCCCACCTATCCGCGCGCTTTCGAGAACACGCTGTTGGCTTTCCTGATCTTCTCGGGCATCTATCTGATGCTGTCGCTCACAGCTTCGGTCCTGCGCGAGCAGGTCTCGAGCTGATCCCTGAGCGGCCCGTCACGAGGCTGCGGAGAGAGATATGAAAGACGTGAAAATCGGCGGGCTGACCGTCTCGAACGACCGCCCGCTGACGGTGATCGCGGGGCCCTGCCAGCTGGAAAGCCGCGACCATGCGATGATGATCGCGAAGGAAATGGCCCGCGCCTGCGATCAGGCCGGTGCGCAGTTCATCTTCAAGGCCAGCTACGACAAGGCCAACCGCACCAGCCTCAAAGGCAAGCGCGGCCTCGGCATCGAGGCGGGTCTGAAGATCCTCGAAGAGGTGCGCGCCGAGATCGGCTGCCCGGTGCTGACCGACATCCACGACGCCGAGCAGGCCCGCATCGCGGGCGCCGTGGTCGACGTGATCCAGATCCCGGCCTTCCTGTGCCGCCAGACCGATCTGCTGCTGGCGGCGGGCGACACCGGCTGCGTGGTGAACATCAAGAAGGGCCAATTCCTCGCGCCGTGGGACATGCCGAACGTGGCCGACAAGGTTGCCTCGACGGGCAACGAAAACATCCTGCTGACCGAGCGCGGCACGTCGTTTGGCTACAACACGCTGGTCGCCGATATGCGCGGCCTGCCCGAGATGGCCAAGACCGGCTACCCGGTGATCATGGACGCCACTCATTCTGTGCAACAGCCCGGCGGTCAGGGCGGCTCCTCGGGCGGTCAGCGCGAATTCGCGCCGGTGATGGCGCGGGCCGCTGTCAGCCTCGGGATTGCGGGGGTGTTCATCGAAACTCATGAAGCGCCCGACACCGCGCCGTCGGACGGGCCGAACATGATCCCGCTGAACCAGATGCCGAAGCTGGTGCAGACCCTGATGGAGTTCGACCGGATCGCCAAGGACGACCCGATCCGGCTGTAAGCGCCCATGGAAAAGGGCGCGCGAGAGACCCGCGCGCCCTGCCCTGTTCTTTGCGGTCGGATCAGGCGTCGGCGACGACCTCGGCGCGCTGCTTGCCTAGACCTTCGATCTCCAGCTCCACCACGTCGCCCGGACGCAGGAAGCGCGGCGTCTCCATCCCCATCGCGACGCCCGGAGGGGTGCCGGTCGAGATCACGTCGCCCGGATGCAGCGTCATGAACTGCGACAGATAGCTCACCAGCGTCTTCACCCCGAAGACCATCGTCTCGGTCGAGCCGTTCTGCATCACCTCGCCATTCACGCTCAGCTTCATCGCCAGCTTCTGCGGGTCGGCTACCGCGTCGCGCGTCACCAGATACGGGCCGAGCGGGCCGAAGCTGTCGCAACTCTTGCCCTTGGTCCACTGGCCCGCGCGATCCTTCTGATAGCTGCGCTCGGAGACGTCATTGGCGAGCACGAACCCCGCGACGTAATCCATCGCATCCTCTTCCGAGACGTATTTCGCGGGCTTGCCGATCACGATGCCCAGCTCGACCTCCCAGTCGGTCTGCTCGGAGCCGCGCGGCAGCACGATCGGATCGTTCGGCCCTTGGATCGCGGAGGTGGCCTTCATGAAGATCAGCGGCTCGGGCGGCACCTGCGCGCCGGATTCTGCCGCGTGATCGGCATAGTTCAACCCGATGCAGATCATCTTGCCGATCCCGGCCACCGGCGCGCCCAGACGCGTGCCTTCGGGCACGACGGGCAGCTCCGACGCATCGAGCGAGCCGATCGCGGCCAGCCCGTCATCCGAGAGCACCGCGCCCCCGATATCGGCCACCTGCCCCGACAGATCGCGGATCACGCCCTGATCGTCCATCAGCCCCGGCTTCTCGGCCCCGATCAGCCCATGACGCAGAAGTTTCATGTGATGTCCTCCTTCATTTTGGCGGCATCAAGCCCGTGCCGCGGCGAAGATGCAAGGGCGTCAGCGGACATGCAGGATGAAAATCCCGAGCAGAACCATGAGCGCGATCACCAGCGCGAAGAGCAGCAGATCGGGCCAGTTGGTGCCTTTTTCGTCCGGCGGTTCGTCGGAGTCGATCAGGGCGCGCAGCATCCGCATCCGCACGAAGGCGAGGATCACCACCACCCCGCCGCTCAGCACCATCGCGAGATCGGACCAGCCGGGAATATCCGCCCGGGTCAGCTTGGCAGCCGTCAGCCCGACGCCGACGATCGCGATGGCCGTGCGCAGCCAGGCCAGAAAGGTCCGCTCATTCGCGGCGTGATCCTTGAAATTCTCCTTCGCAGCCACTGTCGTCCCTGCCTTTCAATTGCATCGTTCGCGGCGCGTCGCAGGCATCCCCGAGAAGCTACCCGCCTCGCCGTTCCTGCACCAGAATCGCGCTGAGGCCCCGCCCGGTTCCCCGCCCGGGTCCTCGGCTCCGAAATCAGCGCACCACCCGGCCCTCTTGGAACTTTGGCCCACGCTTCAACCCGTCTCACGGCAAACGTGAGGCACGGATCACGCGTTCGTTGCCGCGATCAGCGCTCCGGGAGCGCCTCGCGAGCATCTCACGATGCCATTTTCGCTAGTAAAACAAGCCGCGCCCGGCGCGCGCGCTTTCCGCGCAGGACGGCGCGGCGCGGGCCTAGTTCAACCAAATTCATCATCGCGTGAGGTGAGGTGGTCGCGCCCCCGTGACTGCACCATCCTTAGCGTTCGCGAACATAAGGCCCCGCGCCACATGGTCGTGATCGTCCCTGAGCGGGGGTCGGAGCGCCCGACATCTGCACATATCTGAATGTTTGGGAACCGGTCACTCCGCCGTGCATTGTTCGTGAAAGAGACGTGAAAACAAACCGACCAACCGGGCTAAAGGGAGAATGGAACAGTGACGAGCATCCACGCGTCGCACCGGCTCGGCCCGGGTCAAGTCTGACACCGGAGCCAGCCTATGCAAATCACCGAAACGCTCGGCCTGCTGCTCGCGCTCAGCTTCGTCATCTCGCTTCTGGCGTTGACGATCCTGATCTGGGCGATCGCGAACAAGCAGGTCCACACGCCAGACGCCGATGACGCGCGGACCATTTTCGAGCCCGGCGAGGGCGCGGATATCGACTATCCCGACAAGCCCCACCATTTCGACACCGCCCGCAGCGGCATCGACGCGAATTCCTCCAGCGTCGTGATGTGGCTCATCGCGGCGGCGGTGTTCTGGCTGATCTACGGCTCGCTGCACGGGCTGGCCGCCTCGCTCGAACTCCACCTGCCCGACCTGATGTCGGGGACCGCGCAGATGACCTTCGGGCGGATGCGCACGGTCCACCTGAACTCGGTCGCCTATGGCTGGGCGAGCCAGGGCGGGCTTGCGGCCGTGTGCTGGATCATCCCGCGCATCTTCCGCACCAACCTGCGTATGACGGGCCTGCTGAAACTCGGCATCGTGCTGTGGAATATCGGTCTCGCGGCGGGCGTTCTGGCCATCGCGAACGGCTGGACCGACGGTCTCGAATGGCTCGAGATCCCGTGGCAGATCGACATCATCCTCGCCGCCGGCGCGGCGTGCTTCGTGGCCCCGCTGATCGCGACCGCGAAGAACCGCAACGTCCATCACATCTATGTCTCGGGCTGGTACTTCCTCGCGGGCGTGCTGTGGTTCCCGGTGCTCTTCATCGTCGCCAACATCCCCGGCGTCCATCACGGCGTCGAGCAGGCCACGATGAACTGGTGGTATGCCCACAACGTGCTGGGCCTGTGGCTGACGCCGCTGGGCGTTGGCACGGCCTATTACTTTATCCCGAAAATCATCGGCAAACCGGTCTATTCCTACGCACTGTCGCTGGTGGGCTTCTGGGCGCTGGCGCTGTTCTACAGCCAGGTCGGCATCCACCACCTGATCGGCGGCCCCGTCCCCACCTGGCTGGTGACGCTTTCGGTCGTGCATTCGGTGATGATGTTCGTCCCCGTCATCGCGGTGGCGATCAACCAGCACGTCACGGTGGCGAGCAACCTCTGGGCGCTCAAGGAGTCGATGCCGCTGCGCTTCATCTCCTTCGGGGCGGTGATGTACACGCTGGCCTCGTTCCAGGGCTCGATCGAGGCGCTGCGCTCGGTCAACACGATCACCCACTTCACCCATTACACGGTGGCGCACGCACACCTGGGCGCCTATGCCTTCGTGTCGCTGGTGCTGATGGGCGCGATCTACCAGATCGTGCCGCGCGCAACGGGCAAATACTGGCCCTTCCCGCGCATGATCGCATGGCACTTCTGGCTGAACGTGATCGGCTTTGCCGTCTACTTCTTCTCGCTGACCATCGGCGGCATCCTGCAGGGCCTCGCCCAGCTCGATGCGACCAAGCCCTTCGCCGACAGCGTGATCCTGCTCAAGCCCTATCTCGAAGGCCGCTCGCTCGGCGGCGGGCTGATGACGCTGGGCCACGTGCTGCTGGCGATCAACCTCATCGCAATCGGCTTCGCCAAGAAGACCCGTGAGACCGAAACCGAAAACATGGTGGCTGCAGAATGAACCGCTATCTTCCTCTCGCAATCACGGCGCTGGCGATCCTAGCGCTCGCGACCCTGTTCCTGGTGATCGCGCCGGGCATGCAGATCAGCGCGCAAGGCCCGTCGCAGGGGCTCAAACCCTACACCGAGGCCGAGGCGCGCGGACGTGCCGTCTATGTCTCGATGGGCTGCCTCTACTGCCACTCGCAGCAGCCGCGCTCGCTGGCGCAGGCCCCCGATGCCGAACGTGGCTGGGGCCGGGCCTCGGTCGCGGGCGACTATGCCTATGACGACCCCCACCAGCTGGGCACGATGCGCACCGGGCCGGACCTGATGGATATCGGCGACCGCCTGCCCTCGCAGGCCTGGCAGCTGACCCACCTCTACCAGCCCCGCGCCATCGCGAGCTGGTCGATCATGCCCGCCTATCCCTACCTCTTCGAGCATAAGGACAAGGCCGGGCCCGACGATGTGGTGGTCAAGCTGCCCGCGCAATACGCGCCGAAATCCGGTGTGATCGTGGCCAAGCAGGATGCGCTCGACCTCGTGACCTATCTGCAGGGTATGAAGCGCCAATACGCCCCGCCGAAGGACGGCCTGCGCGACAACGGCTACGCGCTGATCGCCGAGAAGCAACGCGACGCGACCGATGCCACCACGGCCTCGAACTGAGACCAGGGAGACAAGAATGACCGATAAGAAACCCGATCCCCGGCGTCCCGACGAAAACTTCGAGCCGTTCGAGGAAACCCGCCGCATCCCGTGGCCCGTCTACTCAATCGCGATTGCCCTCGCGATCTGGGGGGTGATCATGCTGGTCCAGACCAGCACCGCCGTTCAGGTTGCCGACAAGACGCAAGAAGAGGTGGCGAAGGAGGATAGCACCAAACTCGCTCAGGCCGCCGCGCCCGATCTGGACGCGGGCAAGACGCTGTTCGCCGACAATTGCGCCACCTGCCACGGCGACGCGGGCGAAGGCGTGGCCGGCGCCTTCCCTCCGCTGCACGGCTCGGATGTCGTGAAGCTGGGCGGCGCGAAAGCCGTGACCCATATCGGGATGCGCGGCATCGGAGGCAAGCTCAACGTCAATGGCGACGGCTATGAGGGCCAGATGCCCGCCTTCGGCTCGGTTCTCAGCGACACCGAAATCTCCGAAATCGCGTCCTATGTCGCGACCGGGCTCAATGACGACGCCAAGACGATCAGCGCCCCCGAGGTCGCCGATATCCGCAAGGTCGCCGGTGACAAGGACCCGTTCGATGGCGGGGCCGGGCTTGCCGGGCTGATCAACGACCTGCCCGCGCAGCCGAACTCCGAAGCGGCCGATCAGGGCGCCGATTCCGAGCGTGTCGCCCAGCTTGTGGGTCAGGGCACCGACACCGTCTGGGCCTGCGCAAGCTGCCACGGCGACAAAGGCGAGGGCATCGAGACCGTGCCGCGTCTGGCGGGCCTTCCGGCCCCCTATCTCGCCAAGCAGCTGCATGACTTCCAGAGAGGCACCCGGTTCAACGACTCGATGGCCTATGTCGCCAAGGGTCTCAGCGATCGCGAGATCGGCGAGCTGGCCAATTACTACGCGAGCATGAGCAGCCCCTCGGGCGCGAAACCTGCGCTGCAGGGCGATCTCAAGCGCGGCGCGCAGCTCGCCAAACAGGGCGACTGGTCGATCGGCGTTCCGGCCTGCTTCACCTGTCACGGGCCCTCCGGCGTCGGCGTCGCGCCGAACTTCCCCGGGATCGCCGCGCAACAGCCCAGCTACGTCGCGCATCAGCTCGCGATGTGGGCGGGCGGCGCGCGCCATAACTCGCCGCTCGGCCTGATGGCGGGGATCGGCAAGGCGCTGAACGACTCCGATCGCCGCGCCGTGGCCGATTACCTCGCCTCGCTCGCGCCGATGCCGGCGATGGACAAAACCGAACTGGCCGCGATGGAGAGCAACATCCCGGTCCGTGAAGGAGTGGATCAATGAGTAACAAGCACCCGTCCGATATTCCTCCGCGCGGAGAGACCAAATCCTCCCGCGGGCAAACCGTGCTGCGGGCGATCCTCGCAGTGGGCGGCGGCCTCGTGCTGGTCGTGCTGGGCTCGCTCCTCGTCGATTTCGGCCTCGCCCCCAGCTGGCTGACCGGCGCCACCCGCGATCAGAGCGAAGCCGAGACCGCCGCGGCGCAAAGCGGCGGCGACGGCAAGCAGGCCGCGCTGTTCCAGCCGCCTGCGGAAAGCACCATCCCCGATGACGATTTCGGCAAATCGGTGCGCCGCGGCATGGCGATCTTCAACGATACCGGCACCAACGCCCACGACTATGTTGGCAACGATCTGTCCTGTTCGAACTGCCACCTCGATGCGGGCCGTCAGGCCTATTCCGCGCCGATGTGGGCCGCCTACCCGGTCTATCCGAAATATCGCGGCAAGAACAAAATGGTGAATACCATGGAGGACCGCATCAAGGGCTGCTTCACCTATTCGATGAACGCGCAAGGCTCGCCCTCGGGTGGCCCGCCGCCCTATGGCTCGGATGTCTATCGCGACCTGCAGGCCTATTTCTTCTGGATGTCCAAGGGGCTGCCCACGGGCGAGAAACCGGAAGGCGCAGGCTTCGGCAAGATCGACAAGCCCGCGCAAGAGCCCTCGCGCCAGCGCGGCGAAGAGGTCTTCGCTCAAAACTGCGCGGTCTGCCACGGCGCCGACGGTCAGGGCCAGAAGGACATCAACGGCAAGGTCGTCTTCCCGCCGCTCTGGGGGCCGCACAGCTTCAACTGGGGGGCTGGCATGCACAAGGTCGACGCCGCCGCTGCCTTCATCAAGCACAACATGCCGCTGTCGGAGCCCAACAAGCTCAGCGTGCAGGAAGCCTGGGACGTCGCCGCCTTCGTCGACAGCCATCCGCGCCCGAACGACCCGCGCCAGATCGGCGACGTGACGGTGAAGGACGCTTTCGACAAATGGCACCACAAGCACCAGGGCTTCTACGGCAAGGAAGTCGATGGAGAGCTGATGGGGCCGGGCTATTCTTCCGGCGAACAGGCCTCCGTGCCCGCGCAAAACGAAAACTCGGGCGGCTAAGCCTTTCCCTTAGACGACCCGAACAGGCCGGCGCAGCGATGCGTCGGCCCATTTTTTTGCGCCCCAATCGGCCCTTCGCGCGCTTGCCTTTGGCGGCTTGCGCTGCAATATGTATAGCGGAACATATCGAAGGAGGCCCCATGTCCCTGCCCCGCATCCTTGCCCTTGCGCTGATCCCGGCGACCCTCGCGCTGCCCGCCCGCGCCGAGGACGTCACGATCTTCGCCGCTGCCTCGATGAAGACCGCGCTCGATCAGGTGGCACAGGCGTGGGAAGCCAAGACCGGCGATGTGGCGCATATCTCCTACGCGGGCTCGGGCGCGCTGGCCCGTCAGATCTCCGCCGGGGCACCGGTCGACATCTATATCTCCGCCAATCCGGGCTGGATGGAGACGGTCGCGAAGACGGGCCGCATCGAGACGAAAGAGGACTTGCTGGCCAACCACCTCGTCCTGATTGCCCATGACCCGAAGGCCGCGCCGGTAACAATCTCGGCCGATCTGGACATCAAAGCGCTCCTGCAGGGCGGCAAGCTCGCAATGTCGCTGGTGAACGCGGTGCCTGCGGGGCAATACGGCAAGGCGGCGCTGGAGCATTACGGCCTCTGGACCAAGGTGGAGCCCGAGGTCGCGCAGGCCGATAACGTGCGCGCGACGCTCGCGATGGTGGCGCTTGGCGCTGCGCCTTACGGCATCACCTACGCGACCGATGCCGTGGCCGAGCCGCGCGTGCATGTCGTGGCCACCTTCCCTGCGGACAGTCACCCGCCGATCCGCTACCCCGCGGCCCGCCTCACCGATAGCGACGCGGCTAAAAGCTTCTATGCCGAGCTAAAATCGGATGCCACAGCGAAAATCTTCCACGAGCAAGGCTTCGAGACGCTGAAATGAGCTGGCTGTCGCCCTCCGACTGGCAAGCGGTTGTCCTGTCGCTGAAAGTGGCGGGCTGGGCGACCCTGTTGTCGCTGCCGCCGGGCCTGTTCGTGGCCTACGCGCTGGCCCGCTGGCACTTTCCCGGGCGCAGCCTCGTCAACGGGCTGGTGCATCTCCCGCTGATCCTGCCGCCCGTCGTCACCGGCTACCTGCTGCTGATCGGCTTCGCCCCGAACGGAGTGATCGGGGCGGCACTGGCGAAGATCGGAATCACGGTCGCCTTCTCGTGGCGCGGGGCGGCGCTGGCCGCCGGGATCATGGCCTTTCCGCTGATGGTGCGCGCGATCCGGCTCGCGATCGAGGCGGTGGACCCGAAGCTTGAACAGGCGGCATCCACCCTCGGGGCTTCGCGCATCGCCAGTTTCGCAACGATCACCCTGCCCCTAATCCTGCCCGGCATCCTCGCGGGCAGCATTACCGCCTTCGCCAAAGCGATGGGCGAATTCGGCGCGACAATTACCTTTGTGTCGAACATCCCCGGCCAGACCCAGACCCTGCCGCTCGCGATCTATTCGCAATTGCAGGTGCCGGGCGGCGAGGCAGAGGCCGCGCGGCTTGTGGTGATCTCGGTCACGCTCGCGCTTGGCGCGCTGATGGTTTCCGAGTGGCTGGCGCGACGGATCGCGGCGCGGATCGCGGGGCAGACCTGATGCTGGAAATCTCGCTCAGCCATCGCCTGCCCGCGCTCGATCTGGACGTCGATTTCACCGCGCCCGAAGGCGTGACCGCGCTGTTTGGCCCGTCCGGCGCGGGCAAGACGACGGTGGTGAACGCGGTCGCAGGGCTGCTGCGTCCCGACCGGGGGCGGATCGTGGTGAATGGCGAGGTGCTGCTCGATACCGAGGCCGGGATCTGCCTGCCGCCCCACAAGCGCCGCATCGGCTATGTCTTTCAGGACGCACGGCTGTTCCCGCATCTCAGCGTGAAATCGAACCTGCTCTACGGACAGCGCTTCAACTCATCCAAGACCGCGCCGGAGTTCGACCGCATCATCGACATACTCGGTCTCGGCGCGCTGTTGGACCGCCGTCCGGCCGCACTTTCGGGCGGCGAGAAGAGCCGTGTGGCGCTCGGTCGTGCGATCCTGTCGAACCCGCGCATGCTTCTGATGGACGAGCCGCTCGCCGCGCTAGATGCCGCGCGGAAGGCGGAAATTCTTCCTTATATCGAGCGGTTACGGGACGAAGTTAAACTACCCATTCTCTATGTGAGCCACGCCCCCGCCGAGGTCGCGCGGCTTGCGACCTCGATCGCGCTGATCGAGACCGGACGCCTGCGCGGCTTCGGCCCGGCGCGCGAGATCCTGTCCGATCCGACGCTCGCCCCCGCGCTTGGGCAGCGCGAAGCGGGCGCAGTGATCTCGGGGCGTGTCATGGCGCAGGAGGCCGATGGGCTGGCCCGGATCGAGACCGCAGGCGGGCCGGTGCTGCTGCCTTATCCGGCAGGCCAGCCCGGCCAATCGCTGCGGCTGCGCATCCATGCGGGCGACGTGACGCTGGCGGTTGGACGGCCCGAGGGCCTCTCCGCGCTCAACATCCTGCCCGTCACGGTCGCGGAGCTGCGTCCCGCAGCCCCCCCCAGCGTCTACGCCCGCCTGAAGATGGGCGACGAGCATCTGCTGGCCCGGCTCACCACCCGCTCGGTCGAGGCACTTCGCCTGACCGAGGGGATGGCGTGCCACGCGATCATCAAGGCGATGTCGGTGGCCTCCGAGGATGTGGGCTAGCGGGGCTTACCCCGCCAGCAGCGCCGCGTTGCCGCCCGCCGCGGTAGTGTCGACGCACAGATGCCGCTCGTGCAGGACATCGGCCTTCCGCACCGCGCCGGTGGTCAGAGTCAGGATCGGGCCTTCGCGCTTGGCAAGCGCCTTGACGAGCGCGCGCGTGTCGTGGCCCCACCAGATGGCGCCCGCGATATCCTCAAGCGTTTCAAGGACTTCCGGGGCGATCTTGCCATCGGCACCGACGGCTACGCCGCCCAGCTTCTCGACCGCCTTGATCTGCGCGACCTGCGCAGCCTCGCCCGGCCCGAGGCACAGGATCGGCCCGCGCGGATAGCGGCGCAGCGTGTTCGCCTCGCCCGTCGGGCCCGGCAGTTCGAGCGCTTCGAACGGCTCGCTCGCCTCGGCCTTCGCCGCCGCTTTCGCGAGCTTCTTGCGCAGCGCATCGAGATCGGCCTTGTGGCCCCACTCACCATTCTTCGACGACGCCTCGGGCGCCATCGCGAAGCGCGTGAGATACAGCGGACCGCCCGCTTTCGGCCCCGTGCCCGACAAACCTTCACCGCCGAAGGGCTGCGAGCCCACAACCGCGCCGATCTGGTTGCGGTTGACGTAAAGGTTGCCGACATGCAGCGCGTCCGAGACCTCCTGCACGCGGTTGTCGATCCGGCTGTGCAGACCGGCGGTCAGTCCGTAACCGGTGGCGTTGATCGCGGCGAAGACCTTCTCGATATCCTCGGCGCGATAAGTCGCGATATGCAGAACCGGGCCGAAGACCTCACGCTCCAGCGCCTCGATACCCGAAACTTTCACCAGCGTCGGCGCGATGAAATGCCCCTTGGACGGCGCGTCGAGCTTGTGCAGCACGCGGCCCTCTTTCTCGGCAGTCGCGATATAGGCAGCGATGTCTTCCTGCGCCTCGCCGTCGATCACCGGGCCGACATCGGTCGACAGATACCACGGATCGCCCAGCGACAGCTCGTCCATCGCCCCTTTGATCATCGAGATCAGACCCTCGGCCACGTCTTCCTGCACATAGAGGCAGCGCAGCGCCGAGCAGCGTTGACCCGCCGACTGGAAGGCCGAGGCGATGATGTCGCGCGTGGCCTGTTCGGGCAGCGCGGTGGAGTCCACGATCATCGCGTTTAGACCACCGGTTTCCGCAATCAGCGGCGCGGTCGGATCGAGATTGTCGGCCATCGACCGGCGGATCATCTTCGCCGTCTCGGTCGAGCCGGTGAAGGCGATGCCCGCGATCTTCGGGTTGGACGACAGGGCCGCGCCCACCGTCTCGCCCTGACCGGGAAGCAGTTGCAGCACGTCGCGCGGCACACCCGCCTCATGCATCAGGCGCACGGCGATCGCGGCGACGAGCGGCGTCTGCTCGGCCGGTTTCGCTATCACGCCATTGCCGGCAGCCAGCGCGGCCGAGATCTGCCCGGTGAAGATTGCCAGCGGGAAGTTCCACGGGCTGATCGCCGCAAAGATACCGCGCGCGGTCGGGTCGCTCTCTTCGGCCTGCGCGGAGTAGTAGTGCAGGAAGTCGACCGCCTCGCGCAGTTCGCCCACGGAGTCGAGCTGGCTCTTGCCAGCCTCTTTCGCGAGCACCGCGAAGAAGGGTCCGAAGTTTTCCTCGTAAAGCTCCGCCACGCGACGCAAAACGGCGGCGCGCTCGGAAACAGGCGCAGTCCAAGGACGCGCGGCGTCGATGGCGGCTGCGACACAGGCCTCGTCGGCCTCGGTGACGCGGGCCACTTCTTCGCCGGTCGAGGGGTTGATGACGGCCACGGCCTCGCCGGTCGCCTCGCCCGCCACAAGGGGTCCCGCATCCGGGATCGCGACATTGCGGGCCGCGTCGATGCGCGCCAGCGTGCCCTCGTCGGTCAGATCGAAGCCCATGGAATTCTCGCGGGACTCGGCGAACACCTCCGAGGGGAGCTTGAGCATCGCCGAACGCTCGGCATTCGCAAGCTGCACGAACGGGTCTTCCGCGATGGTCTCGGGGGCCACGTCCTCATCGACGATCTGGTGCACGAAGGAGGAGTTCGCACCGTTCTCCAGCAGGCGACGCACCAGATAGGCCAGCAGATCGCGATGCGCGCCGACGGGGGCGTAGATGCGGCAGCGGGTGCCTTCCTCGCGGTGGACGATCTCGTGCAGACGCTCGCCCATGCCATGCAGGCGCTGGAACTCGTAGGGACGGCCCTCGGCCATCTCGAGGATCGCCGCGACCGAATGGGCGTTATGGGTCGCGAATTGCGGATAGATGCGGTCGGTGTAGCTGAACAGCTTGCGCGCATTGGCGAGGTAGCTGACATCGGTCGCCGCCTTCGTGGTGAACAGCGGGAAGTCCGGCAGGCCTTCGACCTGCGCCAGCTTCATCTCGGTGTCCCAATAGGCGCCCTTCACCAGACGCACCATGATCTTGCGGTCGAGCTTTTCCGCCAGCGCGCCCAGCCAGTCGATCACGAGGCTCGCGCGTTTGCCGTAAGCCTGCACGACCACGCCGAACCCGTCCCAGCCGGCAAGCTCGGGGTCCGACAGAACCTCCTTGATGATCTTGAGCGAGATCACCAGACGGTCCTGCTCTTCGGCGTCGATATTGAGGCCCATATTCCCGGCCTTCGCGGCCTTCGCCAGATCCTTGAGCACCGGCACGATCTCGGCCATGGCGCGCTCTTCCTTGGCGACCTCGTAGCGCGGATGCAGCGCCGAGAGCTTCACCGAGATGCCGGGGTTTTCGGCCACGGGGCGGTCCTTGCAGACCTTCGCGATGGCGGCGATTGCGTCGGCATAATCCTTCGCGTAGCGCTTGGCGTCGCGCGCGGTGCGGGCGGCCTCGCCCAGCATGTCGTAGCTGTAGGTATAGCCGCGATCTTCGAGCTTCTTGGCACGGCCCAGTGCGTCCTTGATCGTTTCGCCGAGGACGAACTGGCGGCCCATCTCCTTCATCGCGCGGCTGACGGCGGCGCGGATCACCGGCTCGCCCAGACGGCGCACGGCACCGCGCAACACGCCTGCCATGCCGGGCTTTTCGTCTTCGAGCACGCGGCCCGTCAGCATCAGCGCCCAGGTCGAGGCGTTGACCATCGAGGACGACGCCGTGCCCATATGCTTGCCCCAGTCCGACGGTGCGATCTTGTCTTCGATCAGCGCATCGATCGTCTCGGCATCGGGCACGCGCAGCATCGCCTCGGCCAGACACATCAGCGCCACGCCTTCCTGCGTCGACAGACCGTATTCCGCGAGGAAATGCTCCATCAGCGTCGGTTTGGCTTCGGTCCGGATACGGCGCACGAGCTTTGCCGCGCGGGCAGAGATCTGCGTGCGATCACTCTCGCTCAGTTCGGCTTGGCCCTTCAGGCGCTCCAGAAGTGCGGCTTCATCGGCGAATTTCGCCTGCGTTGTGAACTGATCGAACGTGTCGCCCATGCGATCCTCCCTTAAATCTGATTGTCCGATATTATGCGATTTCCCCTAGGCGATTGGCTCAAAGATTTGCTAAGCGATGGTCTCTAAGACTTATTTTTGGAGACTCCGCAGCCCATGAGTGAAGAGATCGATGCGATCGACAGGCGAATCCTCAACGAGCTTATCGCCGATGCACGCCTCCCCGTGGCTGAGATAGCGCGCAGGGTCGGCTTGTCGAAGACGCCGGTAGCCGCGCGCATCCGCCAGATGGAGGAAACCGGCCTCATCAAAGGCTACCGGGCGATGATCTCGCCGATCAAGCTGGGGCTGACCCACGTGACCTATATCGAGCTGAAATTGAGCGATACGCGCGAGACCGCGCTGAAGGCGTTCAACGCTGCGGTGCGCGCGATCCCCGAGGTCGAAGAGTGCTACATGATCGCGGGCGGTTTCGACTATCTGGTGAAGATCCGCGCCCGCGACATGGCCGATTACCGGCGGATCATGTCGGAGGAGCTGTCCACCCTGCCCCATGTCCATTCGTCGTCGAGCTATGTCGCGATGGAGACCGTTGTGGAGGCGAGCGCGCCGCCGCTGGAGTGAGGGACTAAGCTCTCAACTGAACTTGGCCGGGGCGACCAGCCCCGGGCCGCGCCCGACCCTCCCCACGGGAGGGCGCATTGGCGATGTCATCGCGGGCCGACTCGTCATTCGGGCTTGAGAGATAAAGCACCCAGCCACGAGCCGAACAAAGCGCCCACCCGAGGCTCGGGCGCCGCCCTTTCCGCGAAATATAGACGCCCCCTGCGCCGCGACGCGCGGCGCGTTCGCCGCTGAAGCCTTCCACTGGAAGCCTTCCGAGACGCGGCTCACCCCAAGGCTCGGGCGCGTCCCTCAGCGCAATAGAAAAAGGCGGCAGGTCTCACCTGCCGCCTCTCATTCCGATCAGGCCGAAATCACTCGCCCTGTTTCTTGATCCGCCCGTCGAGCTTGGGCGCGACCGTGCCCTTGTTCTCGACATAGGTCATCACGTCATTGGCCATCAGGTTGCCATTGCCCGCGTTCACGATGACCTTGCCGCCACCAAGCGCGCCGTATCCGTCGCCGCCGCCCAGCATGTAATCGTTGGTCGCGACCTTGTAGACCTTGTCCTTGTCGAGCGGCTGACCGCCCACCTCGACCGAGACCACGCGCGACCCCGCAGGCGCGCTCGGATCATAGACCACGCTCATGCCCGAGATTTGCGGGAAGCGGCCCGCGCCGTTCTCGACCTGGCTGAAGCCGTTCTCCAGCGCGCTCAGAAGCTGCGAGCCGGGGATCTCGGTCACCACCGTCTTGTTGCCGAAGGGCAGCTCGGTCAGCACGTCCTTGCGGGTGATCTTGTGGCCCGCGTCATAGGTCGTATCGCCCCGGATGCCGCCGCCATTGATCAGCGTCACATCGGCCTTGGTCGCATCGCGCAGCGCATCGGCGATCAGATCGCCCATCGTGCTCTCCTGCGAGCGCACGACATTGCGCCGCGAGTCCATCTCGGTCTCCGACGTACCGATCTGCTGGCCGAGATTGTCGTCGAGCTGCTTCTTGAACCCGTTGACCAGATCCATCGATTCCGGGTCCGGCGTGACATTCGCGGTGTCGATCCAGCGGAAGTTCGGCTCCCAGCTGATCTTGCGCTTGCCGTCCTTCTCGGAGATGTCGACGGTCAGATCGAGCGGCTGCAGATAGCGCGCGTCGATCGAGGTCTCCACGTAAGCCGTGATCCCGTCATAGAACATCGCGTTGAGGTGGTCGTCGCCCGACATGATCACGTCGAAATCCTGGCTCGCGATCAGCTTGCGGTCGTTGGACTGGTCGGTCTGCACGACGCCGATCACCAGATCCGCGCCGTCCTCGCGGGCCTTCTTGGCGGCCGCGATTGCCGTGTCCACGGTCGGCCCGAATTTTAGATCACCCGAATTGGCAACCTCGGGCGTGGTGTCCTGGGCCACCGGCACGAGCGCGACCTTGAGCCCTGCGATCTCCTTCATCATCACGCCGCCAAGCCCCTGAATGGGCGAGCCATCGGCCTGGGTGATGTTGATCGCGGCCCAGGGGTATTTCGAGCCTTCCATCTTCTTCTCGAAATTCTCCGGTCCGAAATCGAATTCATGGTTGCCGGGCACCGCGATGTCGAAGGGCACGATATTGGTCAGGTCGATCGTGTTCTGACCTTCGTCGATCCCCGACAGAAGCGAGGGCGAGAGCATGTCGCCATCGAAGACATAGAGCGTGTTGGGATTGTCCGCGCGCTCCTTCTTGGCGACCGCGTTGAGCCGCGCGAAACCGCCACGCTCGCCATCGCCGTCGAAATTGTAAATATCGCCGACCCCGAGGATCGTGAGCTTCACCGTCTCGGCCTGAATAGGCCCTGCGGCCAGAAGCCCGGTCGAGGCGGCGCCCAGCATGAGGGCAGCCAGACGGCGCTTGAAATCGGACATTTCGGTCTCCCTGCGGAATAAACTTTTTTCATAGACCCCGAGCGGCCGCAGTTACCGGCGCGCCGAGGCGTGAGAGAAAGATTAGCCGCACTCCGCCACGGCGCAAACCGATAGTCGGATGACCTTGCGTTCTCGTGAATGACGACGCCTGTTTTCGCGTCACTTCGCGGGCGGTAGAAGCGCGCGGACGCGACCTGCCGCCCCCGTCAGACCAAGCCCTGTCAGACCAAGGTGCCCGCCAAACGTGCGAACAGCGCATGCGCCGATGGCTCGTCGATCAGATCGACCGTGAACTGCGCGAAGGTCAGGCCGGTCTCGGGCGCGCTTGCGAACATGATGCGCACGTCGTCGCCGGCTTCCGTGATCGTGTCGAGCTGGCCGCCGAACACGGTGGTGTAGTTTCCGGCGAACCCGGCCATCAGGTTCTCCAGCGCCTTGGCGCAGGCCACGATCTCGTCCGACGACCCTTTGACGGGCCGTAGGATTCGGTCGCTCGGGCCGATCCGCCCGGCAAGCTGCAAGCCTTCGGGCAGCTCGATACCGAGCCTGAGCCGCGTGGTGGCCAGCAGCAGCGGGCTGTCCTGCTTGGTCTCCATCTCGGCTTCGGTTTCGGGCATGACGGGCCCGGTGACATTCGGCCCCGACTCACGAACGGGCTCACGTTCGGCGTCACGGCCCGGCTTGGACGAACGCGTGACGCGTCTCGGCGACACTTCGGGCGTGCGGTCGACAGGATGCGGGTCAGGCCGAAACTCGGGCTCCGCCCCGGGCGGCGCGACGGGCGCGCCGGAATTTGCCGGTTGCGAAGCCCGTTTACCCACGCTGCGCGAACGGAACGGCAGGACCGCGCCCCCATGTTCGGAGAGCAGCGGCGAGGGCGCATCATGGGTGCCGATCGCCAGATCCGCCTCGGTCTCGGGATCGAGCGTATCGAGCCCGGCCACCGCGCGCCCTGTCATCGCACCAAGCGCCGCGATGAGCGCCGCACCACCGCTGCGCTGGAAGGCTTCATCCGAGGTCTCGGCGTCGCGCAGGAGATCGCGCGACCCGTACAGGAAGGCGACCCGCGAGAAATAGGCCGCCGACTCGCGCTGAACCCGGGCTTTCAGCTTCGCCCGGTCGGTATCGTTGCGCAGCTTGTCGCCGCGCGAAATCGCCAGCAGGCAATCCGACGGGCGCGCGGGCCCGAGCCGCTCGATCATCGTCTTCTCGGTCAGCCGCCATGCCTGCGAGGCGATCGTCACCCAGATCATCACGTCGCAGGTCGCGATCAGGCCGATCTGCTCTTCGTTCACGTCTTCGGGGCGGCTCAGCGGCACTTCGACGAATTCGAACCCCTGCAGATGCGGCTGCGCGGAATAGACGTAAATCTCGGACGGCACGGCCCAGCCTTCTTCGACCTCCGCCGCGTCGATCTCGCGCCCCGTTGCGTCGCGCATCACCACGCCCGGCGTCGCGCGGTACCGCGCGACGACCGTCGGACGCTCGGTCCGGCCCAGATTGTCGCCGATGCTGCGCGCGCGCAAAATCGCGTTGAGCACGGTTGACTTGCCGGAATTGACCTCGCCACAGATCGCCACCCGCAGGGGCGCGCGATGCGGATCGGGCGGCGCGTCCTCGCGGCTGATCTCTTGCTTGAACATCATTGGCCCCTTCGCCCTCACGCGGCGCGCGTCGCGGGTTTGCGCCGCGGCATCATGGTACTGCTGACGGCGCTCTCGATCGCCCCGAGATTGATCAGACGCCGTTCGAGCACTTCCAGTTTGCTCTGGATCCGGGACGCCAGGCGGCTTTGCATCTGCGGATCACGGGCCAGCCGTTCCAACTCGGCCCGCTCCTGCTTGAGCTGCAAGGTCCGCTCGCGCACGATCATCTCCATCATCCGCACCATCACCCGCAGCCGCGACCCGCCTGCGCTGGCGCGTTCCACCAGCGCCTCGCCATAGGCCTGCAGGATCTTCTCGACCGCCGGGCGCAGCTCTTCCGCCGCCACGATCCGCAACCCGTCGAGGGTCTTTTCGATATTCACGGTCGGACCGCGCCAGAAGGCCCAACCCCGCTCCAGCGCGAAGTTGATGCGCAGCGCCCGCCGGGTCAGCGTCAGCGTCGAGGTGAAGGTGTCATGCGGCATATCCGACAGGTCGATCTCTTCGCTGGGATCGTCGAACCGGTCCGCGACCGTGGTGCGGCAGGCATGGATCGCATTGTCGAGCAGCACGTCGATCGCCGCACGCGAGCGGGCGTAGCTTTTCGTCACCTCGCGTTCGAGCGCGATCTGCAGCGCGGTCGTGTCGGTCTCGAAACTGCGCGGCGGACGGCCGTCGCGGATCCGGTTGGTGCGCAGGACATCCTCGAACCGGTCGCGCTGGCTCAGGACGAAATCCTCGATGCTCTTGTTGAGCCGCGTCTCCAGCGCCGACCAGCCGCGGTTGAGCACCGCTTCGATCTGATGCTCGGCGCTCTCGACATGGTTTTCGAGCGCACCACGCAGCGCTTCCGTTGCCGCGATCTCGCCGCTCATTTCCTCGATCGCGGCCTCCGCCACGTCAGAGCGGATGCTCTCGATCTGCATCTGCAGCGTGTCGCGTTCGCGGCGGGCGACGAATTGCATCCCCGACAGCTCCGCGCGCAGATCGCCGCGCAGCTGAGCGAGCTGCTGACGCCCGACCCCGCCGTCGATCACGGCAGAGAGCACATGTTTGACCTCTTCGACGCCCGAGGCCAGCAGCAGCCGGTCGATCGGGTCCTCGGGCACGCGGCCAAAGCGCGAATACAGGTATTGCGCCAGCTCCATCGAATCCATCTCGGCGCGCGCCCAGGCGGCCTCCTCGTCGGAGCGCTGCGTCAGATCGGCGAGATAGGCGCTGCCCGCGACGATCTTGAAATCGATATCGGGGATCGCGGCGCGCAGACGGCGCGACACATCGGCGATCACGCGCGGCACTTCGACCGCGTAATCGTCCAGCTCGTCGATCCGGTTGAGGAAGATCAGCACATCCTTGTCGTCCTGCTTGGCGAGGATGCGGATCAGGGCGAGGTCGACATCGGTCAGCGGCTGATGCGCCGAAAGCACCATGATGAACACGTCCGAGCGGTCAAGTGAGCGACAGGTGAACTCGTCGCGCACGAGGAACGGGTCGTTCACGCCGGGCGTGTCGGTGATGATCGTGGGTACCTGAAACTCGGGCAAGCGCATGTAAATATTGGCGCTTTTCGTGAGCGCCGCATAGCGGCCAAGCGCCTCGCGCTCCAGCCCGTCATCCGCCCCGGGCCCCGCGCAGACATAGCGTTGCAGCAGATCGGGCGCGAGGAAGTCATAGTCGTGATGCTGGCCCAACAGCATCTGGTAATGCTTGCCGAGACGTCGCTGGGCGCGGCGGCGCATCTGCTCGGACTGCTCGCGCAGGATGTCAGTGTCGAACCCCGGCAGCAGCTCTTCGGTCAGCTTGCGGATGCGGGTGCCGCCATTGATGATCTCGTCCCAATCGGCTTCCGAGAAGAACTCGAACCGCGCGCCCGTCACCGGGTCTTCGGGCAGGTTGATGCGCATATTCGTCACGACCGAGGTCCACGGGTTCACATCGGAGGGCAGGAAATCATGCTGATGCAGGAAGGCGTTGAGGAAGGTCGACTTACCCGCCTTCACCTGCCCGATCACCGCCACACGCGCCGCCCAGTCATGCAGTCGCAAGCGCAGATCGCGGATGCGCGGACGGGCGCTGCGTTCGACGGAGGCCTCGATCCGGTCGAGCGCGCCGTTGAGAAAGTCGAGTTCCTTACGCAGTTGCGGGGCAATCTTCATGGCTTGGTCCTCTTGCTCGCGTAGGCTGGCTCGAATTCGGTCGGGGTTTCGGCATCCAGCCGATCAAGCAGATGTTCGACATGGGCGAGGACATCCGCGGCATCTGTGAACGCGTAGCCCGCCGTGAGTTCCTCCCACAGCGCGCGGGCCGGGCCCGGCATCGGGGCGGTCTCGGCAGGCGGATAGTCGGGCAGCGGCGAGTCGAGGATCAGCGGCTCGGCGTCCGTGACCTCGGGCAGCTCCGCGCTTTCCGCCTTGATCAGACGCGCCGAGCGCAGACGGCGCGGCTTCACCGGCGTGCGCGGCTTCGGGAAGGCGATCACGTCGCGCTCGCCCACGAATTTCGCGACGATCTCGTTGGCCGCCCCTGTGGGTTGGTCGATCTGCCCCACCAGCCGCTCGATCTCGCGCGCGATCTGCGCCACGTCCGAAGGCTCGGTCAGCGCGGCCAGACGGATCGTCGGGAAGACCTCCCCCGCCTCGCGCTCGACCCGGCGCATCAGTCGCGCGCGGGTGCGCTCGTCGGGCAGACGGTCGCCATGGGTCACCACCAGCATCGGCTGTTCCAGGAGCGCCTCGGGCATTTCGTCCCAGACCGCTTTCTCGCTTTGACGCCACGCCTGCGTCGCGTTCGTGCACCAGATCACCAGATCGGCATAGCGCAGCATCCGCTGCCAGCTTTCCATCGGCATGTTCGGGTCCGACGAACCGGGCGTGTCGATGATGTCGATCCGGTCGAGGATCGGCGCGTTATGGGCGATCACGCAATAGCGCGCCTTCTCCAGATTGAGCTGCGCCAGATCGGAGAGCGGGCGCGCGACCTCTTCCTTGTCGATCCAAAGCTGCGCCCGGTCCCCGCCGCGCACCAGCCAGATCGGCGGCAGCGCGGTCGCGGTGACATGCGAGGGCAGCACTTTCTCGCCCAGCAACCCGTTGATGAGACTGGTCTTCCCGGCCGAAAATTCGCCCGCGACCAGAACCCGCAGCTTGCGCGGCTTCGAAGTGGCCTGCGGAGCCTGCGCTTTCGACAGGTCCGGCAAGTCGGGGCGTTCGCGTTTGCGCATCGAGTTCATGCCGAGAGCCTTTCCTTATCGTGACCGGACGCGCCCGACAGGCAGCGCTCGCGCACCGCCTTGCAGAACTGCCCCTGATCGAAGGCGAAGCGCTCGACGATCTCTCGGCTGCGCGCGATGGCGGGGTCGAAATACTCGGTCATCAGATCCTCGATCAGCGGCGTGGTTTCCGCGATGATCACCTCGCGGTAGCGCGCCTGCGCCGCCCCCTTGCGATTGAACCGCCAATAGCGACGCCACCACGCGCCCTGCATATCCAGCGTGATCATCCGCGCCAGCACGGTCGGCGCACGATGTTGCGGCTGTTCGGGGAAGCGGCTGACATCGGCCTCGCGGATCACGCCGAATTCGGCGGCGAGGAAGCTGTCGATCCCGTCACTGACCATATCGAGCGCCGATTCACCTTTGCGCCGCAGCCGCGCGCAATTGGACGCGAAGGCCGTCTTCATCGCCATGCGCAGCGCGGTCGGGTCGTGGGTCCATGCGCCGATCTCGCCATAAGTGTCGATATGCGACTGCAGCGCTTCCAGGGCCGAGGCCACGAATTGCTCCTGCGCGCGGTCGAGCCGCTCGCGCAGCTCCGCGCGCAGCCCCGCCGCCTCGTTATTGAAGGCCGACACCGCCTCTTCCTCGATCTCGGCGAGGCGGAGCATCAGTTTCGACTCGCTGAGAATGGTGGACGGATCGGCCACACGCGCGACGCTATCGACGGTCTCGGCGCGTTCGATAATGCGCTCCAGCTCGTCCTGCACATCGCCCAGCACGGCCTGCCCCGGCCCGTCGACGATGCGGGTGACGACGGCCTGCATCAGTGCGCCGATCCCGGAGGCTTCCATCGCGCGCTGGCGCAGCTCGGTCTCGCTGCTGGGCGTGGTGCCAGTCATCTTCTCCAGCGCGGCGCGGCTGGCGGGGACCATCTCGTTCACATCGCCCATCGCGCAATTGGCCCAGTAGCCCGAGCCGAACAGGATCTCGATCTCCTCGCCCAGCCCCATCCGGCCCAGCGTCTTGCGGATCGAGTTGCGGATCGCGGTCTGCGCCCCGCGCGGATCTTCCAACTCGTCGATGCGGTTGACGAAGATCACCACTTCGCGCGCGTCGATGGCGCAGATGATACGCAAAAGCGCGAGATCCATCGTGGTCAGAGCCTGATGGGCCGAGAGCACGACGATACAGGCGCGGCTGTCGCCGATTGCGTTCAGCGTGATCTGCTCGCGCATCATGAACGTGTCGTTCACGCCGGGCGTGTCGCGCAGGCACAGGCCGCGCGGCAGATGCGGCAGATCGAGATAGAGATCGGCGGATTTCGTCAGATCCGCATAGGTGCCCTCACTGGCCCCCTCGGCCAGATCGTCGGGATCGCCGTAGCAGATATATTGATCCAGCACCGCCTTATCGAGCGTCGGAAACGCGCGGCTGGTGCCCAAAAGGTCCTCGAACTGTTCCCCAAGCCGCGCCTCGGTCGCGTCGCGCATCGCGGTGACCTGTTTGCGCACGCTCTCGGCCTCTGTCTCGAAGCCCGCACGGTTGGCCATCTCGCCCAAACGCCCGCCCGTCGCCACAAGCCGATCCCATTCGTGGCGGTCGAAGAAGCGAAACAGCGCGCGCGTGTCCATCGGGCGGTGGCGCGCGTTCAGATGCAGCGCCGTGATCACCGAGGTCCACGGGTTCACATCCGAAGGCAGCATCCCCGGCTTGCCGATCAACGCGTTGAGAAGGGTGCTTTTTCCCGCTTTGACCTGGCCGATGACGCTGACGGTCGGCTCGAACGCGTCGATCATCTCGAGAACGGTGTCGAGCTGATCCTCGACGAACCCGAGATCGGCGTCCGAGACGTCCTTTACGGCCTGTTCGAGCTGGTCGAGCGTCTCCCAGTAAGAATTGAGCGCCTCGAAACCACGGCGATGCCAATCAAAGATGGAATTCGCTTCATACACGAGGGAGCTCTCCTTTTCCGCAGGGGCGATGCGGATTTTTGGGTGACACACGGTCCGGCACGCCCATGCCGACCGAGACCACCAATGTTACAGGGACGGCGCGCGCCCCCTTCTTGGCGACGCACCGGCTGGGTCGGTTCGTGCTTAAAGTTCTCTTGCCCAGTCATGTCCGAAATGCGGCAGAAATTATGGCAGACCGACCATAATTGCCGATTTCAGTGCATTTGGCCCTTTCGCGTGCGACGCGAATTCTCGTTTATTCTCTTTGCTTTGCTGACGATTCTGCATTTGCATGACGTTAGGGAAGTCTCGTTTCAGCCCTATTTCATTGGCTCTTCACGAATTTGTGAGTGTTTCCGGCTGCGTTTATATCAAGGGCGTTTTGGTGGGATTGTCTACAACTCACGCGTGTAAGGCGCCCTGTCATCAAAGCTTCACTTGATCCGACTCTCTTATTTCGCAAAACCTCGAAATATGGATCAGATGACACCTCAGCGGCTCACCGTGCTGGGCCATGCGCAACGCCTCGCGATCTTCCGGCTCTTGATGCGCCGGTATCCCGACCGGCTGCCCGCCGGCGAGATCGGCGCGGCGCTGGAGCTGAAGCCCTCGACGCTCTCGGCCTATCTGGCCGCACTCAGCGAGGTCGGGCTGATCGGGCAAACGCGGGCGGGCACCTCGCTGCGCTATGGGATCGAGATGGAGACCGTGCGCAGCCTCTTCGACGCGCTGCTGATCGACTGCTGTCAGGGTCGCCCCGATATCTGCTCCCCTATTACGCACACCGACCCAAACAGAGACCCTGCGATGACGCGATCTGCAGCGGGCCGGAAATTCAACGTGCTGTTCATCTGCACCGGCAATTCGGCGCGCTCCATCCTCGCCGAGACGATCCTGCGAGACCGCGCGGGCGACCGGTTCAACGCCTATTCCGCCGGAACCAAGCCCTATTCCGAACTCAACCCTTTCGCGGTGCAGGTGCTGCGCGACAAGGGCCATGATGTCACCCCCCTGCGGGCCAAGACTATCGCGGAGTTTCAGGGCGAAGACGCGCCCCCGCTCGATTTCGTCTTCACTGTCTGCGATCTCGCCGCGAACGAGGAATGCCCGCCCTGGCCCGGCCAGCCAATCAGCGGCCATTGGGGGATGGCGGACCCGGTGAAGGCGACCGGTACCGAGGCCGAGCGCGCGCTCGCCTTCCAGCAGGCCTATGGCGCGCTTCACCGCCGGATCGAGGCCTTCGCCGCCCTGCCCCTGACCACGCTCGACCGCATCGCGCTGCAATCCGCCGTCGATGACATCGGCCGCAACTGAAGGACTGACCATGACCACCTACGCCCTCAATGGCCTCGGCCGCATCGGGAAACTCGCCTTGAAGCCGCTTCTGGCACGCGGCGCGAAGATCGCATGGATCAACGACGCGGTGGGCGATGCGGCGATGCAGGCACATCTGCTGGAATTCGACTCCGTTCATGGCCGCTGGGACGCGGAGTTCTCGAGCGACGAGAGTAGCGTCACCATCGACGGCACCCGCCTGCCCTTCATCGGCACGCGCAACATTGAAGACCTGCCGCTCGACGGGGTCGACGTGGTGATCGACTGCACTGGCGTCTTCAAATCCGAAGCCGCGCTCGCCCCCTATTTCGCGGCGGGCGTGAAGAAGGTGGTCGTCTCGGCCCCGGTGAAGGACGGCCCGACCGCGAATATCGTCTATGGCGTGAACAATGACGCCTATGACCCGGCTGCGCATAGCATCGTGACAGCGGCGAGCTGCACCACGAACTGCCTCGCCCCGGTGGTGAAGGTCATCCACGAAAACCTGCGGATCAAACACGGGTCGATCACGACGATCCATGACGTGACCAACACCCAGACCATCGTGGATCGCCCCGCGAAAGACCTGCGCCGCGCGCGCTCGGCGCTCAATTCGCTGATCCCGACCACGACCGGCTCGGCCACCGCGATCACGCTGATCTATCCCGAGCTGAAGGGGCGGCTGAGCGGCCATGCCGTGCGCGTGCCGCTGCTCAATGCCTCGCTGACCGATTGCGTCTTCGAGGTCGAACGCGAAACGACCGCCGAAGAGGTCAACGCGCTGTTCAAAGCCGCCGCTGAGGGCGATCTGAACGGCATCCTCGGCTACGAGACGCGCCCGCTCGTGTCCTCGGATTACACCAACGACATCCGCTCCTCGATCATCGACGCGCCCTCGACGATGGTGGTGAACGGCACGCAGGTGAAGGTCTATGCGTGGTATGACAACGAGATGGGCTATGCCTACCGACTGGCCGATGTCGCGCTGATGGTGGGGGCGTCCCTGTGAGCGACAACCCCGCCAGCCGCCCCGAGGGCTTCTCCGCCTATATCGCGGTGACGGCGGCCTATTGGTCCTTCATGCTCACCGATGGCGCGCTGCGGATGCTGGTGCTGCTGCATTTTCACACGCTGGGCTTCTCGCCGGTGCAGCTGGCTTACCTGTTCATCCTCTACGAAGTGGCGGGGATGGTGACGAACCTCTCGGCGGGCTGGATCGCGGCGCGGTTCGGGCTGGTCTCGACGCTTTACGCGGGGCTGTCGCTTCAGGTCGTGGCGCTGATCGCGCTGGCGCAGCTGAACCCGGGTTGGGCGATTGGCGCATCAGTGACCTATGTGATGGTGGTGCAGGGCCTCAGCGGGGTTGCGAAGGACCTTGCCAAGATGTCCTCGAAATCGGCGGTGAAGCTGCTGGCCCCCACCGGCAAGGGCGGGCTGTTCAAATGGGTCGCGGTGCTGACCGGATCGAAGAACGCGGTGAAGGGTGTGGGCTTCCTGCTCGGCGCGGCGCTGCTGGCCGCGCTCGGCTTCGATTACGCGGTGGTCGCGATGGCGGTGGTGCTCGCTCTGATCCTCGCGGGGGTCGTCGTGGCAATGCCGCCGGGCCTGCCGCGCGGGCGCAAGGGCGCGAAATTCTCCGAAGTCTTCTCGAAATCGGCCAATGTGAACTGGCTGTCGGCGGCGCGGGTCTTCCTGTTCGGCGCGCGCGACGTCTGGTTCGTCGTCGGTATCCCGATCTATTTCTACGCGGTCCTGTCGGACGGCACCCATGCAGGCGACCGCGCGGCCTTCTTCCTCGTGGGCACCTTCATGGCGCTCTGGATCATCCTTTACGGCGCGGTGCAGGCCGCCGCCCCGCGCATCCTGAAGGCCAGATCCCGCCCCGAGGGTGAGTTGATCGGCGCCGCGCGGCACTGGGCGCTGGCGCTGCTCGCGGTGCCTGCCCTTCTCAGCGCCGCCGTGCTGATCGACCCGACGCCGTCGCTGTGGCTCAGCACCGTGCTGGTCGTGGGCCTGCTGGCCTTCGGTGCGATCTTCGCGGTGAATTCCTCGCTCCACTCCTATCTCATCCTCGCCTTCACGCAGGCCGAGCGGGTGACGATGGATGTGGGCTTCTACTACATGGCCAATGCGGGCGGGCGGCTGATCGGCACGCTGCTGTCGGGGCTGAGCTACCAGATGGGCGGGCTGCCCGCCGTGATGATCACCGCGACGGTGATGGTGGGGTTGAGCGCGCTGGCGGCAGGGCGGCTTGCGCCCGAGGCGACCCTCACGAGCCCGTGAGCAGAGATGGACATTCCGCCCCGTCCACGCTTTGGTAGCGCGCGGAGGAGAGCGGCCCCCGCGCCGCTTGCATAATGGGAGGAAAGCCGGTGCTGTCACGCGGCAAGGATTACGCGGCCACGCGGGCTGCGTTTCGATGGGACATACCCGAACGCTACAATATCGGCGTCGACACCTGCGACAAATGGGCCGCGCGCGAGCCTGACCGCATCGCGCTGATCGAGGTCGAAGAGGACGGCTACGGCGCGGTGCGCGAGACCAGTTTCGGCGCCTTGCGCGAGGCGTCCAACCGCTTCGCCAATGTGCTGGCGGGGATGGGCGTGGGCGGCGATGGGCGTGAGACCGGCGACCGGGTGGCGATCTTGCTGCCGCAACGCCGCGAGACCGCCATCGCCCATATCGCGGCCTTCAAGGCGGGCTGTGTGTCACTGCCGCTGTTTACCTTGTTCGGCCCCGAGGCCCTGCTGCACCGGCTGCGCGACAGCGGCGCGCGGGTGCTGGTGACCGACCCAGCGAGCTATGAGGTGATCGCCGCGATCCGCTCCAAATTGCCCGATCTGCAGACCGTCTTCGTCACCGATGACGGCGGGACCGGCGCGGAAGGCGTGGCCGATTTCAACGCAGCCCTCGCCGAGGCCTCGCCCGAGTTCACCCCCGTCGACACCAGCGCCGAGACCCCCGGCGTGCTGATCTACACCTCGGGCACTACGGGCAATCCGAAGGGTGCGCTCCATGCCCACCGGGTGCTTCTGGGCCATCTGCCCGGCGTCGAGATGAGCCATGATTTCCTGCCGCAGGCGGGCGATCGGATCTGGACGCCCGCCGATTGGGCGTGGATCGGCGGGCTCTTGGATGTGCTGCTGCCCGCGCTGCATCACGGCGTGCCGGTCGTGGCCTGCCGTTTTCGCAAGTTCTCGGCGCAGGCGGCCGCCGATCTGATCCGACGGCTGAACGTGCGCAATGCCTTCCTGCCGCCCACCGCGCTGAAGATGATGAAGGCCGATCCCGAGAGCCTGGCGTGGAGCCTCGATATGCGCTCGGTCGCCTCGGGGGGCGAGCCTCTGGGCGCGCAGCTCCTCGACTGGGGGCGCAAGGCGCTTGGCGTGACGATCAACGAATTCTACGGCCAGACGGAGTGCAACATGGTCGTGTCCTCCGCCGCGAGCCTCGATGCGCCCGAACCCGGCGCGATGGGCTGGCCGGTGCCGGGCCATGAGGTCGCGATCGTCGACGGCCAGACAGGTCAGGTTCAGCCCGATGGCGAGGAAGGCGCGATTGCGGTGCGCGCGCCCGATCCGGTGATGTTTCTGGGCTATTTCAACCAGCCCGACGCGACCGAGGCGAAATTCGTGACCGGCCCCGACGGGCGCTGGCTGCTCACCGGCGACCGGGGCGTCAGCGGCCAAGGCGGCAGGCTGCGCTTCAAGGGGCGCGACGACGATATCATCTCGACCGGCGGCTACCGTGTCGGCCCCGCCGAAATCGAGGACTGCCTGATCTCGCATCCGGCGGTGCAGATGGCGGGCGTCGTGGGCCAGCCCGATCCGCTGCGCGGCGAGATCGTCGCGGCCTTCGTCACGCTCTGCCCGGGTCACACCGACACCGAGGCGCTGCGCGACGACCTTGCCGCCCATGTCCGCGCGCGGCTTGCGAAATACGAATATCCCCGCGCGATCTACGTGATCGACGACATGCCCGTGACCACCACCGGCAAGATCATCCGCAACGCGCTACGCGCCCGCCTACCCAAGGAGCCCGCCCTATGAGCCCCGTCCTCTTCGAGACCCGCGGCAAGATCGCGATCATCACCCTCAACCGCCCCGAGCGGCGCAATGCGATCAATGCCGAGGCCGGCCACGCCCTGGCCGAGGCGGTGGCCCGTCTGGAAGCGGATGACGCGCTGCAGATCGGCATCCTGCGCGGCGAAGGCGCGGTGTTCTGCGCAGGGATGGACCTCGCCGCTTTCACCGAAGGTAAGGTCGAGGAGTTACTATTCGCTGAAGGCGGTTTCGGCGGCCTGACGGAATCCCACCGCAGCAAGCCGATCATCGCCGCCTGCCACGGCGCCGCGCTCGCAGGCGGGTTCGAACTCGCCTTGGGCTGCGACATGATCGTGGCCGAAGAGGGCTGCCGCTTCGGCCTTCCGGAAGTGCTGCGCGGGCTGGTGGCAGGCGCGGGCGGCGCGCTGCGGCTGGCGAGCCTCATCCCCCCGGCCCGCGCGCGCGAATTGCTGCTGACGGGGCGGCTGTTCGACACCTCAGAGGCGTGGGATCTGGGCCTGATCGCCCGCCGCGCCGAGGCCGGACAGGCGTTCGAAGCCGCGCTCGCACTGGCCGAGGAGGTCGCGAAGAACGCACCCTTGGCCCTGCGCGAGACCCTGCGCCTGTCGCGCGAGATCGAGCGCCGCGCGGTCGACCCGCTTTGGGAGGAGAACGCGCGCACCTTGAAAGCCGTGATGGCGAGCGAGGACGCAGCCGAAGGCGCGCGGGCTTTCCTAGAGAAGCGCGCGCCGGAGTGGTCGGGGAGATAAGGGACGCGCCCGAGCCTTGGGGTGAGCCGCGTCTCGGAAGGCTTCCAGTGGAAGGCTTCAGCGGCGAACGCGCCGCGCGTCGCGGCGCAGGGGGCGCTTGTGTTTGGCGACGAGGGACGCGCCCGAGCCTCGGGTGGGCGCGTTGATGCGCTTGTGGCCGGGCGCTTTATCTCTCAAGCCCGCATGTCGGTGATGCTCGCGATGACATCGCCAATGCGCCCTCCCGGGGGGAGGCTCGGGCGCGGCCCGGGCTGGTCGCCCGGGCCAAGATGTGGGCTGCGAACGTTGCCCAAAAAAAAATGTGCCCAAGGCGCATCGCCCCGGGCCCATTTCCTAACTCCAAGCGACCCCCTAAGAAGCCGCCCTGCCCTCAGCTCTCCGCAGCCAAGAACGCCTTGCGGCGCTCGACCCGCTCGCGAATCTTCTCGACATCGGCGATCGGCGTCGCGGCCAGCAGCGTCTTGGTATATTCGTGCTGCGGATTGGCGAAGATCTGATCGCGCGAGGCGTATTCCACCACCTCGCCCGCATTCATCACCATCACCTCATCTGCGAAATAGCGCACGACCGAGAGGTCGTGGCTCACGAAGATATAGGACAGGTCGAACTCGTCCTGCAGGTCCTTGAGCAGGTTCAGAACCTGCGCCTGCACCGAGAGATCCAGTGCCGAGACCGGCTCGTCCAGCACGAGGATCTGCGGGTTCAGCATCAGCGCGCGGGCAATCGCGATCCGCTGGCGCTGACCGCCCGAGAACATATGCGGGTAGCGGTTGTAGTGCTGCCGCTCGAGGCCGACCTTTTCCAGCATCTCCTCGGCGCGCTTGCGGCGTTCCTTGGCGGGGATGTCGGTGTTGATGATCAGCGGCTCGGTCAGAACCTCGCCCACCTTCTGGCGCGGGTTGAGCGACGAATAGGGGTTCTGGAAGACGATCTGCACCTTCGCACGCAGCGCGGACGTCACCTTGGTTTCCTTGATGTCGATCTTCTCGCCCTGAATATACAGGTCGCCCGAATTGGCCGGGTCGATCAGCGTCAGGATGCGCGCCAGCGTGGACTTGCCGCAGCCGGATTCGCCCACGATGGCCAGCGTCTTGCCCTGCTCGAGCGAGAAGGAGATGCCGTGCAGCGCCCGGATCGTCTTCGCCCCGCGCAGGAAGCCGCCCGAGACGATGTAGTCGCGCGTGATGTCGCGCCCTTCGAGGATCACACTCATTGCACGCCCTCCCAGCCATCGGCGACGGTCAGCAGACGGTCCCCGGTCGCGTTCTCCGGCAGCGCGGCGAGAAGCGCGCGGGTGTAGGGATGCTGCGGGTTCTCGAAGAGTGAGAGCACGTCGGCCTCCTCCAGTTTGCGGCCCTTGAACTGGACCGAGACGCGGTCGGCGGTCTCGGCCACGACGCCCATGTCATGGGTGATCATGATTAGCCCCATGCCGTATTCCTCCTGCAGGCTCATCAGCAGATCGAGGATCTGCTTCTGAATCGTCACGTCGAGCGCGGTGGTCGGCTCGTCGGCGATCAGCAGGCGCGGCTTGCAGGCGATGGCCATCGCGATCATCACGCGCTGGCACTGCCCGCCCGAGAGTTGGTGCGGATAGCTGTTAAGCCGCCGCTCGGGATCGGGGATGCCCACCTGCTCGAACAGCTCCAGCGCGCGTTTGCGGGCATGCTTGCCCTTCAGGCCAAGGTGACGCGTCAGCACTTCCTCGACCTGATAACCGCAGGTGAAGGAGGGGTTGAGCGAAGAGATCGGCTCCTGAAAGATCATCGAGATTTCTTTCCCGATGATCTGGCGACGTTCGCGGCCCGACATTTTCAGCATGTCGCGCCCGTCATAGGTGATCTCGTCGGCGGTGATCGTCGCGGTGGGCGGCAAAAGCCCCATCACCGCGAGCATCGAGACCGATTTGCCCGATCCGGATTCGCCCACGATGGCGAGCACTTCGCGGCCCGAGACTTCGACATCGATCCCGTCCACGGCGCGGAACGCACCCTGGGCGGTGTCGAATTCGACGGTGAGATTGCGGATTTTCAGCAAGGACATTGGCTTAGCTCCGCTTCAGTTTCGGATCGAGCGCGTCGCGAAGGCCGTCGCCCATCAGGTTGATCGCCAGCACGGTCACGAGGATCGCGAGACCCGGGAAGGTCACGACCCACCAAGCACGCAGGATGAACTCGCGCGCTTCCGACAGCATCGTGCCCCATTCCGGCGTCGGCGGCTGTGCGCCCATGCCGAGGAAGCCAAGGGCCGCCACGTCGAGGATCGCGTTCGAGAAGCTCAGCGTGCCCTGCACGATCAGCGGCGCGAGGCAGTTCGGCAGAACCGTGCGGAACATCAGGCGCATATGGCCCGCGCCCGCGACCTGAGCGGCCATGACGTAATCGCGGTTCTTCTCTGACAGCACCGCGGCGCGGGTCAGGCGCGCGAAATGCGGCTGATAGACGATGGCGATGGCGATCATCGCGTTGATCAGCCCCGGGCCGAGCACCGCCACGAAGACGAGTGCCAAGAGCAGCGACGGGAAGGCGAGGATGATATCCATCACCCGCATGATCACGGTATCGACCCAGCCGCCGAACCAACCGGCGAGCAGCCCGAGGATCACCCCCACGGAGAGCGCGAGCAGCACCACCATCACGCCGATGAACAGCGAGAAGCGCGCGCCGAACAGCAGACGCGAGAGGATATCGCGCCCGACCGCATCGGTGCCCATCAGGAAGGTGCCGTTGGCATCATGCGTCAGCGGCGTCGCCAGAAGCGCGTCGCGGAACTGCGTGTCGGGATCGAAGGGCGAGATCAGCGGTGCCGCGATCGCGGCCAGCGCGATCAGGGCGAACACCACCAGACCGATCACGGCCCCACGGTTTTCTTTGAAATAGAACCAGAACTCGGCGAATTGCGCGCGGCGCGTGCCGGCCGGAATATCGGTTTCGGTCACTTCGGACATGTCACTCACCTATGCCGGATACGCGGGTTAATCAGACCGTAGAGCAGGTCCACGATCAGGTTCACGAACATCACGATCAGCGCGATCATCAACAGACCGCCCTGCACGGAGGGGTAGTCGCGCCGCGAGATCGAATCGACCATCCATTTGCCGATGCCCGGCCAGGAGAAGATCGTCTCGGTCAGGATCGCGCCGGCCATCAGCATACCGACCTGCAGGCCGATCGTGGTGATCACCGGGATCATCGCATTGCGCAGCGCGTGGACGCCCACGACGCGGCGCGGCGGCATCCCCTTGGCGCGCGCGGTGCGGACGTAATCCTCGCCCAGCACTTCAAGCATCGCCGAACGGGTCTGGCGCGCGATCACCGCGAGCGGGATCGTGGCGAGCACGACCGCAGGCAGGATCAGGTGGCTCAGCGCCGAGGTCAGCGCGCCGGATTGCCCCGACATCAGCGCGTCCCAGATCATGAAGCCCGTGCCGTTGGGGAAGTAATACATCAGCGAGATGCGCCCCGAGACCGGCGTCCATTGCAGGATGCCCGAGAACAGGATGATCAGCAGCAGGCCCCACCAGAAGATCGGCATCGAATAGCCCACGAGCGCCGTGCCCATCGTCGCCTGATCGAACCACGAGCCGCGCTTGATCGCGGCCAGCACGCCGATCGGAACGCCGATCACGACGGCGAGGAACATCGCGCAGACGCCCAGCTCCAGCGTGGCCGGGAAGAGCGCGAAGAACTCGCCCAGCACCGGCTTGTGGGTCACGAGGCTGTCGCCGAGATTGCCATGGGCGAGTTGCCAGATGAAATCGAGATATTGCTGCCAGAGCGGGCGGTCGAAGCCGAGCTGATGCGCCAGCTCAGCATGGCGTTCGGGGCTCAGCCCGCGCTCGCCTGCCATCAGCAGCACCGGGTCCCCGGGCAGCACCCGAACGAACCCGAAGGCCACGATCGTGATGCCGATCAGCGTGGGGATCAGCCAGAGGATCTTGCCGATTATGAAACGTAACATGTCACCGGTCCTGTTTGCGGTTCTCTTCGGAACCTGTGGGGAGCCCCTGCCCGCCGCACCCAGTTGCGCCAGCGGTCATCGGTCTCCGATGTTTGGCCCCTAAAAGTATTGCGAGGCGCCCGGTCTCCCGGACGCCCCAATCACGCGGGTATTCTCAGGATCACTCCGAGATGTCCACCCCGTAGAAGTCGTGACCGCCCAGCGGGCTCATCACGTAGCCGCTGACTTTGGTCGACATCGGCATGAACACGGTCGAGTGGGCGATGGTGTCCCACGGCGCCTGCTCTTTGAAGACTTCCTGAGCCTGTTCATAGAGCTTGGTACGCTCGGCCTGATCGCTCGATTGACGCGCCTTGGTGATCAGATCGTCGAATTTCTGATCGCACCAGAAGGCACGGTTTGCACCGCTTTCAGCCGCCGAGCAGAACCGCGAGGAAGTTGTCCGGGTCGCCATTGTCGCCGGTCCAGCCGAGGATCACCGCACCGTCACGGGTCGGATCTTTCGACTTCTTCAGATACTCGCCCCACTCGTAGGAGACGATGTTCGCGGTGACGCCGACCTTGGCGAGATCCGATTGCATCAGCTCCGCGGTGCGGCGTGCGTTCGGCATGTAGGGCCGCTGCACGGGCATCGCCCAGATGTTCATCTCGAGATCTTTGACGCCAGCCTCGTCGAGCATTTTCTTAGCCTGCTCAGGATCGTAGGCGTCGTCCTTGATGTCCTTGTTATAGGACCACATGGTCGGCGGGATCGGGTTCTTGGCAACCTGGCCAGCGCCCTGGAAGACCGCGTCGATGATCGCGTCCTTGTTGATCGCCATGTTCAGCGCCTTGCGGACTTCCGGCTTGTCGAACGGCGCCTGCGTGGTGTTGTAGGCGAGGTAAGCCACGTTCAGACCGGGCTGCTCGTCGACCTTGATGTTCGAGTCGTCCTTGAGCGCCTGAATGTCGGCCGGCGACGGGTACGGCATGATCTGGCATTCGCCCGCCTGCAGCTTCTGCATGCGCACCGCCGGATCGGGGGTGATCGCGAAGATCAGATCGTCGACCGGGGTCTTGCCCTTGAAGTAATCCGGGTTCGCTTTGTAGCGGATCACGGCGTCCTTCTGGTAGGCCACGAAGGAGAACGGACCGGTGCCGACCGGCACGTTGTTGATGTCGGCCTTGCGGTCTTCGCCGGCGAGCTTGTCGGCATATTCCTTCGACATGATCGACGCGAAGTCCATCGCGAGGTCGGCAAGGAACGGCGCGTTCGGCTCGGACAGAGTGAACTTCACCGTGTAATCGTCGACTTTCTCGATCGATTTGATGATCGTCGGCATGTCCATGCCAGCATAGTATTCATAGGAAACGCCCGGCGCGTAAGCGTAATAGGGGTTGTCCTTGTTGCCCTGACGGTCGAACGAGAAAATCACGTCATCGGCGTTGAAATCGCGGCTGGGGGTGAAGCCCTCGACCGAGTGGAATTTCACGCCCTTGCGCAGGTTGAACGTGTAGGTCAGGCCGTCGTCGGAGACGTCCCAGCTTTCTGCGAGGCCCGGTTCGATCTCGGTCGTGCCCGGCTTGAATTCGACCAGCTGGTCGTAGACCGGGTGCGACGAGGCGTCGAACGTCGTGCCCGAGGTGTAGGGCGCGGGATCAAAGCCTTCCGGCGACGCTTCCGAGCAATAAACGAGCGTCTTGGCGCCGGCTCCGCCTGCGGTCATCATCACCGCGGCAGCCCCCGCCAAAAGCATCGAGCGAATGGTCATGGTCTGTCCTTCCTGTTGGTTGGTCTTTTCGTGAGTGCTGCCGCCCCCTCCGGTCGCGCAGCCGCGACATCGTGGGACGGTTCAAACACAAACTGGTGAGGAGTAAATCGTGCTTTGATCACGTGGTCAATGAATGCCGCGACGTCGCGGGTCACGAGCCAGTGAAGCTTTCGTGCGAATCCCTCGGCGCGCCGCACGATGGCGCGCCGGGGTTGCGCAGGCTCAATCGAGCGGGATCACATCCACCGCCTGCGCGCTTTGCTGACCGCCTGCGCCGCGCATCGCCCCGCGCAGGGGCGGCACGTCGTCATAGTCGCGCCCATAGCCGACGGTGATGTAATCCTCGCCCGCATATTGATTGTTGGTCGGATCGAACTCGACCCAGCCGGTCTCGGCGCCCGCCCAGGCGCGCACCCAGGCATGCATCGCATCTGCGCCTTCCAGACGCGGTTGGCCGGGCGGCGGATAGGTGCGCAGAAAGCCCGAGACATAGCCCGCCGGGATCCCCACCCCGCGCAGGCAGGAGATCATGATATGGCTGAAATCCTGACAGACGCCGTGGCGGTTCGCGAAAGCCTCGGCTGCGGGCGTGTTCACATCGGTCGCGCCCGCATCGAAGCGCATCTCGCGGTGCAACGCGCGGCCCACCGCCTCGATCGCGCCGCGCGCGGTCTGGCCCGGCTGCAACTGTGCCTGAGCGAACTCCGTCATCTCTTTCATCGGAGCCGCACGGCGTGAGGCCGCGAGAAAATGATGCGGCGCATTGGGCGCGAGGCTGCGGAATTGAGCGATCTCCTGCGCCAACTCCTCGCGCGGCGAGGACAGGTCCAGCCCCGGCTCCGCGAGCCCCCGGTCAATCTTGGCGTTAAGGATGACGCCGATCTCGGCGATCGGCGCGTGCCAGACCGCCGAGGTCATCGCATTGCCGAAGAAATCGCGCGAGTCGTGGCGCTCATCGGGTGGCGGATCGAAGCTGAGCAGGCGCGACGTGACCGTCTGCATGCCCGCAATGTCCGACGGCAGCACCCGCAGCAAGGTCCGCGCGTGATCGGAGGGCGCGTTATACCGGTAGATTAGCTTTAACTTCACCTCGTAACGCATCGTATTACCTCAGATATTTCTGCGACACGAGATCGGAGAGCCGGAACAGGTCGGACCGGATCTGCTGCAACATTTGCGGCGTGACCTCCTCCGGCTCCATCACCGAGAGCTGCGTGCGCAGAGGCATCAGCGCGCGCAGCAGATCGCCCGGACGCCCGGCCACCTCGGCCTCGGGAAGCTCATCAAGAAGCGCCTTCAACCGATTGAGATGAAACAGAATTGCGCGCGGGTTGGCGGCGTCGAGCACGAGCAGGTCCAGCACCGTTTCCAGATTGGTGCGCACCCGGTAGCGGCGCTGGTGGGTGATGACGCTGTCGGCCACCTCCACCGCCAGATCGAGCGCGCCTTCCGGCGCATCCTCGGCGGTGAAACGGATGAGCAGCGCGGCAATCCCGTCGGCGCGTTCCAGCGCCCGCCCGATCGACAGGAAGCGCCAGCCCTCGAAACGATACATGTTCTCGTGCACGAGACCGGAGAACCCGGTGATCTTGCGCAAAAGCACCCCCATTGCGCGCGCCGTATCGTCGCCGGGGCGCGCGGTGCTTACCATGCCGCGGGCGGTTTTCGACAGGTCCTTCAGCGCCAGCCAGCCATCGGTCGAGAACCGGTCGCGCACTTTCGACGCGCAGGCCTGCGCCGCATCGAGCCGCTGCAACAGCGCATCCGGCACGGGTTGCGAGATATCGAAGCCATGCGCGCCGAGGAACTCCGCCAGACGAGCCAACCGCTCGTCTTCCGGGCTTCCTGTCGCGGCGAGGCGCAGGTGATAGGCGCGGATCACCCGGATCGAGTCTTCGCAGCGCTCGATATAGCGGCCGAGCCAATAGAGGTTGTCGGCGGCGCGCGCAGGCAGCGTGCCGGGGATCTTGCGCCGGAAGGTGCCGGTCTGGCGCGGCGCCATGCTCGCCGAGGGCACCGGCTTGTCCGAGACGATCCAGACATCGGCCACGGCCCCGCCCTGCTGCATCGACAGAGCGGTCGCATCGCCCTCCGGCCCGATCCGGGCATAGCCGCCCTTCATGAACTGCCAGCCCTGCGGCGTGCGCGCCGCAAACACCCGCACCGTCATCGGACAGGGCCGGACCGAGCCGCCGCCCTGCCCGTCGTCATGCCATGCGGGCGTCGTGGACAGCGTCACCGCCTCCTGCCCCACCAGATGCCGGCCCTCGGCCTCCAGCCAATCCGCGATCGGCACCTCCGCGCCCGACCGGAACTGTCCGCCCAGCGCGGTCGCGGCATCCAGATCGAAGGGCAGGTTCACCGCCATCGCAGGGCCGATCATCATGGTCTCGGCATTGGCGCGGACATGGGCGCGCTCGGACGCGCCGCCGCACCACCATGTCGCGATATTGGGCATGGCGAGCGGCTGCCCGGTCAGCACCCGCGAAATCTTCGGCAGGAAGGCCATCAGCGCGCGGGTCTCCAGTACGCCCGCGCCCAGCGCGTTGACCATCGCGAGATTGCCCTCGCGCACCGCCTCCATCAGACCCGGCGTGCCGATCTGCGTGTCGGGGTCCATCTCGAGCGGATCGACGAAGCCCGCATCCATCCGCCGCCAGAGCGCGCCCAAGGGTTGCGGCCCCTCGATCGTGCGCACCATCGCCTCACCATTCTGCACCAGCAGATCCTCGCCTTCGAGCAGCGAGAGACCAAGGTAGCGCGCGATATAGGTATGCTCATAGTAGCTGTCATTGGCCGGGCCCGGCGTCAGGATCGCGGCGCGGCGCATATCGCCCTCTCCCCGCCCCGCAAGCGTCTCCAGCGCAGCGCGGAAATCGCTAAAGAAGGTGGCGAGCTTGTGGATATGATCGCGCGGGAAGCTCTCGGGGAAGATGCGCCCCGTAGCCATCCGGTTCTCCAGCGCGAAACCCGCCCCCGAGGGCGCCTGCGTTCGATCCCCCAGCACAAACCACGACCCATCCGGTGAGCGCCCGATCTCGAAGGCGAGGAAATGCAGGTAATTCCCCCCCTTGGGCTCCACCCCCACCATGGGGCGCATCCAATGCGCGTTGCCTGCGATCAGCTCGGGCGGCAGGTGCCCGTTCGAGACGAGATTTCCCGGCCCGTAGAGGTCGGCCATCACCGCCTCCAGCAGATCGGCGCGCTGTGCCAGCCCCTCGCAGATACCCGACCACTCGCTTTCATGCAGGACGACGGGGATATGGCTCAGCGGCCATTCGCGTTCGGCCAGCACGTCGTTGGAATATTGCCGGTAATAGACGCCCGCATCGCGCAGATACTGATTGGCGCGCTCGAAGCGTTGCGGGATTTCCCCGGGTTCGAGCTTCAGGAACTTCTCCACGAAGGGCCGCCAGACGCGCCGCATCGCACCGGAGCGTTCGAACAGCTCGTCGGCCACGCCCGGCACGGGCGCATAGCCCGCCAGAAGCGGGTGCTGTTCGAGCGGGCTCGCAGCGTCGGGCGTATCGGGGCTTTGCATCGGGTCTCCGTTAGGCTCGGATCAACTCAGCCCGACAGGACGTCGCAGGTCAAGCGTCAGGGGGAACTCCGGATGGGGGGTCTCCGGTTCCGGACGATATGCCCCCGGCGTGTGACCATGCCCCTCGAAGCGTGCCAATCGGCGGGCTTCCGCCTCGTTGCCGTTCACCGGGAAGGTATCGTAGTTGCGCCCCCCCGGATGGGCCACGTGATAGATGCAGCCCCCGATCGCCCTGCCCGTCCAGTCGTCATAGATGTCGAAGGTCAGCGGCGCATTGACCGGCAGCGTCGGATGCAGCGCCTCCGCAGGTTGCCACGCCTTGAAGCGTACCCCGGCGACCGAGACACCACTTTCCTGTGTCCGAGCCAACGGCACGGGACGGCGGTTGCACATCACCCTGTAGCGGTCCTGATGGAGCGAGGTCATCTTCACCTGCAAGCGCTCGACCGAGCTGTCGGTATAGCGCACCGTGCCGCCAATGGCGCCGGTCTCTCCCAGCACATGCCATGGCTCCAGCGCCTGACGGATCTCGAGATGCACGCCTTCGGCCTCGATCTGACCGCAGAAGGGAAAACGGAACTCCGATTGCGCCTCGAACCATTGCGGATCGAGATCGAAGCGGTGGCGGCGCAGGTCGGCGAGAAGATCGGTGAAATCCTCCCACAGGTAATGCGGCAGCATGAAGCGGTCATGCAGCACCGTCCCCCAGCGCACCGGACGCCCCTCGACCGGAGCATTCCAGCACCGCGCGATGATGGCGCGCAGCAGCAGTTGCTGAGCGAGCGACATGCGCGGGTCCGGCGGCATCTCGAAGCCGCGGAACTCGACGAGACCAAGGCGCCCCGTGGGGCCGTCGGGCGAATACATCTTGTCGATGCAGATCTCCGCCCGGTGGGTATTGCCGGTCACGTCGGTCAGCATGTTGCGCAGCAGACGGTCCACCAGCCACGGCGGCGGCACGTTGCCTGCCTCGGGCGGGTGGATCTGGCTCAGTGCAATTTCCAACTCGTAGAGCGTATCGTGCCGCGCCTCGTCGATGCGAGGCGCCTGCGAGGTCGGGCCGATGAAGAGGCCCGAGAACAGGTAGGACAGCGACGGATGCCGCTGCCAGATCAGGATCAGCGATTTTAGCAGATCGGGGCGACGCAGGAAGGGGCTGTCGAGCAGCGTCTCTCCCCCGACAACCACGTGATTGCCGCCCCCCGTACCGGTATGGCGCCCGTCGATCATGAACTTGTCGGCCCCCAGCCGCGACTGGCGGGCCTCTTCATAGATCGCCTCGGTGGTGGCGACGCAATCCTCCCAGCTATGGGCGGGATGGATATTCACCTCGATCACACCGGGATCGGGCGCGACCCGGATCACGTTGAGGCGCGGATCATGCGGCGGGGCGTAGCCTTCGATATGGATCGGCAGGCCCATCGCCTTGGCGCTTTCCTCGGCGGCGGCGATCAGTTCGAGGTAATCTTCCAGATCCTCGGTCGGCGGCATGAAAACGCACAGCCGCCCGTCGCGCGGCTCGACCGAGATCGCAGTGCGCACCACGCCGTCGATGGTATCGAGATCCTGCTCGACGATCCGCTGCCCCGGCTCGGCCGATTGCGCCTCGGAGACGGGCTGGCTGTGTTCCTCCGTGGGCTTGTCGACCAGCCCCTTCTCGGCAGCCTTCTCCATCTCGGCATGGAAGTCGGGCAGATCGCCTTTGGGCAGCGAGGTGTCGGTGACGTAGTGATAGGGATATTGCGCGGGCGGCACATAGGGCAGCGCGCCCAGCGGCAGACGGAACCCCGCGGGGCTGTCCCCGGGGATCAGGAACAGCTTGCCGCGCCGGGTCTTCCACTTCTCCGAGCGCCAGCGATGGCCGGGCTTCGCCTTGGCCTGCCAGCGTTGCACCGGCAGGATGTAGCCCGTGGGCGTCTCCAGCCCGCGATTGAAGACCCGCGCGAAACGCGCACGATCCTCGGGGTTCTTCAGCTTGCTGTCTTCGGGCGTGACGTTGGCGGGCAGATTGCCCTCTTTCAGCATCCATTCGGCCGGGTCTTCATAGGCGGGCTGGGCGTGCTCGGGCTCGATCCCCAGATGTTCGGCGATGCCGCGCATCAAGGTACCGGCCTCCTCCGGCCCCGCGCCGGTCTTGTCGCCCTCCTTGGCGATCAGATCCTCGTCGCGCCAGATCGGCTTGCCGTCGCGCCGCCAGTAGAGCGAGAAGGTCCAGCGCGGCAGGCTTTCGCCCGGATACCACTTTCCCTGCCCGTAATGCAGGAAGCCCCCCGGCGCGAAGCGATCCCGCAGCCGCCGGATCAGCTCGTCGGCCAGAGCACGCTTTTGCGGACCGACGGCGGCGGTGTTCCACTCGTCGCTCTCGAAGTCGTCGATGGAGACGAAGGTCGGCTCGCCGCCCATGGTCAGGCGCACATCGCCCGCTTTCAGGCTTTCGTCCACCTTGCGCCCCAGCGCATTGAGCCGGTCCCAGGCCTCGTCGGAAAACGGCTTGGTGATGCGCGGATGTTCGGCCACCCGGTCTACCGTCATGTCGAAGGCGAAACTCACCTCCGGGCTACCGACCGAGGAAAAGCCCCCCGAGATCGGCGCGGCATTGCGGAAATGGGGCGTGGCCGCCAGCGGGATATGGCTCTCGCCGGTCAGCAATCCGGACGTCGGGTCCAGACCGATCCAGCCCGCACCGGGGATGAAGACCTCGCACCATGCGTGCAGGTCGGTGAAGTCGTGATCGGTGCCAGACGGCCCGTCGAGCGCCTCCAGATCGGGTTTCAGCTGGATCAGGTAGCCCGAGACGAACCGCGCCGCGAACCCCAGATGCCGCAGCACCTGCACCAAGAGCCACGAGCTGTCCCGGCACGAGCCCGAGCGTTTCTGCAAGGTCTCCTCGGGCGTCTGCACGCCGGGGTCCATGCGGATCGTGTAATCCACCACCTTCGAGATATGCGCATTCAGCGCGACGAGGAAATTGACCGTCCCTTTGATCGTGTAGTCGATCTCGCCGATGAACTGCGCCAGCAGCGGGCCTTCCGGCTCGGGCGTGCGGTAGATCGACAGGTCGTCGCGCAGCTCCTCGGGGTAGTCGAAGGGCCATTCCTCGGCAAACTCCTCGGTGAAGAAGTCGAACGGGTTGTAGACGGTCATGTCCGCAGTCAGGTCCACCTCGATCTTCAGCTCCGTCACCGGTTCGGGGAAGACGAAGCGCGCGAGCCAGTTGCCGTAGGGGTCCTGCTGGTGATTCACGAAATGCCCGCCGGGCGAGACCTTGAGCGAATGCGAGATCACCCGGGTGCGCGAATGCGGCGCGGGACGCAGGCGGATGATCTGCGGGCCGAGCGTCACCGGGCGGTCATAGGTGTAATGGGTCAGGTGATAAATGCTGGCATGGATCGCCATAAGTCTCGCTCCCGCAATAAGTCTTCGCGATTTCACGATGACGGAGGCGGCGCTCCGGTAAAAGCCGCAATTTCAAAAAATGCGCCCTGCCCCTGCCCATTGGTCAATCGAACGCCCAAAAAGCGGGCAGGCAGGCAGCGGCAAAATATTTCCGATCAATTCACTCAGGCATTGACGCGTTCGTGAGCGACCGTTACCTCTTCGCTCACGAAAACGCGAATGGAGACTTCAATGACCCGGACCCTCGCCCTCGCCCTGATGGGCACGGCCCTCGCCACGCCGACGCTTGCGGATGTGAACATCTACTCCCACCGTCAGCCCGAACTGATCCAGCCCGTGCTCGACGCTTTCACCGAAGAGACCGGGATCGCGGTGAACATCGCCTATGTCGAGAAAGGCATGGTCGAGCGCCTGAAAGCCGAGGGCGACCGCTCCCCCGCCGATCTGGTGCTGACCGTCGACATCGCACGGCTGAGCGAAGTAGTGAATGCGGACGTGACGCAGGCGGTCGAGGACCCGGCGCTGCAAGACACGATCCCCGCCGAATTCCGCGACCCGCAGAACCACTGGTTCGGCCTGACCTCGCGCGCCCGCATCGTCTATGCCTCGAAAGAGCGCGTGGCCGATGGCGAGGTGACAACCTATGAAGACCTCGCCTCCGACAAATGGAAGGGCCGCATCTGCACCCGCTCCTTCACCTCGGATTACAACGTCGCGCTGACCTCGGCCTATCTCGCCCATCACGGCGAAGAGGCGACCAAGGAATGGCTCGAAGGGCTGAAGGCGAACCTCGCCAAGACGCCCGAGGGCAACGACCGCAGCCAGGTGAAGTCGATCTGGGCGGGCGAATGCGACATCTCGCTGGGCAACACCTATTACATGGGCCAGATGCTCGCCGATCCCGAGCAGGCGCAATGGGCCAATTCCGTGCGCATCACCTTCCCGGTCTTCGAAGAAGGCGGCACCCATATGAACGTCTCGGGCATGGCGATGACCAAATCCGCGCCAAACCGCGACGATGCGCTCAAGCTGATGGAATTCCTCGTCTCGGATGAGGCGCAGGAAATCTACGCTCAGACCAACCACGAATTCCCGATCAAGCCGGGCGTTGCGCGCTCCGAACTGGTGCAAAGCTGGGGCGAGTTCACGCCCGATACGCTGGACCTCGCGAAACTGGCCGAGCTGCGCCCGACCGCGCTGAAGCTGATCGACGAGGTCGATCTCGACGGCTGATCGCGATCAGACCTGAAACAGAGAAAGCGGCGTCCAACGGGCGCCGCTTTTTTCATTCTCCGGAAATGGTGAGCAACCGCAGCGGTTACTGGGCCGCGATCTGCAGCGCCTCGTCGGGGCCGATGCGCACGCCGTCGATGGCGGCCATCTGTTCGAGATCCTGCTCATAGCGCCGCTGCAGCGAGGCCCGGTCGAGCGGATCGAACTCGGCTATCGGCGTACCTTGCGGCTGCTGGTGATGGAACCGCGCCAGACGGCGTTTCTGCTTCGGCCCGATCACGACGCCCGAATGGTGCAGGCGCTGCATCATCGCGATCACCGTATCGGCATGCGCGGCCTCGGCATCGGGCGCGGGATCGAGCGACGCGCCCGGCACCAGCGCGGCCATCGCCTCGCCGATTTTCGAGCCATGCGGCAGCACGATGATTTCGCGCGGGTTGAGACCGGCTTTCAGATCGCGCACCACGTTCACCCAGCGGCGCGGACGCGCCATCAGGCGCGGCGTCAGCTCTGCGAAGGGCTTGAGCGGACGGCGCGCGGCGAGATCACGCCAGAGCGCCGGGTAATACTCTTCATAGCTCGGCGCGTAGAGCACCACGCGCCCGACCGAACCGCTCAGCGCCTCGCGGAACCGCTCGGCCCGTTCCTGCGCCCGGGCGAAGAGGTGATAGAGCCCCGCCGCCGCATCGCCGATCAATTGCGAATCGAGATGGACACGCCCGCCAGCCGCAGCCCCGATCACCGCCGGACCATAGCCTGCGCGGGCCAAAGCGTCCTGCCCACAGCCAAGCGTGCGTGCCATCTGGCCACTCATTCCACCCGAAGCGGGCGCTGCGATGAAGATGTGATGCTGGTTCATGTCTGGGTGTCCTTCCCTGCAGATAGTGGTCTAGAGACCGAATGTGGCCAAATGTGGCCGCCCGCAGGAAAGCTTCGCGGCGAACACACGCATAGGTAATGTCGATTTGGTGTGCCCGAGGGTCACCCGCACCCATATCTGGACATCGCCGCGCCGCCGCGCCAAGGTCGCGCCGGACCCGCGAAGGAGGCGAAAATGGCGCGCAAGATCATCATCGATACCGATCCCGGACAGGATGACGCGGTGGCGATCCTGCTGGCGCTGGCCAGCCCCGACCTCGAAGTTCTGGGCATCACCTGTGTTGCCGGGAACGTGCCGCTGCAGCTGACGTCCAAGAACGCGCGCGTGGTCTGCGAACTGGCCGGGCGAACGGATGTGCAGGTCTATGCGGGCTGCGACAGCCCGCTCGCGCGCGACCTGGTCACGGCGGAATATGTCCACGGCAAGACCGGGCTCGACGGGATCGAACTGCCCGAGCCTAAGATGCCGCTGCAGGACCAACACGCGGTCGATTTCCTGATCGAGACGCTGCGCGCCCATCCCGCCGGCAGCGTGACGCTCTGCCCGCTGGGCCCGCTCACCAATATCGCGACCGCGCTCCAACGCGCCCCCGACATCGCCGAGAAGATCGCAGAGATCGTGCTGATGGGCGGCGCCTATTTCGAGGTGGGCAACACCACACCCGCCGCCGAATTCAACATCCATGTCGACCCGCAGGCCGCCGAGATCGTGTTCAGATCCGGCGTGCCGCTGGTGGTGATGCCGCTCGACGTGACGCATAAGGCGCTCACCACCCGCGCCCGCGTCGAGGCGTTCCGCAATCTCGGCACGCGCGTCGGCCATGCGGTCGCCAGCTGGACCGACTTCTTCGAGCGCTTCGACATGGCGAAATACGGCTCCGAGGGCGCACCGCTGCACGATCCCTGCGTGATCGCCTATCTGCTCAAGCCCGACCTGTTCACGGGGCGGCATATCAATGTCGAGATCGAGACCACATCGGAGCTGACCATGGGCATGACCGTCACCGACTGGTGGCGCGTGACCGACCGGGCGCCGAATGCGATGTTCATGGGTGATCTGGATGCGGACGGGTTCTACAAGCTCCTGACCGAGCGCATCGCACGGCTGTAACGCGCAGGGGGCCCTGCCCCCCGTCGCCGTAGGGCGACAAACTTAAGGGAGAGGGGGCTCTGCCCCCACTTCGCTGACGCGAAGCCCCCCGGGATATTTGGGCCAAGCCGAAAGTGGCAGCCTGCGCAAGAGAAAGGGGGCCGAAGCCCCCTTGCCCGGTTTACTTGTCTTCCACCGTCGCCTTGACGATGTAATCGGGGTCGTCGACCACGCCGTTGCGCGCGGCGTCGCCCTTCTTGATCTTGTCGACCACATCCATGCCGCTCACGACATGGCCCACGACGGTATATTGCCCGTCGAGATGGGGGGCGGGCGCGAACATGATGAAAAACTGCGAATTGGCCGAGTTCGGATCAGCCGAGCGGGCCATGCCCACGATGCCGCGCTGGAAGGAGATATTCGAGAATTCCGCCGGAAGATCGGGCAGATCGGAGCCGCCCATGCCGGCCATCGACGTATCTCCGCCCTTCTTGCCGAATTGCACATCGCCCGTCTGGGCCATGAAGCCGTCGATCACGCGGTGGAAGACGACATCGTCGTATTTGCCTTCCTTGGCGAGCGTCATCAATCGTTCGGCAGATTTCGGGGCCTTGTCGGTGAGCAAGTCGATCACGACCTTGCCCTCGGTCTGACCACCAATCTGCAGGACGAGCTTCGGCCCGCCGGTATCGGCAACGCCCGAGCTGTCTTGTGCGAAGGCCGCGGGTGCTGCGACGACGAGGCTTGCGGCGGCGGCGAGAACGGTGCGGCGCAGGATATTACGCATCGGCGGCCACCTTCACCGAGATCATCCGGTCGGGGTTCTGCGGCGGCTCGCCGCGCGCGATCTTGTCGACATTGTCCATGCCCTCGATCACGCGACCATAGACCGTGTATTGACCGTTCAGGAAATGGTTGTCCTTGAAGTTGATGAAGAACTGCGAATTGGCCGAGTTCGGGTTCTGCGAGCGCGCCGCGCCCAGCGTCCCGCGATCATGCGGCAGCTTCGAGAATTCCGCCGGAAGGTCGGGATATTGCGACCCGCCCGTGCCCGCGCGGCCCGGATTGTAGTCCTTTTCCATATTCGCGTTCGCGACATCGCCGGTCTGGGCCATGAAGCCCTCGATCACGCGGTGGAAGGCCACGTTGTCATAGGCGCCGTCGCGGGCAAGTTGCTTCATGCGCTCGGCATGTTTCGGGGCGACGTCGCTGAGAAGCTCGATCACGACCGGCCCGTCCTTGAGCTCGATGATGATCGTGTTCTCGGGATCCTTGATATCGGCCATTGGGTCCTCCGTTGAAAATTTGGGCCGACCATAGGAGCGAGGCCCTTGCGCGGCAAGGACAAAGCGCCGCAGTTCGGTCAGCCGTGTTGACGCGACCCATCGCCGCAGGCATGAAGAACGCAAGCCGCGGGAGCGGGCCACATTCATGATGGTCCCCTGCGCAGATAGGGAGAGTGATTTCATGGCTTGGAAAACCCTCGACGAGGTCGATCTGGACGGTAAGGTCGTGCTGGTGCGCGTGGATATCAACGTGCCCGTGGAGAACGGAAAAGTGACCGACGCGACGCGGATCGAGAAGATCGTGCCGACCGTGCAGGACATCATGTCGAAGGGCGGCAAACCGGTGCTGCTGGCGCATTTCGGTCGCCCCAAGGGTCAGGTCGTCCCCGAAATGAGCCTCGAGCCGCTGGTGCCCGCGCTGGAGAAAGCCTTCGGCTTCCCGGTGAAATTCGCCAAGGACTGCGTCGGCGGCCCCGCGAAGGAAGCCGTGGGCGCGCTGCAGAAGGGCGAGGTTCTGCTGCTGGAGAACACCCGCTTCCACGCAGGCGAAGAGAAGAACGACCCGATGCTGGCCGCCGAGATGGGCGCGCTCGGCGAGGTCTATGTCAACGACGCCTTCTCGGCCGCGCACCGTGCGCACGCTTCGACCGAAGGCATCGCGAAAATCCTGCCCGCAGCCGCCGGTCGTCTGATGGAAGCCGAGCTGAAGGCGCTCGAGGCGGCTCTCGGTGACCCCGAGCGTCCGGTGACGGCGGTCGTGGGCGGCGCGAAGGTCTCGACCAAGCTCGACCTGCTGGGCAATCTGGTGGCCAAGGTCGATCACCTGATCATCGGCGGCGGCATGGCCAACACCTTCCTTGTGGCGCAGGGCATCGATGTCGGCAAATCGCTGGCAGAGCGCGACATGGCGGGCACCGCGCAAGAGATCATGGAGAAAGCCAAGGATGCGGGATGCAAGATCCACCTGCCCGTCGACGTGGTCGTGGCGCGCGAGTTCAAGGCGGGCGCCGAGAACGAGACCGTGGCCAATGACGCCTGCCCGGCGGATGCGATGATCCTCGACGCCGGTCCGAAATCCGTCGAGGAGATCACGAAGGTCTTCGAGAACTCGCGCACGCTGATCTGGAACGGCCCGCTCGGCGCGTTCGAGATCGCGCCCTTCGATGCGGCGACCAATGCGGCGGCGGCGAAAGCGGCCGAACTGACCCGCGACGAGAAGCTGATCTCGGTCGCGGGCGGTGGCGATACGGTCGCGGCGCTCAACAAGGCCGATGCGGCGAAGGACTTCTCCTATATCTCGACCGCGGGCGGCGCCTTCCTCGAATGGATGGAAGGCAAGGTCCTGCCGGGCGTGGCCGCGCTCGACCAGCAGAACTGAGCTTCGCGCCCTGTGACAGGGCGCAGAGACGGACCGGGCCGGGGCTGCGAGAGCGCCCCGGCCCTTTTCATTTGCGCGTCTTTTCGCGGCGCAGGACGGCGCGCAGCGGCGAGGTCACGCCAAAATTCACGCCATTTCGCGATGTTAGCGTCACCAGCGTTGCATCGCCCCGGCGCGGAAACTATCCCTTCAGACGACCCAATATCCCGCAGGAGGAATTCCCATGTCCAACGCCAAGCAGACCGAACAGATGCGCGAGGGCAACGGCTTCATCGCAGCCCTCGACCAGTCGGGCGGCTCCACCCCCAAGGCGCTGCGGCTCTACGGGATCGAGGAAGACGCCTATAATGGCGAAGAGGAAATGTTCGACCTGATCCACCAGATGCGCGCGCGGATCATCAAATCCCCCGCCTTCACCGGCGAGAAAGTGGTCGGCGCGATCCTGTTCGAGCAGACGATGGATCGCGAGATCGACGGCACGCCCACCGCCACCTATCTTTGGGAAAAGCGCGGCGTGGTGCCCTTCCTGAAGATCGACAAGGGGCTGGAGGCCGAAGAGAACGGCGTGCAGCTGATGAAGCCGATCCCGGGCCTCGACGATCTGCTGTCGCGCGCGGTCAAGGCGGGCATCTTCGGCACAAAGGAGCGGTCGGTGATCTCGGCAGCCAATGTCGGCGGCATCAAGGCGATCGTCGATCAGCAGTTCGAGCTGGGCATGCAGGTGCTGAGCCACGGGCTCGTGCCGATCCTCGAGCCGGAAGTGACGATCTCGATTGCTGACAAGGACGAGGCCGAACAGATGCTGCTGGCCGAGATCCTGAGCCATCTCGACACGGTGCCGGACGGCAAGCAGGTGATGCTGAAGCTCTCGCTGCCGACCGAGCCGAACCGCTACAAGCCGCTGGTCGATCACCCGAAGGTGCTGAAGGTCGTGGCGCTCTCGGGCGGCTATTCGCGCGACGAGGCGAATGAGAAGCTGGCGAAGAACACCGGAATGATCGCCTCCTTCTCGCGTGCGCTGACGGAGGGTCTCTCGGCCCAGCAGTCGGACGAAGAGTTCAACGCGATGCTGGAAGAGGCGATCACCTCGATCCATGCGGCGTCTGTGGCGGGGTAAGGTCGGTTAACCGATCAGGGGGCTCTGCCCCCACTCCCTGCGGGAGCTCCCCCGGGATATTTGAACCAAGCCGAAGCGGGGCGTCGGGAGGCGGCCCGCTTTTTTGAATCGCAGGCGACCTTGCGGCGTCGCGCCGGGACACGCTAAAGCCGCGTCCCGGACAAGAAAGGTGCGGAACCGGCGCACCGCCCGATGCACAACCCGGTGCGCAACGGCATGCTAAATCTTTGCAGAATTGATCATCCGGGGGATTCCAATGACGAATCACATGTGACATGATTCGAGGCACAGGGCCCGTCAGAGGCCGTGGCGCGGGTCTGGGGGACAGGCACGCGACCAGCGAAGAAGCGAGGCAGGACAATGGTGATGAGACGCCCCACGATCGGGCCTCTGATTTTCGTGACCGTGGCGGTGGTGCTGGGCGCCTATTTCGCCTTTGCCGCCGTGCAGGGGCGTTACGGCATTCTCAGCCGCGTGCAGATCGAAGCGGAGATCGACGCCAAGCGCGCCGAGCGCGATGCGCTGCGCGCCAAGGTCGACCGGATGGCCAACCTGACCCATCGCCTCTCCGACGATTACCTCGATCTGGACCTCCTCGACAGCCGGGCGCGCGAAGTGCTGGGCGCGATGCGCTCGGACGAGATCGTGATCCGCTGAGAGGCTTACAGGCCTGCCCATTTTCGCGGCACAAACATCGCTCGAAAACCGCCTCACCGGCCCTAGTTGAAACGTGAGCGCCATTCCTGCCCTGCGATACCGCAGGGTCATTGCCTTCGGCCCGGCATTGCTGTAAGGAATGGTTTAACGCTAAACTATTCCGGCCAAGGGAGGTCTGACCAATGGCAGCACGGAAAGGCTCGGCGAGCGGCGCCAAAGCGGGCGCGAATGTCTCGGCCGAGGAACTCAAGCAATATTACCATGACATGCTGCTGATCCGGCGCTTCGAAGAGAAGGCGGGTCAGCTTTACGGCATGGGTCTGATCGGCGGCTTCTGCCACCTTTATATCGGGCAGGAAGCGGTGGTCGTGGGCCTCGAGGCTGCGGCGAAGGAAGGCGACAAGCGCGTCACCTCCTATCGCGATCACGGGCACATGCTCGCCTGCGGGATGGACCCGAAAGGCGTGATGGCCGAGCTCACGGGCCGCGATGGCGGTTACTCGAAGGGTAAGGGCGGCTCGATGCACATGTTCTCGAAAGAGAAGCATTTCTACGGCGGCCACGGCATCGTCGCGGCGCAGGTGCCGATCGGCGCGGGCCTCGCCTTCGCGGATAAATACAAGGGCAACGACAACGTCACCTTCACCTATTTCGGCGACGGCGCGGCGAACCAGGGTCAGGTCGCAGAGACCTACAACATGGCGCAGCTCTGGGATCTTCCGGTCGTCTTCGTGATCGAGAACAACCAATACGCCATGGGCACCAGCGTGAAGCGCGCGACCAAGTCGCCGGACTTCTATGAACGCGGCATCGCCTATGGCATCGCGGGCGAGGAAGTCGACGGGATGGACGTGCTGGCGGTGAAACAGGCCGGCGAGAAGGCCGTCGCACACTGCCGCTCGGGCAAGGGCCCCTACATCCTCGAGATCAAGACCTATCGCTATCGCGGCCACTCGATGTCGGACCCGGCGAAATACCGGACCCGCGAAGAGGTGCAGAAGATGCGCGAAGAGCGCGACGCGATCGAGCATATCCGCCAGCTTCTGCTGACCGGCAAGCACGCGACCGAGGACGAGCTCAAGCAGGTCGACAAGGATATCAAGGCGATCGTCAACGGCGCCGCCGATTTCGCCAAGGAGAGCCCCGAGCCCTCCGCGGATGAACTTTACACCGACATCTATACCGATGTCGCGCCGCAGAACGCCTGAGGGGGGAAAGACAGATGGCAACCAAGATTCTGATGCCCGCGCTCTCGCCCACGATGGAAGAGGGCACGCTGGCGAAATGGCTCAAGAAAGAGGGCGACGAGATTTCGGCCGGTGACATCATCGCCGAGATCGAGACCGACAAGGCCACGATGGAGTTCGAAGCGGTCGACGAAGGCACGCTGGGCAAAATCCTCGTCGCGGAAGGCACTTCCGGCGTGAAGGTCAACGACCCGATCGCGGTGATGCTGGAAGAAGGCGAAGATGCCTCCGCCGCGGAAGAGGCCGAAGCGCCGAGCACTGGCTCGGATGCGGCTGAAAGCGACGAGAGCGACGAACCCGCGAAGGCACCCGCTCAGGCGAAATCCTCGGACGACGACATGCCCAAGCCCGACACCACGCCGGATTGGCCCGAAGGCACGCCGATGAAGACGCAGACCGTCCGCGAGGCGCTGCGTGATGCGATGGCCGAGGAAATGCGTTCCGACGACACCGTCTTCGTGATGGGCGAGGAAGTCGCCGAATACCAAGGCGCCTACAAGGTCACGCAAGGGCTCTTGGACGAGTTCGGCGACCGCCGCGTGATCGACACGCCCATCACCGAGCATGGCTTCGCCGGTCTCGGCGTCGGTGCGGCCTTCGGCGGACTGCGCCCGATCGTCGAATTCATGACCTTCAACTTCGCCATGCAGGCGATGGATCAGATCATCAACTCGGCGGCGAAGACGCTGTATATGTCGGGCGGCCAGATGGGCGCACCGATGGTGTTCCGCGGCCCGAACGGCGCGGCAGCCCGCGTGGCGGCCCAGCACAGCCAGGATTACGGCGCATGGTATGCCCATGTTCCGGGCCTGAAAGTGGTGCAGCCCTACTCGGCAGCCGATGCGAAAGGCCTGCTGAAATCGGCGATCCGCGATCCAAACCCGGTGATCTTCCTCGAGAACGAGATCCTCTACGGGCGCTCGTTCGAGGTGCCGGATCTGGAGGACTTCACCATCCCCTTCGGCAAGGCGAAGATCTGGCGCGAAGGGTCGGATGTCACCATCGTCAGCTGGGGCATCGGCATGAGCCACGCGCTCGAAGCGGCGGACAAGCTCGAGAAAGAGGGCATCGACGCAGAAGTGATCGACCTGCGCACCCTGCGCCCGGTGGATTACGACACGGTGCTCGCCTCGGTGCGCAAGACCAACCGCTGCGTGACCGTCGAGGAAGGCTTCCCCGTGGCAAGCTTCGGCAATCACCTGTCGGCCGTGATCATGGAGCGCGCCTTCGACTGGCTCGACGCGCCGGTGATCAACTGCACCGGCAAGGACGTGCCCATGCCCTACGCGGCGAACCTCGAGAAAATGGCACTCGTGACCTCGGACGAGGTCGTCGATGCGGTCAAAAAAGTCACCTACCGGTAAGGGGATAGCGCAATGGCAACCCAGATTTTGATGCCCGCCCTGTCGCCCACGATGGAGGAAGGCACGCTCGCGAAATGGCTCGTGAAAGAGGGGGACGAAGTCTCCTCTGGCGACATCATCGCGGAGATCGAGACCGACAAGGCCACGATGGAATTCGAGGCCGTGGATGAAGGCGTGATCGGCAAGATCCTCGTCTCGGAAGGCACCTCCGGCGTGAAGGTCAACGACCCGATCGCCGTGCTGCTGGAAGAGGGCGAGGATGCAAGCGCCGTGGACGAGGCCGAGAGCCCCGTTCCCGGGGAAGCACAAGCCGAAGCCGCTGAGGATGCGAAAGAGACCAAGGACGCCGACAACGCGCCCGCCGAAAAGAGCGGCGCGAAGTCGGCCCCGAGCGCCGCGCCGAAGACCGAGAAAGCGCCCGCCGCCCCGCAGGATGCGGATGGCAAGCGCGTCTTCGCCTCGCCGCTCGCACGCCGTATCGCCGCCGACAAGGGCGTCGATCTGTCCGCGCTCAAGGGCTCGGGTCCGAAAGGTCGCATCGTGAAGGCCGATGTCGAAGCCGCTGAAGGTGGCAAGGCAGCCCCGGCCAAGGCGGACGCGCCGAAAGCGGAGGCCGCGGCCCCTGCCCCGGCAGCACCGACCGTCTCCTCCTCGGCCATCGCCAAGATGTATGAGGGTCGCGATTACGAGGAGATCGAGCTCAACGGGATGCGCAAGACCATCGCCGCGCGTCTCACCGAGGCCAAGCAGACGATCCCGCATTTCTACCTGCGCCGCTCCGTCAAACTCGACGCGCTGATGAAATTCCGCTCGCAGCTCAACAAGCAGCTCGAGGGGCGCGGCGTGAAGTTGTCGGTCAACGACTTCATCATCAAGGCCTGCGCGCTGGCGCTGCAATCGGTGCCGGATGCGAATGCCGTCTGGGCCGGTGACAAGGTGTTTAAGCTGAAGCCCTCGGACGTGGCCGTCGCGGTCGCAATCGAAGGCGGGCTGTTCACGCCGGTGCTGAAGGATGCGGAGATGAAGTCGCTCTCGACGCTGTCTGCGGAGATGAAAGACCTCGCCGCCCGTGCCCGCGACCGCAAGCTCGCGCCGCATGAATATCAGGGCGGCAGCTTCGCGATCTCCAATCTCGGCATGTTCGGGATCGAGAATTTCGACGCGGTCATCAACCCGCCCCACGGCGCGATCCTCGCCGTCGGCGCGGGCATCAAGCAGCCGGTCGTGAATGACGAGGGCGAGATCGAAGTGGCGACCGTCATGTCCATGACGCTCTCAGTCGATCACCGCGTGATCGACGGCGCGCTCGGCGCTGAGCTGATGAAGGCGATCTGCGAGAACCTCGAGAACCCGATGCTGATGCTGGCCTGAGGCCACATCATCCCTAGACATGACAAAAGGCCCGGACCGCTTGGTCCGGGCCTTCGCTTATCTTCGAGGGATCAGTCGGCTCGCATCTCGCGCTGGCGCATCGGCATCGCGTCGATGGTGGCGAACAGCGTCTCAACCGGGATCGGCTCGGCGCGGTCCATCTTCACACCGCCATCCTTGCCGATCAGCAGCATCCGGAATCCGTCGACCCCGAGCTTGTCGCGCAACGCGCCGCCCGCGTTCGGCGCGGTATCGGCCAGCACGGTGATGTCGCGCTCGGCGACACCATCCGCTTGCGCGGTCACCATCTTGCGCGCCGCGCGAAACTGCGGATCGGCCTCCGAATTGGCAAATATCAGCACCACGCGGCGATCCCAGCGATAAGGCGCGAGATCGCTCTGATCGGCTGGCAGCGTCTGCAGTTCGCTGCTCGCGCTGGCGCTGGAAAGCCCCATCGGCGCGCAAACGAGAAGGGCCGCGAGCCCGGTCATCCAAATCGGTTTCATGTCGCTCTCCTGTGATCAGTCAGCAGAGCTACGCCCCGAGCTCCTGCCCGGGTTCACTTTGGCCAAAGCCAGTCATGAAAAAAGCGGAGCCGAAGCCCCGCCTGTCTATTCCATGTGAGACATGCTCACTTGCTGTGCAAAAGCTGATCCATCTCGCGCGCGGGACGGTCGCAGCCCGCCTCGCCCACGATCTTCGCGGGCACCCCGGCGACGGTCTTGCAGCAGGGCACGTCTTCCAACACCACCGAGCCCGCCGCGATCCGGCTGTAATCGCCGACATGGATATTCCCGAGCACTTTCGCACCCGCCCCGATCAGCACGCCATTGCCGATCTTCGGGTGACGCTCTTCGTCTTCCTTGCCGGTCCCGCCAAGCGTCACCGAATGCAGCATCGAGACATTGTCGCCCACCACAGCCGTTTCCCCGATCACGATCGAATGGGCATGGTCCATCATGATGCCGCGCCCGATCTTCGCGCCGGGATGAATGTCCACACCGAACAGCTCGGAGGTGCGCATCTGCACGAAATAAGCCATGTCGCGGCGACCATTCGTGAACAGCCAATGCGCGATCCGGTAGCTTTGCAGCGCCTGAAACCCCTTGAAGAACAACAGCGGCTGGATCAGCCGGTGGCAGGCCGGGTCGCGCTCATGCACGGCCACCAGATCGGCCCGCGCCGCCTGCCCCAAGGCGGGATCGGCGGCAAAGGCTTCCTCGGCGATCTCACGCAGAAGCTGCTCGCTCATCTCCGCCGAGGCGAGTTTCATCGAGAAACGATAGGCCAGCGCCCGTTCTAGCGTCGGGTGATGCAAGAGCCCGGCATGGATCAAAGACCCCAGAAGCGGCTCGTCACGCACCGCAGCCCGCGCCTCGTCGCAAATCTGCGTCCAGACCGGATCGACGGTGGTAACCTTGGCCATCTGCTTGTTCATCGGATTACTCCCTCTTCGCGCGCAAGAACTTAACACATAGGCTTCCCGGCGAATAGAGGAAGGGGCGTTTTGTCATTTCGCTTAAGGGGCTGTCGCGTCAAGCGCCACGCGGCCATCCCCGCACAGACACAGCCCAGCGCGCGCAGGTAGCCCGGATCGCCCGGCCCGGCTTTCGCCCGCGGCAGGCCCAGCGCCATGCTCAGGACCGAGCCGTTACCCCAGTGCGGATGCGCGCGGCGGAATCGCTTGCAATAGAGGTCCGCCGCATGAACCCGGTCGAGGAGCCGGTGAAGCCGGTCCATGCGCCGCGCATCGGGCCAGAGCATCACCGCCCGCGCCAGTGCCATCAGATCGCCGTCCAGCACCGCGCGCATCTCACCCGGTCCAGGTCAGCCGCGCCGGCAGTCCCGGGCCGAAGACATCCGAGACCTGCGCCACCTCGAAGCTCGGCGCGCCGATCATCCCGTCTTCCGCGCGCTCTGCCGCGCCATAGGTCCACTCCGGCGCGCTCACGATCACCTCGCGCCGGATCGACTGCCCCTCGAACACCCGCACCCGGTAGCGCTCCGACACCTCGCCCAAAGGCACGTCCAGCGCCTCCCAGTCGTCGCCCCCGATCCGCGTCCGCCGCACCCAGCTCAGCCGCAGATCACCGCCCAGCGCCTGCGCGCGCAAATGACATGGCGACAAGGGCCGCAGCCCGATCCCCGCAAAGGCTTGAACCGTATGAATATAGGAGGGGTCATCATACCCGCGACCGGCAGGCCCCACCCGGTAGTGACGCGCCTGATTACGCGCCGACGGCGGCACCTCGATCTGGCGCGGCGTCCCGTCGAGCAGCACGACGACCGAACCTTCCGGCCACGCATCGGGCATCAGCGCATCGCTCCCAGCCTGCCCGCGCAAGCGCATCGAGACATTCCAGACGCCCGGCTCCACGGGCTCGGCGGCCCGGAACTGGAACACCTCCCAGAGATCAGACGAGCCATCCCCGATCGCCATCGCGTTCAGTCCCGCCAACACACCCTCTTCGCTCGCGCTTTCCAAGGCCCCCGACAGCATCTTCACGCGCAAGCTCGGCCCGCGATCCCAGAGCCCGGTTTGCGCATGCGACAAGATCGTCTGTGTCACCCCGATCGCCGCTTGGGTTTCGACTTTGGTATTAACCGCATAGCCCGCATCCTCGAGCGCGGAATACAAAGCCGCAGCCCCCGGCCAAGGACTCGCCGTCACCGCCAGATGCGGCGCATAAGGGTCTTCCGTACCTGTCAGCAACGGTAAATCAAGGAATACCGGCGTCACCGGCACTGGCGGCGTGAAGCTCTCGATCCGCGCCACCTCGTCGGTTTCCTCCGAGGCCTCATAGATCCCCGGCTCGACCCGGACCGCCTCCACGCGGATCGCCTCGGCACGCTCCATCCGGTCGATCCGATAGCGCCGCGCGCCCTCCTCGGTCTGCAGCACCACGACATCCCCCGGCCCGAGCCACCCCATCGACGGCGGAAGCGTGATCTGCGCCGTATCGCGCGCCACCCGCGCCTCCGAGAGCCATCTGTTCACCACGCGCATTCCCTCCGCCCGCGTCAGCGCCAGAGGCGCCTCGCTCGCAGAGGCGGGGCCGTTTTCCTCGTCAGGGAAAATCGCCTCCACGGCGCGGGTCTCGAAGCTACCATCGGCCTCGAAATAGGCCAGTCGCACACGTCCCGCGATCTCCGCCTCCGGCGCACGCCGCGTCTCCAGGCTCTGATCGTCGCCATCCAGCGCCAGCAGCGGAGGCATCACCTCCGCATCGACCGACGCATCGCGCATCCGGAACACCAACTCCCCGTCGCGCTCCACCGCATCGAAACCGTAGATCAGGCTCAGCGACTGCAACGCGCCGCGCGGCGTGATCCCCCCGGGCATCGCATATCCGCGCACCACCCCGTGCAGCGCGCTCACATCGAACACTTCGACCCCCGCGAGCGCACAAATCTCGCCTACGACATGCGCCAGAGGCTGCGCCGTCGCCCGCCCCGAAATCCAATGCCCCCGCGCATAATTCGCCGCGTCGTCCCATACCTCCGGCAGACCGGGAAATTGCGGATAGGGCCGCACATCCCACGCCCAGACATGGGCGCGTGCCATATCCACCATCGGTCGGCCGCAATATTCCGAGATCGGATTGTTGGCCTCTTCCCCCCAATACTCGGTCATCGCCCGCAGATATTGCATCTGGATGTAATCATCGCGCCGCCCATCCGAGTAATGCGGCAGCGCGCTTTCCGAGCTTTTCGGGTCGAGGAACTTGTTCGGTTCGTTCGTCCCCTTGTCGATGGCCGCACAACCCATTTCCATGAACCATATTGGCTTTGAGCGCGGCACCCAAGCGGTCGGCGCCTCGATACGCACGCCGCCAATCCGCTCGTGATGGTCATGCTCCCACCAGCCGCGAATGTCCTTGTAGCGCCAGACCCAAGGCTCGCCATGCTCGCCATCGGTGATCGGCGTGCGGATCTGCGCGTCACGATGCTCGGGCGAGGCGTAATACCAGTCGAACCCCTCCCCGCCCTCGATATTCGATTGCAGATAGCCGAGATCGTAGATCGTGCCCCAATGCGCATCCGCGTGGTGTTCTCCCTCCCGCCAATCCGACAGCGGCATGTAATTGTCGATCCCGATGAAATCGATATCGTCATCGCCCCAAAGCGGATCGAGATGGAAAAACCGGTCGCCGTTCCCCGGCTGGTAGCCGAAATACTCGGTCCAATCCGCCGCGTAGCCGATCTTGCACTCCGCGCCGAGTACCGCGCGCACATCCCGGGCCAGCTGCACCAGTTGCGCCACCGCCGGGAAACTGTTGTCTGCCCCGCAGATCTGCGTCAGAGACCGCATCTCCGACCCGATGCAGAACGCCTCCACCCCGCCAGCGAGCTTGCACAGATGCGCATAGTGGAGAATGAAGCGCCGGAACGACCATTCCTCCGGCCCGCTATACGTCACAGTTTCGCCAGACGCCGCGAAGTCTGCCACCTGTGCCGCACCGAAAAACGCCGCCACCTCATCGGCCGCTGCCGCCGTTCCATCCGGCGAGCCTGCGCGTCCCGGCGCTTCCGAGGTCGTTATCCGACCCCGCCACGGCAGCTTGGGCTGGCTCGCCGCATCGCTCCACGGATCGGGCAGCGCATTGCCCTCCAGTTGATCCATCAGGATGAACGGATAAAACGTCACCGCCTTGCCCGCCGCGCGCAACGCGTCGATCGCCTCGATTACTGCCCCATCCGCCGGCGTCCCGCCATAGACCGAGCGCCCGTCGAGCTTCGGGACCTCTTCCACCTGATTGCGCCAAGCGCCCGAGACGCGCCAGCGCATCTCTTTTCCGTCGCGCCAGCGCTCGCCCACCTTGGGCTGAATCTGACAGCGATTACAGCGCAGGTCGTCCCCGAACCAGGAGACGACCAACGAGGCCGCCCCACACTTGGGCAATTCCTGATCGAGCATCTCGAGGCTCGCCGTGAAATCCGTCCCCCCATGCGGGGCATGCTGATTGACCGGTGTCGCGTCATCGTCGATCCCCCAACCGCTGAAGATCGACAGCGACAAGTTGGAGGGATAGGTCAGCGCCTCGAGCAGACCTCCGAGCAGGCTGTCGTCCCCCGCATCGCCCAACAGGTCATTCCAGTAGAAGCGCACCTTCGCCTCGCTGACCCGCCGCGTCGCGAGCGAATACTCCCCCGTCCCCGGGATCAGCGCCACCGCCTCGATCGCCTGCGTCAGATCAGGCGCACCGCGCACGCCGTCCCCCTGCGCCGGACGCACCACCTCGAAGGTGAACTGCGGCACGCGGTTGCCGAACGGCTTGAGCTGCAGGTTCTCGAAAACGACATAGGCGATCCCGCGATAGCTCGGCGCCTCGCCCATGCCCTCGACCGCTTCGATCTTCGGATCGGGCTGCTGATCGTCCGAGCCGCTATAGACCCGCATGTTCAAATCGGACGGATTGACCTCGGATCCATCCGCCCAGATCCGTCCCACGCGCAGGATCTCCCCTTCGCCGAGCGCGACCGCGAGACTGACCGAATAGGTATATTCGATGAAGGTCGGCTCGCCCTTGCCGCCGCCGCTCTTGTGCTTCTTCTCGACGAAGCGCGTGGCCCAGATCACCTGACCTGCCACGCGCATCCGGCCCCAATGCCGCCCGAGCCCCTCGCCCTCGGACGCGCTCGTGAGCCGCAGACGATCGACCCGCCCGGTCTCGACCGTGCCCGAGCCCCCGCCTAGCAATTGCTGATCGATCGCCCGGCCCAAGGTCGCCCCGACCGCACGCCCAATCACCGCACCGGAGAGCCCCAGAATCGTGCCCCGAACCCGGCCCCGATCGCGGCCCCCGCCGCTGACAGCAAAATCGTCGCCATTCTCCGGCTCCTTCATCGAAATTGAAAACGCGCCACAATGCGCCGCCGCCATGGCAGGCTCAGCGGGCTCTCGAGCACCCCATGCCCGGCATAGGCATGAATGAATGTCGGCCCCTGACCGACCTCGCCCGCAATCCCCAGATGCTTGGCGACAGCGCCCGCGCGCATCCGAAACAGCAGCACATCCCCGGACCGCGCGACCCCGTCCCACTGCGCCATCTGTGCCCGCAGACCGCGCTCGAACGCCTCGTCGCGCCCCGCCTCGCCCCAGTCGGGTGTGTAGACCGGCACGGCATCGGGCTCGCAGCCATAAAGCGCGCGCCAGATCGCCCGCAGAAGGCCCAGACAATCGCAGCCCACCCCCTGATGCGAGCCCTGATGCAGGTAGGGCGTGCCGATCCAGCCCCGCGCGATCTCCACCGCATGCGCCGCCCGGACCTCAGCCGTCACTTGAACAGGCTCCCGCCCGTATTGCCGCCGCCCTGCACCGGGTAGGACGTCAACCAATCCACTCCGGGAATGTGTGGAAAGCCGCGGAAATTCAGAAAGTTGGCGAATTTTCCCTTACAGGTCTCGGCCCGCTTGTCGCAGCCGGCCTCAAGGCGCACCACATCGCCGACGGCCACATCCGCGCCAATCCGCGCCCACAGCTCGATCTCGCGCCCCGCATCGCGCACCCGGTCCACCTTGATTACGCCCACAAGCCCCGCAGCCGCCCCCGAGATCACCCGGAACCGCCCCTTCTCGAACCAACGCTCGCCAAAGCCACCCAGGGTCTCGAACCCGAACACCACCGAGCCTTCGACAAAATACACCGGCCCCTCGTGGAAATAGCCCAGCTGCCCGGTATCGAAGCGGCAAGCGCCATCCCCCAGCACCGCCGAACAGCGCGGATGATAAATCCGGCCCTTCTCGGCGCCCAATGCCTCGCTCAAGCCCCGCAGCTCTGCCGTAAACGCCCCGGCCCCGCGCGCGATCTCGCCCAGAGACCCGCGAAACAACAGCGCCCGCTGATCGACATCAGCCCAATTCACGATCCACGCGCGCACCTCGGCCCCGTCATAGCGCCCGGCCAGAATATCCGCCTCCGAGATCGCCTCCGAACTCAGCGCGCCATAGACCTCGGAATTGTCGACCGCCAGCCCCGTGCCCTGCGCCACCGCCTTCGCGGTCATGCCGCTCTCGGGTTCGAACGCGATCCCGTCGAAGGCCAGCCCGCCATCGTGATCGGTGAACCCCAGCACCACGCCATCGCGCCGCGCAACCGCCCAGGCCCGCGCAATCGTCGTAGCCCCGCTCTCAAGATGCGCCCGAAGCGCCTCCGGGTAGCCGCTCATATCCGCACCTCCACGACCGGAACCTGCGGCATGTCACCCGCCTGAAAACTCTGCACCGACACCTGCACCGCATCCGTGTCGAAGCGCACCGGCACGTCGAACTCGAACCCTGCGGTGATCGGCGCCCCTTCGGCGGGTGGATCGACGAACGTCACCTGCCCCGTCGCCAGATCGACCGCCCAATCCGCGGCCTCCGCCTGATAGCCACCCTGAACACCCAGCTTCACCGAGCCCGCAACCGGCTTGGTGATCGGGCGGCGATACTCCGCCCCGCCCGAGGCATAGAGCTTCGAGAGCTGAAACACCCGGTTCACACCGTCGCCATGCCCGATCAGCTGGTCCTCGTAGCCCTCGGCCTGAGAGGGCGCGCAGCTTTTGAAATCCGCCCAGTCCTTCCAGCGAAACCCGTGCAGCTGCCCACCGCGCGCCTCAAAGAAGGCCAGCAGCCGCTCCACATCATCGAGCGAGCGCAACCCGACCCCCGCATCATAGCGTCTGCGCGAATGCGCCCAGGGGCTGTTGCGCTCCTCGAACCCGTTGGTCAGCGTCACGATCTCCGTGCGCCGCTCCGGCCCGCCAACCGAGCCAAAGCTCAGATTCGCGGGAAATCTCACCTCGTGAAATGCCATCTTTGCCCCCTCAGCGGTTGCGCTCGCCACGCGCCAGCGCCCGGCTGACCTGCGCCGCGATCTGGCTCGACGAGCGCTGGAACCCGGCGACATCCGGCGTCGTGACATTCATCACCACATTGACCGCGCGGCCGCCGCCCTGCGCCGCCACGCCCAGCCGCCCATCGGCTCCGCGAGCCAGCGGCATGATCGCCTCCGGTCCCGCCTCGCCCATCAGCCCGGTCGCGCCCCGCATCGCGAAACTGGTCGGGCTCGACACCACGCCGCCCTTGGCGAAGGGCATCACACGCCCCTGAGAAAACGCCCCGCCATCGGCGAAGGGAAACATCCCGCTCACCAACCCGTTCAAGCCGTTCGCGACCGCCCCACCGACCGCTTGCTGCACCGGCTTCATCGCGACGTTATAGACGCTGTCGGCCATGCTGCGCGCGACCTGCCGCAGCGCATCCGACAGCCGCAAACCGTCGAACACGACCCCGTCGAAAGCGCTGCGAAGATGCCGCCCGAAGGCGTTGCTCAACGTGCCGACCTCGCGCCCGGTAAAGGTCAGGCTTTCGCGCATCGCGGAAAGCTCCTGATTGAACACCTCCGCCATCGCGCTGGCCCCGCCAAGCGCGCGCTCCAGCTCGACCGCCTGCGCGCCCAGCCCATCCAGATCATCCGTATCTATCATTTCCGTCCCTCAATCCTCGTCGGCGCATCGGGAAACCGCGCCAGCAATTCATCGAGCCGCGCGCGTCCCATCGGCCGCGCGATCGGCCCGCCCGCGCCCAGCATCAGCGCCAGCTCCGCCGGGCTCAGCGCCCAGAACTCCGCCGGTCGCAGCCGCAACTCCTGCAAGCCCGCCCGCATCAGCCCCGGCCAGTCGAGCCCGCTCACGCCGTTCCCTCTCCGGGCAATGCGAAGGCCCGCGCCAGCAGCTCCGCCGCCTTGCGCGCAGCCCCCAACGGGCCGCCGCCGATCTCAACGCTCCGCAGATCGCCCGCACAGCCCTGCCAGCCACCACCGCGCAGCCCCGCGACGATCACCGCCAGAACATCGCGGCTCGAGAACCTCCCCGCCTCGAACCGCTCGACCAACGCGATCATCCCGTCCGTCTCGCCGATCTCGGCCTCCAGTTCCGCCAGCGCGCCCAACGTCAGTTTCGCCACATGCCGCTGCCCGTTCAGCACCAGCTCGACCTCGCCTGCCCACGGGTTCGCCATCAGATCGCCGTGAAGCTCAGCGCACCCGCCGAGGCCATTGCGATCTCGTAATTGGCCTCGCCATCATGGCTACCCGCATAGTCGATCGAGGTGATCATGAACGGCCCCTGCACGATGCCGAAATCCGGGATGACCACCTGAAACTGCGGTACCTCGCCATCGAAGAAGACCTGCCGCGCACGCTCGTCCGTGCCCGCATCCTTGAACACGCCAGAGCCCGAGATCGCAGCCGAGCGCACACCCGCACCGCCCAGCAATTCGCGCCAGCGCCCTTCGCTTTCCAGCGAGGTCACATCGACCGTCTCGGCGTTGAAAGTGATCCGCGTGGCGCGCAGCCCCGCGATGGTCTCGAAGGTCTGGACCCCGTTCAGGTCCAGTTTGATCAGAAGATCCTTGCCGTTTTGCGCCGCCATGGCCATTTCTCCGATTTTCGATATTTTGTTTCCGCCAGAGCGACAATCGACCGGCCGAAAAGTTGCAAGAGTGAAAGTCTTCTCAGCCCTCAACCCGCGCGCGGAAGGTCAGATCGAGCCGCCGGGACGCGCCCTTATCGACCCGCCGAGCACGCGCCTTGAGGAACCAGAGCCCCACGACGCGCCCCCGCGTCAGGCTCAGCGGCACCTCCAGAAGCGCATCCGAAATCGCCGCCCCGATCTCTTTCGCGGCATGAAATCCGGCTTCGTCGCTCACCACCGAGACGGTGAAATCATGCACCGCCCCGTCGCCCGTCATGTCCGAGGCATCGCGCGCAGTCTCCGGGCCGAGGCTGACATAGGTACCGCTCGCAGCCCCCGCGGGCGCCGCGTCATAGACTGCCGCCCCCACCAGCGCCGTGAGCGCCGCATCGCCCTGCAACCGCGTATAGACGGCTTCCTGCAAGGCGGCTCCGATCGCATAGCTCATGCCACCACCTCCTCACGCGCGAAACAGGTCAGGTAATGCGCCCCGGCATCCGCCTCGGCCACGGCAAGGATCTGGAACACCCGCGCCCCCTCGCGAAACCGCTGTTCGGGCTTCGGCCTGCGCGGCGAGCCTTCGGGCGCCGCGCGCACCGTGATCTTCCACGGCACCGAGGCCAGCGTCACGAACTCGCCCGCGCGCTCCACCCCGGTTCCCGGTTTCATCTGCGCCCAGAGGATGCCCAGTTCGAACCAGGCCTCGATGAAGCCCCCAGCCCCGTCCGGCACCCGCTCGGGCGCTTCCAGCACCAGCGGCCGGTTCAGAAACGGCGCCTTCATCCCCGACCTCCCAGCACGCGCACCGTGCGCCAGCGTTCGATCAGCGCGGCCACGCCGAAGGGCATCTCACGCCAGCCCGCGCCCTCCGCACGATGCTCGTAATATTGCGCGGCCAGCAGAAACACCGCCTGTGCCAGATCGGCGGGAAGATCGGCCCAAACAGGCCCAAACCCAGCAGTAAACCGAACCTCCGCCACGCCGCCTGCAGAGATTGCGGGCAGCACGCCCCCAACCGCCGCCAGTCGCGGGCGCTGCAGATCCTCAACCAACCGATAGCGCTCCGGCGCGATCACGGTGAACACCTCCGCCGCATCGACCAACCGGACCTCAGTCACCGCACTCACCGGCGCCACCGGCAACGTCTGCTCCACCGCATCGCGCCACGCCTCAAGGCTCAGCACGAAATCCCGCGCCAGCAGCGCTTTCGCCGTGCGCCCCTCGATCGCCGCCATCGCTGCCCGCAGGTAGCTCTCCAGCGACGCATCCTCCGCCCCCACATCGGCAAACCCGGTGCCGAGCCGCAGATGCGCGCGAAATTCCGCGACAGGCAGCGCGCTTGCCGCCACCGCCGTCTCTTCCGTCAACATCATGACATTCCTCCGCAATTCGCGTGGTCGCACCCCCGCCCGGGGATGCCGCCAATACCATGTCGGGCGCGAGCCCCGCCGCCGCTCGAACGGAGGGAGCAGCTAGGCGACGGCCGTCAGCCCCGCGCCCGCCCCGAAAGCCGGTCACCCGGCCCCGGGGACCGGAAGGCGCCGCCTCCCGATCCCGCTCACGCCCCTCAGGCGAGCGCGAATTTCAGCAGCTTGATCGCGGCGAAATCGCTCACATCGCCGCCCACGCGCTTGGAGGCGTAGAACAGCACATGCGGCTTGGCCGAGAAGGGGTCGCGCAGCACCCGCAGGTCCGGGCGCTCGGCGACCGTGTAGCCCGCGTCGAAATCGCCATAGGCGATCGCGAAACTGTCCGAAGCGATATCGGGCATGTCCTCGGCGATCAGCACCGGGTAGCCCATCAGGCGCGGCGGCTCGCCCGCAGCCAGCCCGTCAGTCCACAGGAAGCGCCCATCGGCATCCTTCATCTTGCGCACCGCGCCCGCGGTCTTCGAGTTCATCACGAAGCTCGCATTGGCGCGATATTCGGCCTCCAGCGCATAGACCAGATCGACCACAGCATCAGCCGGGTTCGCGCCCGCGAAATCGCCATCCGCGCCCGTCGCGACATAGCCGAGCGAGCCCCAGGCCCAGGCGTCATTGCCAACCTGCGGATGGGTCAGGAAGCCCGTGGGCTTGTCGACGCCATCGCCCGAGATGAACGCCGCCGCCTCGGCGCGGGCGAATTTCTCTGCGATGCGCTGCGCCAGCCACGTCTCGACATCGAAGGCGCTGTCATCGAGCAGCCGCTGCGAGGCTTTCGGCATCGCGGCCAGTTCGTGCAGCGGGATCGAGATACGGTCGATCTGCGGCGTCGCGGTCTCGGTCAGCGCCGCCGTCTCGGTGGCCCAACCCGAGCCCAGCTCGCTGCGATCGACCAGCACATCGAAGGACGTCGCCTCGACATTCACCACATTCGCGATCTGGCGGATCGAGGCCGTCGACGTCAGCACCGAGCGGATCGTCTCGGAGGTCTGCGGATCGACCAGATAGCCCCCTTCGGCGGCAACCGAGCTGTTGAGCGCCTTGCCCTCGAGGCTCAGCCCGCGAAGTGCGTCGTCATCGCCCGAACGCAAATACGCCGCGAAGGCCTTCTGATGCGGCGCCTCTTCAGTCGCGGCGGCGGAAAGGGCGGGACGCCCGGCGGTCATGGATTTGCTCTGCAGCATGGTCAAACGCTCATCTTGTTGTTGCATTTTCACTTCAACTTCATCGCGGAAGGTTTTGACTTCCCTTACGAAACCGGCCAGCGCGGATTTCAGCTCCACGGCCGGATCGGGCCCCTCGGACATACCCGTCCCGGCCCGAGACTTGCTCTCGGTCTTCATCGTCATTCCATCTCCAATGGGATCTTTCGCCCGCCCGCCTCAGCGACCGGCCAGTTCCGCCGTGGCACTGTGAAGCGCCGCGGCCAGATCGCGCAGGTCGCGCTCCAGGCTCTCGCCCTTCGCCGCCACCCGCGCCTCGCGAAGCATCGGGAAGGTCACGAGCGACACCTCCCAAAGCTCCAGTTCCGCAAGCAGCCGCTGGCCTTTTGCGTCCTTCTCGGCGGCGACCGTGCGATAGCCGATCGACAGCCCGTCGATCGCCCCTGCCGCGATCAGCGCCGCCGCTTCGCTTGCGCGCGCCACGCCCGGCAGCAGCCTGCCCTTGACGTAAAGCCCGCGCGCGTCTTCCCGGATTTCGTCCCAGATGCCGATCGGCTGGGCCGGATCGTGCTGCCAGAGCATCTTCACCGTCCCGCCCCGCGCAGCGAGCCGCGCGAGCCCCTTGGCATAGGCGCCCTTGCAGACCACATCGCCGCCCTGATCGGGCAGGCCGAACAGGCTCGCATAGCCCTCGATCACCGTCCCGTCGCTGATCTGAACGGGCCGCATCTCGCTCGCGCAGAACTTTAACTCCAGCCCGTAATTATCTGTATTCATGTAACTTCCCTTATCTCGGGCCAATCTCTACGAGGCTGAGAACCGCCTGCGTCAGGATCACCGCCACCACGCCGTAAACCGCCATCCAGAGCCGCCGCTCCAACCGTTCGATCATCACCTCGATCCGGTCGAGCCGCTGTTCCACCTGCGAAAATTGGAGCTGCATGATCTTCTCGGTCGCCTGCATCCGCTCTTCATGGACAGCGAAGGGCTCCTTGAGATATCGCGACCCACCATCGGCCATCTCAGCGCTCCGCCGCGTCCGCCGCCCCATCCGCAGGCAGCGGCGGAAGACCCAGCAGCGCGCGCTTCTCCGCGGACGTCAGAAACGCCACTTCTCCGATCCGCTTCCATTGCTGATCGCGCTCGACCGCCAGCGCCGGGATCTGGTCCAGATCGGGCTTCAGGCTCACCCGCTCCCCCGCCCATGTCGACAGCCACCACGCCACATCCGCCGCGACCTTCGTGGCCAGCGGCAGCACCGTCAGCCGGTAGAAGGCCCTATGCGCCTCGGCGTAATTCGCGTAAGTGGCATCGCCGGGGATCCCGAGCAGCATCGGCGGCACCCCGAAGGCCACCGCGATCTCGCGCGCCGCAGCCAGCTTGGTCTCGTGGAATTCCATATCCGACGGCGAGAACCCCATCGGCTTCCAGTCCAGACCGCCCTCCAGCAGCATCGGCCGCCCCGCATTGCGCGCGCCCTGATGATGCGTCTCCATCTCGAAGACGAGCCGGTCATACTGGTCCGGGCTCAGCGTACCCTGCCCATCGGTCCCCTTGTAGACGATCGCCCCGGAGGGACGCGCGGCATTGTCCAGAAGCGCCTTCGACCAGCTCGATGCACTGTTATGCACATCCACCGCCACCGCCGCCGCCTGCATCGGCGACAGCCCGTAATGGTCGTCCTGCGGGTGAAACGCCCGCAGATGGCAGATCGGATCGGGGCTGCCGGTCATGTCGAACCGATGCTTGCGCCCGGCCACCGTATAGTCATAGGCCACCGGCCAGCCATCCGCGCCCGGCACGATGCTCATCCGGTCGGCGCGCAGCACATGCAGCTCGCGCGGCAGGCCCGGCTCAACCGCCACCGCCTCCAGATAGCTGTTCCCCGACAGCAGCATCTGCCCGTAAAGCGCCTCGAAGAAGGCGCCCTTGCCCTGCGCCGCGTTGGGCCGCGCGATCAGGTCGAGCACGGGATGGATATCGTAGCGCCGCTCGGCGTCCTGGCAGACCAGCGGCAGGGCGGCCGCAGCCTCCGCGATCAGCTTCACGCAGCGAAACCCGACCGGGTTGCCCGTAAACCCCGCCCGTGTCAACGAGCCCACATCGCGCGGCGACCAGACCACCCGCCCCGATCCGCTCGCCATCGCCACGATCCGTCCCGTCGCCGAGGCCTTCACCTCCGGCGGGCCCGCGCCGTCGGATTTGCGAAAGATGTTCCAACCCATTCCCGTCTCCTTCTCGCGGCCCCGTCGCGGACCGGCTGGCAAAGAAAAAGGGCCGGGGAATACCCCAGCCCTTGCTCTTGATTTCATCTGTCACGCCGGGGGTTTTGCCCCCGCGGCCCCCCGCAGGATTTTTCGACCAAGCCGAAAGAGGCTCAGAGCCCCCGCAGCTGCGGCCTGCGCCAATGCGCGGCCGGTTCGAGGATCAGCTCGGTCACCGCCCAGACCAGCGCATCCACTCGGTCGGGCGAGCCCTTGCCCTGATAGCCCTGCAGCCCCATCCGGCACATCTGATCTTCGAGCGCGCCGAGATCGGCGGATTTGAGGTGCGCCACGCGCCCTTGCTCGTAGAGCGCCGCCACCGGTTCCGCGCGCGCCGATTTGCCCCGGCTGGCACGCAGTGCCTTGAACGGGATCAGCGGGTCGATCTGGCGCAGCACGCTCTCGATCAGATCGCCGCCTTGATTGACCTCGGCCACCAGCTTCTCCGCGCCCCAGCGTTCCATCGCCGCAATCCCGGCGCGGGCCCAGTCCATCGGCTTGCCGCGGATGCTGGCATCTTCCAGCACCACAGCGCGCCAGTCCTGCACCAGGCCTTGTGTCTTCGCGCCCACCACCACGATCCCGCATTCGTCCGAGGCCGCCTTGCCGCTGACCGAGGGATCGAGCGCCACCACGATCCGATCCAGATCACCGGGCTCGCTCACGCGCGCACCTTCGAGCAGCGCCGTTGACCACAGCGCGCCCTCGATATCCTCCAAGAGCACCCCGTCCAGCTCCTGCCGCCCGAGCCGCGTACCGGCATAGCGCGCCCGAACCTCGGTCAGGAAACTCTCGGCCAGATAGGCCCGGTTGGCCTCGGTCGGCGCACGGCTGACCACCGTCGATAGCGTCTCCAGAATGCGCTTCAACACGCCCACATTGCGCGGCGTCGTCGTGATCACCTGCTGCGGATGCTCACCGAGACGCAGTGCGAATTGCAGCATGTCCCAGACCTCCTCCGCCTTCTTCCATTTCGCCAGCTCATCGACCCAGGCCGCATCGAATTGCGGGCCCCGCAGCGACTCGGGCTCATAGGCCGAGAAGGCCTGCGCGGTCGCCCCGTTCGGCCAGACGAGCCGCCGTCTTCCCGCTTCCCAATCGGGCCTGCGGTCGGGCGGAGAGCAGGCGAGTATCCCGCTCTCCCCCATCACCATCACATCGCGCACCTGATCGAAGGTCTCGCCGACCAGCGCCACGCGCCGCGCCTTTCCGGGGTCGAGCGGCCGTGCGCCTTCCACCTGCGCACGCACCCACTCGGCCCCGGCCCGCGTCTTGCCCGCGCCGCGTCCGCCCATGATCACCCAGGACTTCCAATCCCCTTCGGGCGGAAGCTGATGATCCAACGCCCAGAACTCGAAGATCCAGGGCAGCGCGAGCAATGCATTGTCGTCGAGCCCATCCAGAAACGCCTCGACGCTCTCAGGCGTCGCGGAGGCGAGCCAGGCGGCGCCCGATTTCAGCTCTGGCGGCATCGAAGTCGAGCGCGCCATCGCGTCCGGCGGCGACACCTGCCAGCTGTCTGCGGAGTTTCTCGACACGCGATCGTTCCTCCATCACCAAATGAAAAGCGGTGCGGAGGTCCTTGATTGCCTGCACCGCCGCTTTCGCCTCGGATATGTCGCCGCGCCGCACCCCCTGCAGCGCCTGCGCCAGCTCCTCGGCCACGTCCCGATAGAGCGCTTCGGTCTGATCCAGAAGATCGACCGGCGCCCCCGCCTCGTTCACTTTGTTGTCTTGCATCACTGACGAACCCACCCGTTCCAAGTTGGTCCGTTCGAGAGACATGAAAAAACGCCGTCGGGTTTCCCCGCGGCGCTTGCCACTTCTCCTAGCATTCCAAATCTCTACCCGAGAGCGTTCGCAAAGTCAAGCTCTAAATTCTGGGTTGTGCCATCCGGCCAAAAAAGAACCCCGGCGAAAACCGGGGTTCTTTCTAATTTATCAATTGCTTGACGCATCTTCCTGACGCTGTTTTTCGATCTCGCGCCACTTCGCTACGTTCCGATTATGCTCCTCGATCGTGCTCGAGAACGCATGTCCACCGGAGCCATCGGCCACGAAGAACAGGTAGTCGGTCGAATCGGGATGCAGCGCCGCCTCGATGGCCGCCTTGCCCGGATTCGCGATCGGTCCGGGCGGCAGCCCGTCGATGACATAGGTGTTGTAGGGCGTGGCCTTGCGCAGCTCGGACTGGCGCAGGCCGCGGCCGAGCACGCCCTTGCCTTCGGTCACGCCGTAGATCACCGTCGGGTCGGTCTGCAGACGCATCCCCTTCTCGAGACGGTTGATGAAGACGCTCGCCACTTCCGGGCGCTCTTCGGGCACACCGGTTTCCTTCTCGACGATAGACGCCATGGTCAGCGCCTGCTGCGGATCGTCATAGGGCAGCCCGTCTGCGCGTCCGTCCCAGGCGTCGGCGAGGATTTTCGACTGGCGATCTGCCATCAGACCGATCAGCGCCTGCCGGTCGGCCCCGCGCGTCACCTCGTAGCTGTCAGGTGCGAGCGTGCCTTCGCCCGGCACCCCGTCGATCTTGCCCGACAGGAAGCTCGCCTCCTGCAGACCCTGCACGATCTGCCAGCTGGTCACACCGTCGACCACCGTCACGCGGGTGCGGACATCGGCACGGTCGGCCTTGTCCTCGAACCCTTCGGGCGGCTTCTCGCTCTCGGGATTGTATTCCGCGACCTTCTGATAGTCGCCCGTGGTCGGGTCTAGCTCGCGCAGCAGCACTTCGTTGCCGTTCACGCCGATCCGGAACACCAGTTCCGACCCGCAGGTCGACGGACCACCGGAGGTGATCTGACCGACGATGGACTGCATCGAGGCGTTCGGCTCGATCAGGTAGGAGCCGAATTTCAGCTTGTCGGCCTTCTCCTCATATTGCGCGCCCGTACGGAACAGATAGGAGGACGAGATCGCCCCCTTGTCTTTCAGAGTAGACGACACGCCCTGCAGGCTTTCGCCCGGCGCGACGCGCAGGCACATCGCCTCGGCCAGCGGGCCGGGCTCGACATATTGATTCTTCGCCCAAGCGACCAACCCGCCAAGCGCGACGAGAATAACGATCAGCAGCGTCAGGAAATTCGAGACGATGTTACGCCACATCAGCTATCCACCTTGCCCATCACGAGGCTCGCATTGGTGCCACCGAAGCCGAAGCTGTTGGACAGCGCGACGTCGATCTTGCGCTTGACCGCGGTCTTCGGGGCGAGGTCGATCACGGCCTCTTCCGGCGGATTTTCAAGGTTCAGCGTCGGCGGTGCGATCTGGTCGCGGATCGCGAGGATCGAGAAGATCGCCTCCACCGCGCCGGCAGCGCCCAGCAGGTGGCCGACCGACGACTTGGTCGAGCTCATCGTAGCTTTCGAGGCCGCATCGCCCAGCAGGCGCTGCACCGCGCCCAGTTCGATCACGTCGGCCATGGTCGAAGTGCCATGCGCGTTGATGTAATCCACCTGATCGGGGTTCAGATCGGCCCGCTCCAGCGCGGCTTTCATCGCGCGGAAGCCGCCATCGCCATCCTCGGACGGCGCGGTGATGTGATAGGCATCGCCCGACAGGCCATAGCCCAGCACCTCGGCATAGATCTTCGCGCCGCGCGCCTTGGCGTGCTCGTATTCCTCAAGCACGACGCAGCCCGCGCCCTCGCCCATCACGAACCCGTCGCGGTCGGCATCCCACGGACGGCTCGCAGCTTCCGGCTCGTTGCCGCGCTTCGTGGACAGCGCCTTACAGGCGTTGAAGCCCGCGATGCCGATTTCCGAGATCGGGCTCTCCGCGCCGCCTGCGACCATCACATCGGCATCGCCCAGCATGATCAGACGCGCGGCATCGCCAATCGCATGCGCGCCGGTCGAACAGGCGGTGACGACCGCATGGTTCGGACCCTTGAAGCCGAAGCGGATCGAGACCTGGCCCGAGACGAGGTTGATCAGCGCGCCCGGGATGAAGAACGGGCTGACGCGGCGGACGCCCTTTTCCTTGATCAGAACGGCCGTATCCGCGATCGAGCTGAGACCGCCGATCCCCGAACCGATCATCACGCCGGTGCGCAGACGGCCCTCTTCGTCCTGCGGCTCCCAGCCGGAATCCTTCACCGCTTGCGTCGCCGCCGTCATCCCGTAGAGGATGAAATCGTCGACCTTGCGCTGCTCTTTCGGCTCCATCCAGTCATCGGCATTGAACGTGCCGTCGGACCCGTCGCCCAGCGGAATCTCGCAGGCGTATTTCGTGGTCACATTGGACGCATCGAAGCGCGAGATCGTCCCCGCCCCCGATTGTCCCGCGATAAGCCGCGACCAGGTCTCCTCGACGCCGCAAGCCAGCGGCGTGACCATTCCCAGACCCGTGACTACTACCCGACGCATGCCCGACCTCTTTCTCAGCCAAATATCTTGGCAGACCTGATACACGGGGGCGCGCAAAGGCGCAATCATAACCCATTGCGACAGGCGGGTTACCGTTCAGGACGGACGGCGCGTGAGGGGGCTAGCGTTGCGGGGCGCGAACCGGTTCAGTCTGCCGTGCCGGAAGCGTCGGCACAGCCGTAGGCGCCCGCCCGGTGCTCAGCGGCGGCAGCGTCAGCGCGGTACAGCGCATCTGAGCGGTGGGCGGCGCCAGCAACACCCGGTCGCGCCCGCCATTCTTCGCCGCGTAGAGCGCCCCGTCGGCGCGCGCATAGAGGCTCCGCAACTCCTCGCCGCGCTCCCATTCGGCCACCCCGATCGAGACAGTGACCTGCAGCGCCGCGCCGTACTGATCCTCGAAACGCAGCCCCGCCACACAGGCGCGCAACCGCTCCGCCACTTCGAGCGCCTCGGCCAGCCCCGCCCCCGGCAGGATCACCGCGAATTCCTCGCCGCCGACCCGCGCCATCGTATCCTCCAGCCGCAACTGCGCCCGCATCTCGCGCGCGGCACGGCGCAGAACCCGATCCCCCAGATGATGCCCGCCCAGATCGTTGATCTGCTTGAAATGGTCGAGATCGATCATCAGCGCAGTGAAGGGCATCTCGCCGCGCATACCTTGCGCGAAATACTGCGCGAAACGCCGCCCGAGCATCTCACGGTTGAACAGCCCCGTCAGTCCGTCGCGCATCGCCCGGTTCACCAGTTCCCGCTCGGCCTTGCGCCGCGCATGATCCACCCGCTCCAGCGAGACGGCCATCAGGATGATCAGCCCGATATTCACCCCCACGATGGTCGCGACCAGCAACAGCAGCTCCGCGCGCACCTGACTCCCCTGATCGCTGAGCAGATAGAACGTGCCCAGCAGGAAGGGCGCGACGACCCCCAGAAGCATCTGCGCCCGTGCCTGCCGCCCCGAGGCATGCTCGTTGAGCAGCACCCGCATCACCCCACGATCGCTGCGGCAGATGAGCCCCGCATAGGCGAGACACATGATCGCCAGCGCCGCCCCGATCGACACGCCCTCCGCCAGCCGACTGGTCGCGATACTGTGCGACAGCAGGTACATCAAAGCCCCGCCGAACACCGTCAGATAGGCAATCGTTCCAAACAGATAAGCGCCCGCCTCCAGCGCGAAGAACCCCGCCGCGGTGATCGCCAAGAGCGCCGCCGCGCCTCCCCCGATCGCCCCCGCTCCGCTCAGGTCATAGACCTCCGCAACGTTCGAGAACAGGCACAGCAACAGCGCTCCCGCCGCCAGCCCGCGCGCCACATTCGGTGCCTCGCGCCGAAACGCAATCGCGCCCGCCATCGCCAGAATGGCCAGCGCCGTCCACGCGCCCATCGCGTTCCACGACGTGAGCGCGCGCACGACCATATCCTCGCCCGACAGCGCGGTGGCCATCTGCGCCAGCAGAGCCAACCCCGCAAGCGCGGCGGCGAAAACCAAAAGAGGACGGATCAGAACCCGAGCCCGGCGAAACACAGACATAACGTGACCTCAACTGCGCGGGCAGAAGGGCATTTTACATAAGCACCCGCGACCTCTCCAAGGGACGCCTAATTCGTTAACGAAGGGTTAACAGCCGCGCGGGCACGATTGCACTTTCGGTCAGGTCTTCGCGAATTGCACAGATTTTTCATCCGGATAGCGCATTAAAACGTCATGCCGCGGCGGCCCGTGTCCCAGCGTGGACTGGATCAACGCCACCTGCTCGGGCGTGAAAGCGGGCAGCTTCACAGCGCCTTCCGCCGCCATGAGTCGCCCCAGCCGCAGCAAATCCCCCGGAGATGCGCGCTTGCCGAACCGCGACAGGGTGACATGCGGACGAAACCGCCGCCGCGGCAGGTCGATCTCCGCCAGACGCGCGGCGCCCATCACCGCGCGGTGCCAACGGTCGAGGTTGGGATCGGCCTGCACGCCCAGCACCAGCGCCTCCGGTCGCGCGGCACTGCCGAAAATCTCCAGCCCCGCCAGCACCACCTCCGGCCCGGGCGCCCAGTCGATGGCCCGCAGCCCCTCGTCCAGCGCCTCGAGCTGGCCTGCGTCGATCTCGTCGAGAAAGGCCAGCGTCAGATGCAGGTTCTCGGGCTGCACGATCCGGCCCGCACCCAGAGCCTGCTGCAACCGCTCGATGGCCTCGACATGCGCCTCGGGCAGCTCGATCGCGACGAAACTACGCATCTTCCCTCCCCCGAACGCACGCGCGCTTCGCGCAAAAGAAAAGCGGCGCTCCGGTTCCCCGAAGCGCCGCCCTTAACTCTCTCTCAGCGTCAGCCGTAAAAGGCTTACTGCGCTTCCGAGATGAATTTCACCGCATCGCCGACGGTCTGAATGTTCTCGGCGGCGTCATCGGGGATCTCGATGCCGAACTCTTCTTCGAAGGCCATGACCAGCTCGACCGTGTCGAGGCTGTCCGCACCGAGGTCGTCGATGAACGAGGCGCTCTCAGTGACCTTGTCCTCTTCCACGCCGAGATGCTCCACGACGATCTTCTTCACGCGATCAGCGATGTCGCTCATGTCAATTCCTCAAAGTTTATAGGGCCTAGCCCGTTCATGCTTGCTCGAATACGAGCGTCTCAACCCGCGCGCCCCGGGTCAACCCGAAGACCGCAATTCAGAGCCGTGGCTTTTACGCCCGGCCCGTCTGCAGCGCTCTTAGCGATTGCCGTGGCCCATGGCAAGACGTTTCTCTATCCTATCAAAGGCCTTCGTGCCCTAGGGTCACAAAGACGTCAGGCCATCGTCCCGCCGCCGTTGACGTGCAGCACCGCACCGGTGACGTAGCCCGCCTCGGGACTTGCGATGTAGCGCACCGCAGCCGCGATTTCTTCCGGCGTTCCCATGCGCCCGGCCGGGATACCAGACAGGATCGCGTCTTTCTGAGCCTCGGTGAGCTTTTCCGTCATCGGCGTCTCGATGAAGCCCGGTGCCACGCAGTTCACCGTCACGCCGCGCGTCGCGACTTCCTGCGCGAGCGATTTCGACGCGCCGACAAGACCCGCCTTGGCGGCCGCATAGTTCACCTGACCGGGGTTGCCGGTCTGCCCGACAACGGACGTGATGTTGATGATCCGGCCCCAGCGCGCTTTCATCATCGGGCGGAGAACCGCACGCATCAGGCGGAACGCCGCCGTCAGGTTCACGTCGATCACCGATTGCCAATCCTCGTCCGACATCCGCATCGTCAGCTGATCCCGCGTGATGCCGGCATTGTTCACGAGGATGTCGAGACCACCCATCGCCTCGATCGCCGCTTTCGGCAGCGCCTCGACCGATTCCGGATCGCTCAGATTCGCCGGGCAGACATAGGCGCCCTCGCCCAGCTCGGCAGCCAGTGCCTCGAGCGGCTCGACCCGCGTGCCAGACAGTGCCACCGACGCACCGCCCGCATGGAGGGCCCGCGCGATTTCGGCGCCGATCCCGCCAGAAGCCCCGGTGACAAGCGCGCGTTTGCCTTTCAGATCGAACATCATGCTACCTCATATCTAAGTTGGCGCTCTCTTAGCAGCGAAAGCGCCGTTAGGGAACTCTAAGTGCCACACGCCATGGTTGCGCGCATCAAAGCGACAGGCGCATCGCGATCACAACCGTATGAAAAGGCCGATTAGTTCGACTTGGAACCGGTCGGCTTAAGCTTCCTCTTGGCGGAAATATCCCAGGGGGTCCGGGGGAGGATCCCCCGGCGCAGCCCTCAGCCCTTCAGGGCAGCGATATCCTCCGGCGTGCCGACCGCGCGGCAGGTCACCTCTTTCGCGATCCGGCGGATCATTCCCGAGAGCGCCTTGCCCGCGCCGATTTCCCAGATCTCGTCGACGCCCTGACCGGCCATCCACGCCACGCTCTCGCGCCAACGCACCGAGCCCGTGACCTGCTCGACCAGCAGCTCGCGGATCAGAGCCGGGTCGCTCACCGCTTCGGCGCGCACATTGGCGACCAGCGGCACGACCGGCGCCTTGATCTCGACGCCAGCCAGCGCGGCATCCATCGCATCCGCGGCGGGCTGCATCAGCGCGCAATGGAACGGCGCGGAGACCGGCAGCATCACGGCCCGTTTCGCGCCCGCTTCCTTGGCGAGCACGGTGGCGCGCTCGACCGCCGCCTTGTCGCCCGAGATCACGACCTGGCTCGGATCGTTATCGTTCGCGGCCTGACAGACCTCGCCCTGCGCCGCCTCGGCTGCGACTTTCGACGCGGCCTCGAAATCGAGCCCGAGGATCGCGGCCATCGCGCCGACGCCCACCGGCACCGCCGATTGCATCGCGTCGCCGCGCACGCGCAGCAGGCGCGCGGTATCGGCCAGGCTCAGCGAACCCGCCGCGCAAAGCGCCGAATATTCGCCCAGCGAGTGACCCGCGACATAGGCCGCGTCCGTCACCACATAGCCTTCGGCCTCCAGCGCGCGCAGGGCTGCGATCGAGGTCGCCATCAGCGCGGGCTGCGCGTTGGCGGTCAGCGTCAGCTCGTCCTGCTCGCCTTCCCAGATGAGCGTGCTCAGCTTTTGCCCGAGCGCGTCATCGACCTCTTCGAACACCGCTTTCGACGCGGGATAGGCGTCGGCCAATGCCTTGCCCATGCCGATGACCTGTGCGCCCTGACCGGGGAATACGAATGCGCGGCTCATGCCTGATCCTCCTGATTGATCTTTGGTTTCCCTTAGCGAGAAGGGCGCGGCGGGGCAAGTTTCGCTGCCCCTCTCCCCGCTCAAGCCTTACCGATCGATGATCCGCGCCGGATTGCCCGCGACCGTGGCGCCCGCAGGCACGTCGCGCGTCACCACCGCGCCCGCACCGATCAACGCGCCATCACCCACCGTAATACCCGGCAGAAGGATCGCGCCGCCGCCGATCCAGACATCCTCGCCGATCCGCACGGGCCGTCCGAATTCCAGCCCGGTTCGGCGCGTCTCCGGATCGCGGGGATGATCGGCGGTCAGGATCTGCACCTTCGGCCCGATCTGCGTCCGATCGCCGATCGTCACCGCAACCACATCGAGAATGACACAGTCGTAATTCAGGAAGACCCCGGCCCCGAGCCGGATATTGCTGCCGTAATCGCAGTGAAACGGCGGGCGGATGCGCGCGCCCTCCCCGACTTCGGCAAATAGCTCCGACAGCAGCGCATGGCAGTCCTCGGCGCTTTGCGCCACGGTGGCGTTGAACCGGTCCATCCACGCACCGGCACGGGCGACATCCGCTTCGATCTCCGGGCCCTCGGCGCGATACAACTCGCCCGCCAGCATCTTGTCCTTCTCCGAGCGCATGATCCCTCCCCGCCATATCGCCGGATGATCCTGCCCCAGTCGCGCGCAAAGAAAAAGGGGCGCTCGATGCGCCCCTTCCCCTCAGTCCAGTTCGAGATGCGCGACCCCGTCAGAGCGTCGCCCGATCGAGCGCCCATCCGCGCCGATCGTCGCACGTACGCGCCGCCGCATCGAGGAAAACGCAGCGCTTTCAACAACATCGACCGGCTCGTCCAGCGCGATCTCGATGTCGTAATGGGTCTCGCCCTTGCGGCGCAGCGCATGGACGCGCCCGCTCACCGGATGGCCCAGATAGCGCCCGCGCACCGCATCGCCCAAGGCATAGCCCTTCGCTTGCGCTGCCGGTTCGGCACGTCGCAGCGCCGCCACCATCGTGTTCCAATCCGCATGACCCGCCGCCTGCGCGGTCAGCTCATAGGCTTTCGACAGCGCAACGGGAGTTCCCGCCTGCGCCATTGCATCGGCCAGACGGCGCGCCTGCGCCTTCACGTCTTTCACTGTGTTTACAGTCATCATCTCGTCTCCACGGGGATGATCCACCGCTTCGGGGCCCGCATTGCCGAAGAGCCCCCGAAAGAATGGAGAGCGATCGTAAACCGGATTTCACCAAGGGAAACACCCCGCGGGCGGCTGGCATCCGGCAGCCAAGGCCCGACAGATGGGCGGCGCAGGTGCGTCTGTCAAGTGGCGGGGCCTTACCCCGCGTCGGGCGATGCGAAAGCGCCATATCTCTGGCCCAAAGATATCTCTGGCCCAAAAACGAAAGGGGCGCCCGACCGGACGCCCCTTCCCATCACTGTCCCTCTCCCGTTTAGCAGGAGTAGTAGTACTTGTATTCCACCGGGTGAGGGGTGTGCTCGAACGCGTACACTTCTTCCCACTTCAGTGCGATGTAGCCCTCGATCTGGTCCTTGGTGAACACGTCACCGGCCAGCAGGAACTCGTGATCGGCTTCCAGCGTCTCGAGCGCTTCACGCAGCGAGGCGCAAACGGTCGGGATCGAGGCCAGTTCTTCCGGCGGCAGATCGTAGAGGTCCTTGTCCGAGGACGGGCCCGGATCGATCTTGTTCTTGATGCCGTCGAGACCAGCCATCAGCAGAGCCGAGAAGCACAGGTAGGGGTTCGCCGACGGATCGGGGAAACGTGCTTCGACGCGCTTTGCCTTGGGGGATTCAGCCCACGGAATACGGACACAGCCCGAACGGTTACGCGCCGAATACGCGCGCAGAACCGGAGCCTCAAAACCCGGGATCAGACGCTTGTAGGAGTTCGTCGCCGGGTTGGTGAAGGCGTTGAGCGACTTCGCGTGCTTCAGGATACCGCCGATGAACCACAGGGCTTCCTGCGACAGGTCGGCGTATTTGTCGCCTGCGAAGAGCGGCTTGCCGTCTTTCCAGATCGACATGTTCACGTGCATGCCGGTGCCGTTGTCGCCGGTGATCGGCTTCGGCATGAAGGTCGCCGATTTGCCGTAGGCGTGCGCCACGTTGTGGATGACGTATTTGTACTTCTGGATGTCGTCGGCCTGCTTGGTCAGCGTCCCGAAGATCAGGCCCAGCTCGTGCTGGCACGAGGCCACTTCGTGGTGGTGCTTGTCGACCTTCATGCCCATGCGCTTCATGGTCGAGAGCATTTCCGAACGCAGGTCCTGCGCGTCATCCACCGGGTTGACCGGGAAGTAGCCGCCCTTGACGCCCGGACGATGGCCCATGTTGCCCATCTCGTAATCGGTGTCGGTGTTCCAGGAGGCGTCGATCGCGTCGACTTCGTAGGAGACCTTGTTCATCGAGACCGAGAACTTCACGTCGTCGAACAGGAAGAATTCCGCTTCCGGACCGAAGAAGGCCGTATCACCGATGCCCGAGGCGACGAGATAGGCTTCGGCCTTCTCGGCGGTGCCACGCGGGTCGCGGGCATAGGGCTCGCCGGTGTCGGGCTCGACCACGGTGCAGTGCACGCACATGGTTTTCTCAGCGTAGAAGGGGTCGATATAGACCGAGGACGCGTCCGGGATCAGTTTCATGTCGGACTGATCGATCGACTTCCAGCCCGCGATCGAGGAGCCGTCGAACATGAAGCCTTCTTCGAAGAAATCTTCGTCGACCTCGGTATGCATCAGCGTCACGTGCTGCAGCTTGCCGCGCGGATCGGTGAAGCGAACGTCGACGTATTCGACGTCTTCGTCCTTCATCAGTTTGAGAGCGTCCTTGATGCTCATGTCACATTACCCTTTCGTTGAGCTTGGGTTATCCCCGGACCCGCAACGAGGCCCGGCGGGAATGGCGGAAGTTACAGCGCGTCGTCGCCCGACTCGCCGGTGCGGATACGGATCGCCTGCTCCATCGGAGAGACGAAGATCTTGCCGTCGCCGATCTTCTCGGTGCGCGCGGCGTTCGTGATCGCTTCGATGGCGGCGTCGACGAGGTCGTCGGGCAGCACCATCTCGATCTTCACCTTGGGCAGGAAATCCACGACATATTCGGCGCCGCGATAAAGCTCGGTATGGCCCTTCTGGCGTCCGAACCCTTTCACCTCGATCACCGAAAGGCCCTGAATACCAACTTCCTGAAGTGCTTCTTTCACTTCATCGAGTTTGAAGGGCTTGATGATCGCCTCCACCTTTTTCATGCCGCCGACTCCTCCGTCAGGTCTTCGTTCCGACCCCCTCAGACCACTTTCCCAAAGCCCCCGCAATCGGCTAGGCTGGACGGGAGCGGAATGGGGATCGGAATTCCGAAAGCCGCGCCCGCAATTCGTGCAAGTAGCACAAAAAAGCAGCAGTTTGAAAACGATTCCTTTGACGACCCGAGGACCATGCCCGAAATCCTGACCGCGAGCCAAATGCGCCAATGCGAACGCGCCGAGATCGAGAGCGGCGCGGTGACGGGCCTTGAACTGATGGAGCGCGCCGGGGAAAGCGTCGTCACGGCGATCTTCTCGCGCTGGCCCGATCCGGGGCCCTCGCAGGCGGTGGTGTTGTGCGGTCCGGGCAATAACGGCGGCGACGGCTATGTGATCGCGCGGCTTCTGGCCGAGCGCGGCTGGATCGTCGCCTGTTACGCCTATGGCGACCCGACCCGCCTGCCCCCCGATGCGCAGACCAATCACGACCGCTGGGCGCAGATCGGCGCGGTCCTGCCCTGGGATGATGCCGCGATCGAGGACCGGATCGACGAGATGGAGGGCGGGCTGGTGATCGACGCGCTGTTCGGCACCGGCCTGACGCGTCCGATGCCCGAGGACACCGCGAAGACATGGCGCGGGATTTATCCGCGGCGCTTTTCCAATCCCTCGGGACCGCGCCCGCGCTTCGTTGCGGTCGATATTCCCAGCGGGATTTCCTCGGATAGCGGCCGCAACCTCGGCGGCGCTTTCCCCGCCGATCTGACGGTCAGCTTCCACCGCGCGAAATGCGGCCATTACCTCGATCCCTCGGACGGGCCCGACCGGCCCGGCGGCGGCGCGTCGATGCGCGGCGACCTCGTCGTGACCGATATCGGCCTGCCGCAGCATGCGATTGCGGACGCCGCACAGCTGATCGACCGCCCGTCGAATTTCCTGATGAAGCAGGCGGGCCACAAATACAGCCACGGTCATGCGCTGGTGCTCTCGGGCGGCGCGGGCAAAGGCGGGGCTGCACGGATGGCGGCGCGGGCGGCTCTACGGATCGGCGCGGGGCTGGTGACGCTCGCCTGCCCGCCCAAGGCGCTGGCCGAAAACGCGGCGCATCTCGACGCGATCATGCTGAACGCCCTGCCCGACGCCTATTCCTTGCGCGGGATGCTGGGCGACGAGCGGCTAAACGCGCTCTGCCTCGGCCCCGGTCTGGGCATGGCGCGCGCGCAGGAGATGGTGCCGGCGGCGCTTTGGGGCAAACGGGCGACGGTGCTGGATGCCGATGCGCTCAGCGCCTTTGCCGAGGATCCGAGCGTGCTCTTCGGCCAGCTTCACGCGACCTGCGTGCTGACCCCGCATCCGGGCGAATTCAAACGGCTGTTCCCCGATCTGGCCGAGAAGCTGTCAGGCGACGATCCAAGCTATTCCAAGCTGGACGCCACCCGCGAAGCCGCTGCGCGCGCGGGCTGTACGGTACTGCTCAAAGGGGCCGACACCGTGATTGCGGACCCGAACGGGCGCGTCGCACTGCATTCGGCCACCCAAGACCGCGCGGCGCCGTGGCTTGCCACCGCAGGCGCGGGCGATGTTCTGGCGGGGCTTATCACGGGGCTTCTTGCGCGCGGGTTCAAACCCTTCGACGCCGCGACCTCCGCAGCCTGGCTCCACGTGGAGGCCGCGCGCAGTTTCGGCCCCGGCCTGATCGCCGAAGACCTCCCCGAAGCGGTCCCGCAGGTGCTGCGCGCGCTGATGGCGCAGGGCTGAGGCCACCTGCGCGCCCGGCTGCTCGCGCAGCTTTTTCTACCCGTCTCGCGCAAAATTGACATCAATCAATGATGCCCCTCACCGCGTCGTGAAAATGAACCCGGGGATACGCAACTTTGGGGTATTGGCGTGGGACTTTCTTCTTCGGGCGCGCGGTCGGAAATGCGGCGCGCTTTTTCCGGGAGCCGGGGGTTGATCGGCTCCGCTGTTCTTTTCAGCTTTTTCACCAATCTTCTGCTGCTGACCGGGCCGCTTTTCATGCTGCAGGTCTATGACCGGGTGATCGGTTCGCGCTCGGAAGAGACGCTGGTCGCGCTGTTCGGTCTCGTGGTGTTCCTCTACCTGTTCTACACCATTCTGGAATTCGTCCGCGCCCGCGTGATGGCGCGGGTCGGCGCACGGCTTCACGCCAATCTCTCCGACCGGGTCTTCCGCGCCTCGCTGGAGCGCGCAGCGCTGGGGCGCACCGACAAGGGCGCGAGCGCGTTGCAGGACCTCGATGCGGTGAAAACCGTCTTCGCCTCGCCGGTGCTGCTGTCGCTCTTGGACATTCCGTGGACGCCGGTCTTCGCCGCCGCGATCTTCATCTTCCACCCGCTTCTGGGCTGGCTGGCGCTGGCGGGCGGTGCGCTTTTGGTCGTGACCTCGCTGCTCAACCACTGGCTCACCCAGACCCGCCTGACCGAGGCGCAGGGCACCTCTTTCGCGGGCAACCAGATCGCGCGGCAGGTCGAGGACGGGGCCGATTACCTCTGGGCGCAGGGCATGGGAGAGACCATGCGCGCGCGCTGGCAGGACACCCAGACCGAAGGCCAGCGCAAGATGCTGCGCGCGGCCGACTGGACCGGCGCGTTCGGCGCATTTTCCAAGGGCTTCCGGATGCTGCTGCAATCGGCGGTGCTGGCCGTAGGTGCCTATCTGGTGCTGCAACACGAGATGACGGCGGGCGCGATCATCGCGGGCTCGGTCCTGCTGGGCCGCGCGCTGGCCCCGGTCGAGCAGGTGCTGGGCCAATGGACACTGCTGCACCGCGCACGCAACGGCTGGGCCGCGCTGCGGGCGTTTCTGGGCTCGGTGCCCGAGCCGCGCAAGCCGACCGAACTGCCCGCGCCGACGGGCGATCTCTCGGTGCGCGGCGTCTCGGTCTCGCGCAAACGTGGCGAGCGTCCGATCCTGTATAACGTGAGCTTCGATGTCGCCCCCGGCGAAGCCATCGGCGTGATCGGCAAGAGCGGCTCGGGCAAGACGACGCTGGCGCGGGCGCTGGTGGGTCTCGTGTCCCCCACAGCGGGCGAGGTGCGCCTCGCCGCCGCCAAGCTCGACCAATACAGCCCCGAGCGGCTGGGCCAGTTCATCGGCTACCTGCCGCAGGTGGTGAAGACCTTCGACGGCACCATCGCCGAGAACATTGCGCAGATGGCCCAATCGCCGGATGCCGAGCGGGTCGTGGCCGCCGCAAAGAAAGCGCATATCCACGAGATCATCCTGCAACTGCCCAAGGGCTACGACACCCATATCAGCGCGCGCGACGCGCAGCTCTCGGGCGGCCAGCGCCAGCGGCTGGGTCTGGCCCGCGCGCTCTACAACGATCCGGTGCTTCTGGTGCTCGACGAGCCGAACTCGGCACTCGACTCCGAGGGCTCCGAGGCGCTGAACGCCGTGGTGAAGGCGATGACCGAGGAAGGTAAATCGGTCGTGCTGATGACCCACCGCACCAATGCGATCAAAGCCTGCTCGCGCCTCGTGATCCTCGAAAGCGGCCAGATCACCGCGCAGGGGCCGCGCGACGAGGTCATCCAGTCGATGATCAAGAACGCGCAGGACGTGCAACGGATTCTGACGATGAGGGCCGAGAAATGAGCAAATCCTCCGATTTCGCAAATAGCCGACTTCTGCTCGCCGCAGGCTTCGGCGCGATCACCCTCCTCGTCGGCGGCATGGGCGCCTGGAGCGTCGGCGCGAAGATCAACGGCGCGGTCGTGTCGCGCGGCGTGGTCAAGGTCGAGAGCGAACGGCAGGTGATCCAGCACCCCGATGGTGGCGTCGTGGGCGAAATCCTCGCCCATAACGGCGATCAGGTGCATGCGGGCGACGTGCTACTGCGCCTCGACGGGACCTTTCTGCGCTCGGAGCTTGCGATCGTGCAGGCGCAGCTTCTGGAGATCGCGGTGCGCAAGGCGCGGCTGGCCGCCGAGCGCGACGATCTGACAGAGGTGGATTTCACCGTACTGCCCGACTTCCCGATGCTCGACCCCGAGCAGGTCGCCCAGCAACGCGAGGGCCAGAGCAACCTCTTTGCCGCGCGTCAGGCGACGATGGCCAAGAAGATCAACCAGCTGCGCGAGCAACAGCAGCAGATCGAAAAGCAGATCGAAGGCGTCGAGGCGCAGCGCGTCTCGCTGATGGAACAGCTCGACCTCGTGTCGCAGGAGCTGGAGGACAAGCAAAGCCTTTACGAGCGCAAGCTGATGGAAGCCTCGCGCGTGCTCGCCACCCAGCGCGAACATGCCAAGCTGACCGGCGAGATCGGGCGGCTGAACTCGGTCATCGCGGAGGCGCGCGTGCGGATCTCGGCGCTCGAGATCGAGGTCGTCGGCCTGTCCGAGGATCGCCGCGAGGCCGCGATCACCCAGCTGCGCGACCTGCAATATAACGAGATTTCGCTGGTCGAACGCGAAAACACCCTGCGCGAGAAGCTCGCACGGCTCGACGTGCGCGCGCCGGTCGATGGCGTAGTGTTCGGCTCGCAGGTCTTCGCGCTGCAATCGGTCATCCAGCCCGCTCAGCCGATGATGTTCCTCGTGCCCAGCGATCAGCCGCTCTACGTCTCGGTCCGCGTCGATCCGACGAGCATCGATCAGGTCTATTCCGGTCAGCAGGTCTCGCTGCAATTCTCGACCTTCAACCGTCGCACCACGCCCGCGATCCCGGCCGAAGTGCTGCGGGTCTCGCCCGACGTGCAGACTGACGAGGCGAACCGCGAGACCTATTACGAGGCGACGGTGGAGCCCGATCCGGAAGCGCTGGCCGCCCTGCCCGAGGTCAAGCTGATGCCCGGCATGCCGGTCGAGGCCTTCCTCAAGACCGACGCGCGCACGCCGCTGTCCTACCTGACCCAGCCGCTGACGATCTATTTCAACCGCGCCTTCCGAGGGGAATGAGGGGGGCCAAGGGTTCCGCTTCAGGCAGCGCCCCGAACGATCAAAATGAACGGCCCGGCAGGATACCTCGCCGGGCCCTTTTCGTGATCGGGGTCAGGTTACTGCGCCGCGAGGGAGGAAAGAGAAAGGCCCGGCGGATCGCTCCGCCGGGCCCTTCCGGTACCACTGATGAAAGTGGGGTCGGTCAGGGCGTTTGCGTGGTGATGAACGCCCCGGTGAACGCATCGTTCGTCACCCCGTCATCAAGCGTTCCGTCTGCATAGCCAGCAATATTGTCGGGCAGCGTTGCTCCGCTCCCGCCGACGAATTCGCCGTCGAGCAAAATCGAGGTGGTGTAATCGGTGCCGCCGTTGGAGAGCGTCCCATCGAGGCTGCCTCCGAAGGTATCGGCCGTCCCGACAACGCCGCTATCGGTGATCGTCCCGCCGGAAAGCGTAAGCGAGCCGGTATAGGCGTCCTTCGTCGAGTGCTGGAAATTCGTCGCCGAGCCGGTGACCGTCCCGCCCGAGAAATTCGCGTCAAGCGATAGCTCGCCGATTAACGTCCCGCCGCTGTCAAGGTCGCCCTTGACGTAACCGGTGTAGCTGGCCGTGCCCGAATTCGGCACATCGTCGCGTCCGCCAGTCACATCCCCGGTACTCAGATCCACGACCCCAGCCGCCGCCGTATCGGCGCGCGCCACGAGTTCCGCATAGGTGGGGGCGGTGTTGACCGTGGTTCCGCTGCCGCCGCAGGCCGAGAGAGTGGCGGCCGCAGCCGCCAGTGCGATGAAAGTTACTTTGTTGTCCATTCGTATTGTCCTTCTAGAAACCCGGATCAGACGCTCACGAGCGTCATGTCGGCGACAAATTGATCGACGGTTGTGAAATCATCCTCGGTGATCAGGCTCACATCCACATCGCGCAGGATCATCCGGTCGTCACCTGCGGTGATTTGAGTGCCCGTCGTGCGGTAGCTGGTGATCTCGAGGTCGGCGAAGGTCAGCCCCCCGTCGAGTGCGATCATGTCGACCCCGTCTTCGAAGTCGTAGACGATGTCGAGCGTGGTGCCCTCTGCGAAGACGAACCCATCCGCGTCCAGACCGCCATAGAGACGGTCGAGCCCGGCACCCCCGTCGAGCAGGTCGGTGCCCGCAAGGCCGTAGAGGATATCGTTTCCGCCCAGCGCCGTGATGATGTCGTCGCCCGGGGTCCCCATCAGCGTCTCGCTCGCATCGGTACCGATGATCTCGTTGGGGCCCGTTGTGCCCGGATCATCGCCCGCACCCGGGTTGGCCAGAAGGAAGTCTTCCTCCATGACGAGCCCCTGGCTCGGCCCGAGATCGCCAGCCACGTCGGTCAGCGTCGCGATCAGAACCGGGTCGGCACCGATTTCGGCCCCATCCGTGTCGAGCCAGATCTCGAGGTCGTCCCCATTCACCACTTGCGAGATGTTGTCGGCAAAATTCGTGTCCGAGACGCCCAGACCGATCAGGCCAATCGCATCGGTGCCGACTTCGAAATCGCTGATCGTGCTCGCGGTCAGCGGCACGCCCTCGACCGAGGAGCCGTAGGTGAGGACGAAGAGATCGGTGCCCGCGCCGCCCGTGAAGGCGTTCGAGCCGATCCCGACAAGGAAATCATTCCCGTCCGTGCCGACGACATTGGCCCCCACCGCGTAGGGCGTGACCAGCTCGTAATCCATCAGCAGCTCGGCGCTGTAGATCGTCGCGGGTTTGATATCGCCCTTGATGTAGACCGCCATATCGAAGCCGTCGGAATAGTTCATCCCGTTGACCGACACCTCGCCGGGCTTGTCCTGCCAGCCCGAGCTGACCGAGAGCGGCTGGGCGGGATAGCCCCAATCGAGCAGGTTGATCACCGTCTGGGTCTCTGCGCCGACCTCGTATTTCACCTCGTCATTGGTGGGAGGCGGCTCGTCGCTCGGGTCGATCGGGATCACCACCGAGGGCAGATCCTGCCCATATTTGTCGGTCTTCAGACGCCAGCGCGGACCGCTATCGGCATATTCGGTGCCATCTTCGTTCAACACCGGCTCGAAGGGCTCGCGGTCCATCGTGGTGTACCAGGCGTTGGTGAAGCCCGCCGCCCCATCCTCGGCCCCGATCGTCGCGAGATCGCTCGCTGCCCATTGCTGCGCCAGAAGATCGTCGCGCAGGATCGTGCCCGCCTCGTAGAGCGTGCCATCCCCCGCATAGTAGTCATCGGCAGTGATCCAGACCTCACGGGCACCCTGCCCGTCGAGGTTGTAGTCCGGCACGATGATATATTCGGGCAGAGTGCCGATAGCGGCTTCGTTCTCGAAGTCTTCGGGGCGGACCTGATCGTTGGGGTTGTTGGTAATCGTGTGATGGATCACCAGTTCGGCCTCGGTCACGTGGTAGATGTTACGCAGCGAGGTGTAGGGGTTATACTCGCTCCACTCGTCGGGCAGGTCCATCGTCGCTTCAAGACGCACGTCATTGGGCTTCTTGATCGTGTTGCCCTAGCGATAGAGCAGCTTGCCGTCATCCTTCAGCGTCACCGAGTAGTCGCTGCTGACCGCGATATTGCTGTCGATCTCAGTTTCGTTGGGGGCAAGAATATCCTTGATATCGACTTTGCCGTCACCATTGGTGTCGGTAATCGTGATGCCCTCGTACTCGCCGGCCAGAAGGCCGCGCACCGACTTCCCATCATATTCACCGCCAACGATGAAGAGCTCGTCGTCGAGCGGATAGAGCGCCTCGGTATCCCCCGGGAAACGCTGGTCGGACAGGATGTTCTGCATCACGACGTAATGTTCGGTCGAGGCCTTCACCGTGTTGCCGCCCAGACCCGCGAGCCAAGTGCCGTACACGGCGGGCGTCTTGAACGTGTCGGTGGGTGAATCCGAGATCACGAGGCCAAGCTGATTGCCCTCGGAGTCGTAGACATCACCCGCCCAACCCTCGGCATAGTCGCCATCGAGCTCTTTCTGCTCGGCATTCTGGAAATCACTGACGTAATAGCCGAATTCACTGTCGATCGGATAAAGCGTCACCCCCTCCTTGGTGATCTTGGTATCCTCGGGATCGTTCGGATCGTCGACGGTATCGAAGACCGCCTGCGGGTCTTCGGAGTTCCCAACCGTCATCCCGTCGAAGGTCACCGTGATATCCGCCGTGCTGAAAACATGCGACGAGCGGAACATCGGATCGGTGTTCAGCGGTTCGTCCCAATCGTCGACGTTACCTGGGTCAATTTGTGTCGCCATATCTGCGTCCCCTCTATCCATATGAGCGAACCGATGACCCCTCAGGCACCTGCCCTCCCGTCATCCGCTGCGTCCCCACGTCAAATGGCGTCCAGTCAGGAAATAGAGACTTATCCCTCTGATTTCACTGCGAATTTACCGTCATCCACGGCTCACATTCCCGTGAGTTCTTCGTGATTCGCATTGATGTGTGTCAACGAAATCGAGAGGAAATGGGCAGCGTGGCCACTTAGTCGCAGAAATCGCAATATTTACAGATGAAAGCCCCGAACCGGGGCGTGAGGTCAGAAATTCGACCGCAGTCCGAGCCGCAATTTCACCTGCGAGCTGTCGTAGAAATCGACATTGGAGCGGGTCTCTTCGCCCTCCAGCCGCAGGGTCGGCGAGATGCCGTAGAATTCGAGCTTCGGGAACCCGAATTGCAGCGCCAGCCTCCCGCGCGTGTCGCGCCGTGCGCCGGGCCCGTAAAGCGTCGCGTCATAATCGCGTCGCTCCAGTTCCAGCGCCGCGCCGACGCTGACGGTCCCGGCCAGCGGCTTGGCGAAATCGTAAGACACGCCCGCAAGCATCGCCCGATGATCGATCTCGACCGCCTCCGAGGACGCGTCGCGCAGGGCAAAGGACAGCCCCAGCCGATCCCCTCCCTCAAGCCGCCGGTGATGGCTCAGGCTTGCGGTGACGACATTCGCCGAGTTGCGGAAATTGTCGAGGCGCAACTGCCGTTCGCCAGAGAGCGTCACCTGCGTGAGCGAACGCCGTGGATCGCCCCACTGCGCGCTGCCCGAAACCCGCAGATAGTCGCTCAGATCGTCGCCGCCATACCAGTTCTTGCCCGCGAGAAGATCGAGACGATAGCGCAACGGCGCATCGGCCGGGCTGAGCGCCTGCCCCAACGTCGCCTCGACCGCGTTGAACGTGTAATCCGAGCCACGCGCATCGGGCACCGAGTCCTTCGCATCGCCCGACAGGACCACCTGTTTGGTGTAGATCTGCGCCCCGAAACTCGCGGGCAACTCTCCAAACCCTGCGAATTTGTAGCGCGCCTTCAGCGACAGCGAAATTTCATAGCCCGACAGCGCCTTCGCATCGGGATTGAGCGTGAAGTCGATGCCGCCGATATCGACCGTATCCGCGAGACTGCCATTGTTGACATTGCTGGACGCGCCCGCGTCGAAAGCTACGGAGAAGCTCCACGGATTGGCCGCGGACAGGACGCGATAGTCCCGCACGCTCGACGCGCGCAGGGCATCATTGGGCGCCATTTCGATCGCGCGGCGTTGCCAGAGCTGGGCTGCGAACGGATGCCCGAGATCGTAGCTCGCCGCCGCCATCTCGACCGCGCTGACATATTTTTCCTGCTGCGTCCGGGCCTGCGCATTGGCGCGGGTCGCCGCCGCCTTCGCGCCTGCCGCGTCGCCCTGCCCCCGCAGCGCCCGCGCCAGAACGACAAGCGCGCCCACATCGTCTGGATTGCGCGCCAAGCGCGCGCGCGCCGCTGCCTCCGCCGCGGGCCAATCGCCCGACCGCAGCACCTGCTGCAGCGCCGCGTCGGTGATAGCGTCAGCGACGGGAGCCTCCGCGACCGCGGGACCGGGCCCCAAGACAAGCAGCAGGGCCATCGCCCCGCCGCACAGAAGACGCCAGGCGCGCCGCAGTTTGCGCCCGTCGATATGGCCTTCGGTCATTGTCACCCCTTTGAGGTCGCGCGCCCCAGACAATGCGGGCGGCGAGATGCATCAGCCCCTCGCCGCCCGTGTCAGATTATTGCGACGCTTGCTCGCGCGAGCGATCCTGGTCTTGCGTATTGGTGTGGGTGCCCGAGGTATCCGTGGTGGCGGTCGAAGTGCCCGCCGGAGCGGTCATCGCCTCATCGGTCATGTCGGAAGCTGCCGGACCGGTCATCGTCTCGCAGCCAGCCAGAGCCGCAGTCACGCCAAGAATGATAAGCAGGTTTTTCATCTGTCTCTCCTTTGTTGCAAGATATTTTACCGTGACTGTTCAGCGTGATTCTTTGATGCCGATCAACGTGCTACCCGTGCCGCGCGATTTTTCCTGCAACTTCATGATGAGAGGCGCAGAAAAGAGCGGCACAATCCCGGCTTTTCGACCTCGTAGCTCTCGCATCCCGGTCTGACCCGGACTAGAATCCTTCCCGCGACAGGGAGAGGAGACGCATGAACGAGCATCCGAAATCCGGACAGCCGGTCGAGATCGAGGGCGTGGTGGCGCAGGGCAAATTGCAGCGCCTGCTCGACGTACTCCCGGAGGATTTGCGCAGCGAGATGATGCCGCTCTGGCAAAGCATTCGCTTTTCGCCGGGCGATGTGCTGATCGAAGACGGCGAGGTCGCGGACCGGATCGGCTTCGTGACCGACGGGTTTCTCGCGATGTCGAAAACCCTGCAGGACCGGCACCGCCACATCATCGGGCTGATCACGCCGTCGGACATGTTCGGGCGCGCGTTCAACGGCCCCTCCGGCTACCGGATCGAAGCGCTCAGCGACGGGGCGGTTCTGACCTGCGACCGGCAGAAATTCGAGGCGATCATCGCCCGCTCGCATGAGGCGGAGCGGCTGTTCCTGCTGAGCATTCTCGACGAGCTCGACGCCGCGCGCGAGTGGGTGATGGTGCTGGGCAGCTCGAAAGTCGTCGAGCGGCTCGCCTCGCTCCTGATCATCCTGAGCCGCCACAAATACCGGACCCTGGAAGGCACCGCGCATGCGCCCATCCAGCTGAACCTGCATATCCATATCAAGCGGGTCGATATAGCGCATCTGCTGGGCACCTCGCCGGAATCGCTGAGCCGGGCGTTTCACCAGCTCGAGCGCACGGGCGCGATCCGTATCGTCACGCCTTACGATGTCGAGCTCGCCAATCTGGAGAGGCTCATCGAAATCTCGGGAAATTCGCTGGAGATGCGCGACGAGTGAGCGCGCTCACTGGTGCAGGATCTCCTCCAGCCCTTCGGACAGGGCCTCGAGGTCGTTCAGGCGGAATTGCCTAGCGTTCAGGATATCGATCAGCCCGTCTTTCTGGAACTGATGCAGCGAGCGGCTGACCGTCTCCTGCGTCGTGGCGATGAGATCGGCGATGTCCTGACGCGGCAGCAGCATCGTCAACACGCCACCCCCGTCAGGCAGGGCTTTCCAAGGCATGATACTGGGCGCCAGCAGCAGCAGCGCGCGCAGTCGGCTCGCAGGTCCATAGGCGCCCAGTAGCAAGCTCAAACGCCGCGCTTTCTCGGTCCAGTTTTCCGCCTGATGACACAGGGCCCGGCGCAATTCGGGCTCCTGCTCGATCAGCTGAGCGAAATTGGCCGCCTCGAACAGGCAAAGTTTGGTGTCGATCACGGCTTCGATCGCGGTGCCCCGCGTGCCCCGGATGATCTGACCGATGCTGTCGCCCGGAACGACGAGCCCGGTGATCTTGCGACGCCCCGCGAGCGAATGGCTCTGCATCCGCAACATGCCGCTCTGAACCAGCGCGATGTGGTGGCAGGTGACATCTTCCTCGCACAGCCGGTCATTGGCCGCGACGGAGATCGCGCGCGCCCGTTGCGCGACCCGGGCGAGGGTTCGATCCGAGAGGGATCCGCACACGCCATGGTTACGTCCAGCGCAACCCGCGCAATGCAAGATCGCCTCTGCATTTCGCAAAGGTGCCGTCATCAAAATCTCCGAACAGATTTAACCACGCGTTTCGCAGCGAAACTGCGTACTCGTCCCCTAGTGCATAATAAGACTATGCAAATGACATATCATCCTGTCAACACAAGCGCGTGATCAGGCACGTTTATGTCAAATCACTATCGCAGATGTGACGAGACGACGCCTCGCAACCCTCTGAGACTTATGAAGATTGTCGGGAATTCCGCGTCGATCAGGCGTCGACGCTTGCCACTGCGGCGGCCATTTCCACACCATCGACATAGATCACTTCGGGCGTCTCGAATTCCAGCACGAAGAGCCGCGCGCGGCCTTGGCCCAGCGTGACATAGTGGCCGTCGACGACAGATTGCGCGGGCAGAAGCGCCTCGCGCTTGCCGTAGATCACCTGTACCCGCCAGTCGCGCATCATCAGTTGCGCGCCCTGAGCAATCAGGAGCGGCGCCCCGGGCCGATCATGGCCAAGCGCGCCGGGCAAGATCCGGATCAGCGCGCCCACATAATCGCCCGCCCGCAACGCCTTGAGCTTGCACGTCCCGCTGCGGGTCACGATCCGATCGCCGGGTTCGAGAAACTCGATCGGGATGGCCCCGTCGAGCGTGTAGACCCGCGCCCCGGCGGCGATCCCCGCGCTGAGATCCGGCTTCGGCTTGCGCGCCTCGGTGGGCGATACGCGCTCGGTCACATTCGGGCCAGCCGGACCCGGAAGGCTGTGGCGTGGATTGGATTCGATGATCTGGCGGAGCATGGCCATGCCATCCCCCCGCCCTGGTGCCTGTCCCATGGCGATACCTGCTCTTGCCTACTCGTAACTTCGGCGTCTGACGCGCCTTTGGGTACAGGCTAACCCTCACCATCTCGTTAAGACGAGCAAAATCGCATCTTCCTCTTTCCGAGCCCGCAGCCTGTTGCTATTACGCCCCTGATGCGGGTGTGGCGGAATTGGTAGACGCACTTGGTTTAGGTCCAAGCGCCTTTGGCGTGGGGGTTCGAGTCCCTTCACCCGCACCACTCCCAACCTCCAGAATATCGCACCATATCCTCGCCTTATTGCTCGGCTATGCTAGTTTTATATGGCTGCGCGGGCCCGGTACGCCCCCGCTTTGGTGACCGAAAGCGTGGGAGGCGTGATGGTCGAAGGCCCGCAAATGCCGCCCCGGCGGCCTGTCGAAGACCCGCCGGAGTCCGGCTCGCGCTCCCCCAATTCCAGCTACGCGCTCAGCCGCGACGCGATTGCGGCCAATCCGAATTTCTTCGCCACACAGAAGGCGGTGGCGACAATGCTGCTCGATGTGCAGGCGCAGACGCCGCGGATCGCGCGGCACATGGCCTCGCATCGGCGCTGGCTCGTCAGCCAGACCAGTTTCGCGCTGGCGATGCGGGCGAAGACGGAGCCGGACGCGCCGGAACTGACGCCGGGCCGGCTTCTTACGGCGCTGACGCCCCATGTCGAGATCAACCGCAAGACGCTGAGCCAGTATCTGGGCGAGATGGAGGTGCATGGCCTACTCGCCCCGCCCTCCGAGCACAAAGGCGACGGGCGCTTGCGGCCCGTCACCACCACGCTCATGGCCGAAGAGGGAATGCGGCGCTGGTGCGAGGGGCATCTGCATTGCCTCGACATGCTCGACGGTGGCGCGCGGCTGGCAGCGGCGCGCAACGCTCCCGATCTTCCCTTCGCGATGCAGCGGCACATGGTCGAAATCATCCGCGCCGATCCCGAATGGTGCGCGCCGCCGCCCTCGATGGCGCATTTCCTCGGCTCCGACACCGGCGGCATCCTGCTCCATGCGCTGATCCGCATGCTCACCGACCTGCGCGAGACCGACGGGCGCATCTATCTCAAACCGGTCAGCATCGCCGCTCTGGCGGAGCAGTTCCTGATCTCGGTCTCGAAGATCAAGCGGATGATCCAGAAGGCCGAAGAGGCGGGCCACCTTGGGTGGGAATTGCCGCGCAGGCGGGGCCGGCTCTGGCTCTCGCCCGGGTTCGTGCGCGACCATTTCCGCAGGCAGGCGGTGAAGTTCGAATGCGTCGAGCGCGGCTGGCGCGCCGTCGCGTGAAGCCGGATTTTTCGACCACAGCACGGGCCGCAAAAAGGCGATCTGTCCGAAAATGACCGCTGAGTTTCAAACACTTCTGACCTAGGATGAAGGTCAGGGAGATCGTGACGTCTTCGCTTGGGCTCCGCAAACAAGGGGGCGGATCCGCCGAAGCGGTGAGAGATCACGACAGCGCGCCCGTTCGGCGCAATCCCGGATTCGCGGCCGGGGCGACCATTGTGGGGTGGTGCGTCCCGGCTGCAACTTCCTTCCCGATCCGCTACGGCCGCGCGCCGCACCTTGCGCCGCTTTGTCAGCGCCCGCCCTGCCCGCTCTCGATCCTGTGTTCCCGGCATCTCCTCGCACGCGCCCGCTCGCGCGCGTATTTCACCGCCCGGAGGCCGCCCCGCAGCCCCTTTTCGCCTTGCCACCATGGCTGAGGCTCAATAGAAGGACGCCTGAAATTCGAGAACCGGCCGCGATCCGCGCGGCGCCCAGAGACAAAGGACAAACCATGCAGGTCACCGAGACCCAGAACGACGGCCTCAAGCGCGGCTACGAGATCACCATCACCGCCAAGGAACTCGACGAGAAGGTCACCGCGAAGCTTTCCGAAGCGCAGCCCGAGATCGAGATGAAGGGCTTCCGCAAGGGTAAGGTTCCGATGGCGATGCTGCGCAAGCAATTCGGCCCGCGCATCCTCGGCGAAGCGATGCAGGAATCGGTCGACGGCGCGATGAGCGAGCATTTCGAGAAAACCGGCGATCGCCCCGCGATGCAGCCGAAGATCGAGATGAAAGACGGCGAAGACTGGAAAGAGGGTGACGACGTGGTCGTGACCGTCGAGTACGAAGCGCTGCCGGAAATCCCGGATGTCGATCTGTCGGGCGTCAAGCTCGAGCGTCTGGTCGTGAAGGCCAACGAAGGCGAAGTGAACGAAGCGCTGGAAAGCCTCGCCGCGACCGCCAAGAACTTCGAGACCAAAGAAGGCAAGGCCGAGAACGGCGATCAGGTCGTGATCGACTTCGAAGGCTTCGTCGACGGTGAAGCGTTCGAAGGCGGCAAGGGCGAAGGCTACCCGCTGGAAGTCGGTTCGGGCTCGTTCATCCCGGGCTTCGAAGAGCAGCTCGTCGGCGCGAAAGCCGATGACGACGTCGAAGTGACCGTGACCTTCCCGACCGAATACGGTGCGGAGCATCTCGCGGGCAAGGAAGCGCTGTTCAAGTGCAAGGTCCACGAAGTGAAGGCGCCGAAGGCTGCCGAGATCGACGACGAGATGGCCAAGCAGTTCGGTGCCGAAGACCTCGCCGCGCTGAAAGCCCAGGTCGCAGAGCGTCTGGAAGCTGAATACCAGGGCGCAGCGCGTCAGGTGATGAAGCGTGGCCTGCTCGACCAGCTCGACGATCAGGTGAAGTTCGACCTGCCCCCCTCGCTCGTGGAAGCCGAGGCCAAGCAGATCGCGCACCAGCTCTATCACGAAGAGAACCCGGACGATCACGGCCATGACCACGGCGAGATCGAGACCACCGAGGAGCACAACACCCTCGCCGAGCGCCGCGTGCGCCTTGGCCTGCTGCTCGCCGAAATCGGTCGCAAGCAGGAGATCGAGGTTTCCGACGCCGAGATGACCCAAGCGATCATGAACCAGGCACGTCAGTACCCGGGTCAGGAGCGCGCCTTCTTCGAATTCGTGCAGCAGAACCCGCAGATGCAGCAGCAGCTGCGCGCGCCGCTCTTCGAAGACAAGGTCGTCGATTACATCGCTGGCGAAGCCAAGGTGGACGACAAGGAAGTCACCAAGGAAGAGCTGCAGAAAGAGATCGAGAAGCTCGACGAGCTGTGATCTTCGGGCGCTCAGCCCAGTAATAGCGAAGGCCGCCTCTCGGGGCGGCCTTTTGCGTTCGCGGATGGGATGTGGCGCGGGTCGCGCCCGCCACCATTCTCTTCCCGGCTCACTCCGCGGTCGGCACTTTCAGGAATTTCGCGTTCGGGATCAGCGAGGGCAGATCGGTCGCGGTCGCCACCTCGCGCAGCTTCTGGGCTGCACGATCCACCTGCAGGGACGCCGTGCGATCCGCCGCCGGATTGCCCGGTTCGATCCGGTCGTAAATAGCGGTGCGCAGCACCTCGCCCGCCGAGGCGAGCCGGTCGCGCGCGCCTTCGGGATCGTGCAGGTACAAAAGCCCGCCCGTCACGAGGATCGTGTGGGTCAGCGCGAAGTGCAGGATCGAAAACAGCCGCATGGCAGGGCCTCGTCAGGGTTGCTTGCCCGAACAGGATTCCCTGAAAAAACGGCGATTTTGAGGCCCGTTTCGCGCGCCCTGCCGCGCTCAGCGCTTGCGCGAGGGCGCAGGCGCGACCGCATCGGCCACCACGGCGTTGCGCGCGCCCAAGGGACGCGGGTCTCCGATGGTGCTGTCCTGCGCGGTCTGATGCTCGGCCTCAGAGTTGATCTCGGCCCCCAGAAGCACCGCCGTCGTCGAGAGCCAGATCCACATCATCAGCACCACCACCGCGCCGATCGAGCCATAGGTGCTCGAGTAATTCGCGAAGTTCGAGGTGTAGAACGAGAACCCCGCCGAGACGATCAGCAGCAAGATCGAAGCCGCGATCGCCCCCGGCACGACCCAGATCCAGCGCGGCGCGTTGCGTGCGGGCGCGAAGCGATAGAGCAGCATCAGCATCCCCACCAGCACCAGCGCCATCACCGGCCAGCGCCCCCAGCGCAGCACCGCATCCAGCGCCCCACCCATCGGGATGTAATCGAGCATCACGGGCAGCACGGCCGCCACGAGGATCAGCGCGCAGACCATGACAATCCCGGTGATCGTCATGCCCAGCCCAAAAGCGTTGAGCTGCACGAAGCTGCGCCGTTCTTTCTCGCCATAGGCCACATTGAGCGCGCCGATCATCGCCTTCGCGCCCCCATTGGCCGACCAGAGCGCCAGAAGGACGCCGAAGATCGAGGCGAGGCCGAGCGCGTTGGAACTGGACCCGATCAACTGCTCCAACTGGTTGCGGATCAACGTCAGCGCCTCGGGCGGAATGACGTTCTTGAGCGCATCGAGGTCCTGCAGCATGGTCTGGCGATCCGCGAAGATGCCGTAGATCGAGACGGTGGCAGTCAGGGCCGGGAACAGGGCGAGCAGCGCGTAGAAGGTCACGCCCGCCGCGACCGCCAGCACGCGGTCCTCGTCGATCTGACCGTAAGCGCGCTTGGCGATGGCCTTCCAGCCTGCACGGGGGATCTCGAACGGGCTTTCCGCCTGACGTCCCAGCGCGCGGTCGGCGGGCCGGTCATAGCGGTCGGTGCGGGTCGCGGGAACATGGCGGGCGCTGCGGCCTTCCGTGGGCCCGTGGATCGCGGCCTGCCGATCGTCCTGATAGCGCCGCCACATGAGATAGACGCCGAAGCCCAGAAGCCCTGCCTGCACGAGCCGGTCGCGTCGGCTCGATGCTTCGTCTCGTGGGCCCTGCCCCGATCGTTTCGTCATGCATGTCCCCTGTTTTGAAAGCCCTGAGGGCCATTTAGGGGCCAACGCCGGATTGCGGCACGCGGTTCCGGGGTCTGCGCCGCGCGTCGGGGGCCCATTATGTCATTAGACATAATTCGGCAGAACTACCCTGACAGGCAAGCATGAAAAAACCGCGCCCCGGAAGGCGCGGTTCTCTATCTTTCGGACTGAAAGGTCGAAGCGACCGATCAGGCGTTGTTTTCGTCTTCGGCTGCCGACTCGGGGGTGGCAACGGGGCCGCCCTCGTCGTCGTCGGAGGTCGCGCCGCCGATATCGTCGAACAGTTCGGCGATCTCGAATTCGGCTGCAGCCTCTTCCTCGGCCGCCACGTCCTGGATCGACTTGCCCGACGCTTGCAGCTCGGCCTCTTCGGGCGAACGTGCGACGTTGAGCTGGATCTCGGCGACGACTTCGGGGTGCAGGTGCACTTCGACGTCATGCAGGCCGAGAACCTTGATCGGCTGGCGGATGATGACCTGCTTGCGGTCCACCGAGAAACCCTGCTCGGAGGCGATGTTCGCCGCGTCGCGGGTGGTGACCGAACCGTAAAGGTTGCCGCCGTCCGAAGCCGAACGGATCACGACGAAGGTCTCGCCGTCGATCTTCGACGCCAGAGCTTCGGCTTCTTTCTTGGTTTCGAGGTTGCGGGCCTCGAGCTGCGCTTTGCGCTCTTCGAAGCTCTTGATGTTGGATTCGTTGGCGCGCAGTGCCTTGCCTTGCGGCAGCAGGTAGTTACGGCCGAAGCCGTCCTTGACGGTGACGACGTCACCCATCTGGCCGAGCTTGGCCACGCGTTCGAGAAGGATCACTTCCATCGGTCGGTCTCCTTATTTCACGGCGTAGGGGAGCAGGGCGAGGAAGCGGGCGCGCTTGATCGCGCGGGCCAGTTCACGCTGCTTCTTCGCCGAAACGGCGGTGATGCGGGCGGGGACGATCTTGCCGCGCTCAGAGATGTAGCGCTGCAGAAGACGGGTGTCCTTGTAGTCGATCTTCGGCGCGTTCTCACCCGAGAACGGGCAGACCTTACGACGGCGGAAAAACGGTTTTGCCATGGTGTCTACTCCTGTCTACCGATCAACGGCGCTCGCGACGGTTGTCGCGTTCGTCACGTTTCTGCATCTGGACCGAGGGGCCCTCTTCGTGCTCGTCGACCTTGATGGTCAGGACGCGCATCACGTCGTCATGCAGACGGGCCAGACGCTCCATTTCCTGCACGGCTGCCGACGGGGCGTCGGTGCGCAGGTAGGCGTAGTGGCCCTTGCGGTTCTTGTTGATCTTGTAGGCCATGGTCTTCACGCCCCAGTATTCGGAATCGACGACTTTGCCGCCGTTGTCCGACAGGACCGTGGAGAAATGTTCGACAAGGCCTTCGGCCTGCGCGTTGGACAGATCCTGACGCGCGATGAGGACATGCTCGTAAAGCGGCATGCGAACTCCTGTATTTCGAGGCGGCTTCAAAGTTGGGCGTCTGACACTTCCGCAACCCAACACGAGAGGCTCCGCCGGTTCATAGCAAACGCGGAAGATGCGGCCTTATACGGGATGCGCGTCTGGATGCAAGGAAAAATCAGGGTACCGAAGGGACGGTTGCGCCCTTCCCTGACGGGCTCGGCGCAGCTCGGCGCGGCCCGGTCAGTCGAGCTGACCTGCGGCGAGGATCGGACCGGGCAGCGGGCCGTTCTTGCTGGGGCGGGATTCCTGAACGATCACCACGGCGGGCGCGTCCCCGTCGAGATCGACCGAGAGCGTCACCGGCGCGCGCCCGTCCCATTCGGCGATGCCGGTCAGGCTGGTGACGATGTTCTTGTAGGTCACCGTGCGCCCGGCATTCTCGCCGCGCAGGATGTCCACCGTGGCGGAGGGCTTGTAGCGCACGAGCTGCACCATCGCGGGCGTCTCCAGCTTATCAACCGGGCTCAGCGCGATCTCGTAATGATCGCCCTTCCCCGTGATCTTCAGGTCGACCTCGGGATGGGCGTCGCTCTCGCGTGCGATGGCGGTATCGAGCGCCGCTTCCTGCGGCCCGATAAGGGCCTCGCGGCCCGCGATGATCATCTGCGGGGTGTAGACCGTGCGCTCGCCCGCGGCGATCGCATAGGACTTCTGCCGGGCGGAAAACTCAGGTTTTCCAAAGGGATCTTTCCAGCCGAGATAGTCCCAGTAATCGACATGCAGCGCCAGCGCGATCACATCGTCCCGATCCGTGAGCTCCTTGAGAAGCGCATCCGCCGGCGGGCAGGACGAACAGCCTTGCGAGGTATAAAGCTCGACCACGACCGGGTCGTGCTCGCCTTCGGTGTCGGGATCGGGCGCCACGGGGTTCGGCTTCGCGGGCGTGTCGGATTTCTCGGAGGCCATCTGGTCGAGAAGCGCCTCGGAGGCGTTGAGACGCATCCCGGGCGGCGCGTCGGCTGCCCCTTGGGCAGACGCAAATTCCGCAAAGCTTACCAGCCCTGCGGCGAAAGCAGCTCCCATCGCGGTCAAACGTCCTGCGCGCACTCGAAAAACACTCCTCACTTCGCCGTCTTTATACCTAGCGTTTCTGCTCAGACCATGCCTAATCAATGTTTTGAGAGATTTCTTTCTGTCCGGGCGCGCGAAACGATATATGTCCAACGTATACGGCCCATGCGCGGTTCAAGATGACGCTGGGTCGCTCCAGTCGCGTGTTTTTGTGTGCAATGGTATACTAAAAATGCCCCGACCCTCTTGAACGGATCGCGCGCTTGGGGCAAACACACGCCAGCGACACCCTTAGGACCCTTGAAGGGAGGCCATTCTCATGCCCATCGTTACCGGTAAGGATACCGCGAAGACCCGCCGCGAACTCAGCGTCGGTTCGAAAACCTATGCTTATTACTCGATCCCCGCCGCCACCGAGGCTGGCCTGGGTGATTTCTCGAAGCTGCCCGCTTCGCTGAAGGTGGTTCTGGAGAACCTCCTGCGGTTCGAGGATAACGGCTTCACGATCTCGACCGACGACATCAAAGCCTTCGGCGAATGGGCCGAGCAAGGCGGCAAGAACCCGCGCGAGATCGCTTACCGCCCCGCCCGCGTGCTGATGCAGGACTTCACCGGCGTTCCGGCCGTGGTCGACCTCGCGGCAATGCGTGACGGCATCAAGGGTCTTGGCGGCGACGCACAGAAGATCAACCCGCTCGTGCCCGTCGACCTCGTGATCGACCACTCGGTGATGATCGACGAATTCGGCAACCCGCGCGCGTTCCAGATGAACGTCGACCGCGAATACGAGCGCAACATCGAGCGCTACAAGTTCCTCAAGTGGGGCCAGACCGCGTTCGAGAACTTCCGCGTGGTTCCGCCGGGCACCGGCATCTGCCACCAGGTGAACCTCGAATATCTCGCCCAGACCGTCTGGACCGATAAGGATCAGGACGGCACCGAAGTCGCCTACCCCGACACGCTCGTGGGCACCGACAGCCACACCACCATGGTCAACGGCGCGGCCGTTCTCGGCTGGGGCGTGGGCGGTATCGAAGCTGAAGCCGGCATGCTCGGCCAGCCGATCTCGATGCTGATCCCGGAAGTCGTGGGCTTCAAGCTGACCGGCTCGATGGTCGAAGGCACCACCGGCACCGACCTCGTGCTGAAAGTCGTCGAAATGCTCCGCGCCCATGGCGTGGTCGGCAAGTTCGTCGAATTCTACGGCGACGGCCTCGACAACCTGCCGCTGGCTCAGCGCGCGACCATCGCCAACATGGCGCCCGAATACGGCGCGACCTGTGGCTTCTTCCCGGTCGATGACGAAACCCTGCGCTATCTCGAGCAGACGGGCCGCGACAAGGACCGCATCGCGCTGGTCGAAGCCTATGCCAAGGAAAACGGCATGTGGCGCGACGCGGATTACGCGCCGGTCTACTCCTCGACGCTCGAACTGGACATGAACACCATCGTTCCGGCGATCTCGGGTCCGAAGCGTCCGCAGGACTATGTCGCGCTGACCAACGCCGCTGACGCGTTCGAAGGCGTGGTTGCCGATTACCGCGGCATCGACATCTCGTCGGAAGCCAAGAACATGGCCGCCGAAGGCCCGATCGCGACCAAATCGGTCACCATCGGCAAGACCGCCAAGGTCGAAGGTGAAGATTACGAGCTGCGCGACGGCTCGGTGGTGATCGCCTCGATCACGTCCTGCACCAACACCTCGAACCCCTATGTGCTGATCGGCGCGGGTCTCGTGGCGCGCAAGGCGCGTGAACTGGGCCTCGACCGCAAGCCGTGGGTGAAGACCTCGCTGGCGCCTGGCTCGCAGGTCGTGTCGGAATATCTGGAAGCCGCTGGCCTTCAGGAAGATCTCGACGCGGTCGGCTTCAACCTCGTGGGCTACGGCTGCACCACCTGTATCGGTAACTCGGGTCCGCTCCAGCCGGAAATCTCGAAGGCGATCAACGACAACGACCTGATCGCGACCTCGGTGCTCTCGGGCAACCGGAACTTCGAAGGCCGGATCTCGCCCGACGTGCGCGCCAACTACCTCGCGTCCCCGCCCCTCGTGGTGGCCTACGCGCTGGCCGGCGACATGAACATCGACCTGTCGAGCGACCCGATCGCGCAGACGCCGGACGGCAAGGACGTCTACCTGAAAGACATCTGGCCCTCGGACAAAGAGATCGCCGATCTCGTCGAGAAGGTCGTCACCCGCGAGAAGTTCATCGAGAAATACGCCGATGTCTTCAAAGGCGACGAGAAGTGGCAGGGCGTGGAAGTCGAAGGCGGCGAAACCTATGACTGGCCGCCGCAGTCGACCTACATCCAGAACCCGCCCTACTTCAAAGGCATGTCGCCGGAAGCTGGCACGATCTCGAACATCAAGGACGCGGGCATCCTCGCCGTGCTGGGCGATTTCGTGACCACCGACCACATCTCGCCGGCGGGTTCGTTCAAGCCCGACACCCCGGCCGGGAAATACCTGGTCGAGCGTCAGGTCGCACCGAAGGACTTCAACAGCTACGGTTCGCGCCGTGGTAACCACGAAGTCATGATGCGCGGCACCTTCGCCAACATCCGCATCAAGAACGAGATGCTGGACGGCGTCGAGGGCGGCTACACCAAGGGCCCCGATGGCGAGCAGACCTCGATCTTCGACGCGGCGATGGCCTATGAGAAAGCCGGCAAGCCGCTGGTGATCTTCGGGGGCGAGCAATACGGCGCAGGCTCCTCGCGCGACTGGGCGGCGAAGGGCACCAACCTGCTCGGCGTCAAGGCCGTGATCGCGGAAAGCTTCGAGCGTATCCACCGCTCGAACCTCGTCGGCTTCGGCGTGATCCCCTTCGAGTTCACCGAAGGCCAGACCCGCAAGGATCTGAACCTGACCGGTGAGGAAGAGGTCTCGATCGAAGGTCTCGAAGGCGAAATCAAGCCGCAGTCGATCGTGCCCTGCACCATCACCTACAAGGACGGCACCACCAAGGAGATCAAGCTCAAGAGCCGGATCGATACCGCGGTGGAGATCGAATACCTCAAGAACGGCGGCGTGCTGCACTACGTGCTGCGCAACCTCGCCAAGGCCTGAGGCTGACGGTTACGAGATTGGAAAAGGCCCCGCGAGCGCGGGGCCTTTTTCGTTTGGGATGTCCGCAAAGCGTGCCGGTCTACTCAGCGGATCAATGTTACCCTGAAAACAAGAGCGCCTTGGGATAGGGAAGCGCAAGATTTGGCATGTCAGCTGCCGAAAAGTATCGAAGCTCCTCGGTCTCTGAATCAATACAGGGAGAATCCGTCGGTGCCACTGCGCATTTGAAGACGATCACCGTATATTCCACCAAGTGCCCGTTGGGGTATCGGTAACGAAATGCTTCTCCGCCCAATACTGATACGACGTCAGCCTTGAGGACTTTCGCGCCAGTTTCTTCGAGCACTTCGCGCCGAAGGGCATCGTTCGGAGTTTCGCCAGGCTCAATACCTCCAGCCGGAAGGCTCCAACCTTCCGGGCCAGCTTTTCTTTGAAGAAGCAGCCGTCCGTGCCGATCGTGAATGAGCGCCGCCACGCTCGGAATCAAGAGAAGATCGTTGCCAATCTTTGATCTCAACGTTGAAATGTAAGAACTTGCAGTCATTCGTTTAATCTAACTCCCGTGAGCACGCCCTGATAGGCGGAATGGACGTCTACAAAGGCCTTCGCCGGCATCTTTCTATGAAACTCGTTTCGCGTCATCTGGCAATGCGCCCGCCAACCTCAGCTCCAGCCAGCGGATGTAGCCGTTGAGGTTCTCCGAAACCGGTCCGCAGAAAGGCGTGATGAACCTCCTGTTGCGGGCATGGAGCGAGCCAACACGTCTTGCGGCCAGCCCATTTTCATTACGGGTCGGCCTGCTCAACGCCCGGGCGGCCAGCCCGGGCCGCGCCCGACCTCCCCCCGGGAGGGCGCATTGGTGATATCATCGCGGGCACGACCGACCTACGGGCTTGAAAGATAAAGAGCCCAGTCACATGCGGAGTAAAGCGCCCACCCGAGGTCGGGCGCGGCCCTCAGAGCGCGATTCCCGCCATTCGCCCGGCCTGTGCTATACTCGGGCTCTCAAGAAGGGAGGACGACGCGATGAACAGACGCGAGATGTTGGCCCTGACAGTCGGGGCGATGACAGTGGGAGGTGCGTTGGGAGGCGCGCGGCCCGTGCAGGCCGAGGCGGTGATGGGCGATGGCGGGCTCTATCAGCAGCCCTTCTTCCACGAGGGCTTTCTCGATCTGGGAGAGGATCTTCAGGAGGCCGCCGATCAGGGCAAGGGGCTTCTGGTGCTCTTCGAGCAGCGCGGCTGCCCCTATTGCCGCGAGATGCATCTGGTGAATTTCGAGCGCCCCGAGATCACCGGGCTGATCGAGAAGAGCTACATGGTCGTGCAGCTCGATCTCTGGGGCGCGCGCGAGGTCACCGATTTCGACGGCGAGGCGCTGGAGGAGCGTGCGCTGGCGCAGAAATGGGCGGTGAATTTCACGCCGACGCAGGTGCTGATCCCGGCCGCGAGCGCAGGGGCGCAATCCGTGCGCGAGGCCGAAGCCTTCAGAATGCCGGGCTATTTCAAGCCCTTCCACCATCTGTCGGGGCTCGAATACGTGGCCAGCGGCGCTTACGCCGATCAGCCGTTTCAGCGCTTCTTGCAGGACAAGTTCTCGGAACTCAGCGCGAAGGGCATCGACCCGGACGTTTGGTAAGGCCCAAATGAAAACGGCCCGCGCGATTGCACGGGCCGTCTCAAACCGTCACACGGGCTCAGCTTACGCGAGCGCGATGTTACCTGCCGACTGGCGGCCGTCACGGCCGGTTTCCAGATCGTAGGTCACTTTCTGACCGTCATCGAGACGCTGGATGCCAGCGCGCTCAACGGCGGAGATGTGAAGGAAGATGTCTTTGCCGCCATCGTTCGGTGCGATGAAGCCATAACCCTTGGTGCTATTGAACCATTTCACGGTGCCTTCGGCCATCGTGAGTCTCCTATTAAATTATGCTGCCTGCGAAATGCGTCAGCTCGGCGTAGTCAGTTCTTGAAAGCAAACTGAAGCCGTAAGGAGACAGTGCATCTGGGAATCAAACGTAGCGAGAGAATACATAAGGCGAACGGGCGCTAATTGCAATGATCAAAGCATGTGAGGGGGTTGCACGGCACCGCGATCGACGGAATTCGGCGCCCTCCCGCCGAGGCGTGAAAACATGCAAAAAATATATGAGATTTCGGACCTTTGCCTGCGTCGCCCGCGTTACTTCAGTGAACAGGTGAGATCTTCAAACGCTGAAGACGCAGGAGGACCCCCATGACAGCAGCCCCGCTCGGCCCCGGCCAACTCAACGCAATCGACCATGGCGGCTCGGGTCGGCCCGTGGTCCTGATCCACGGCTGGCCGCTCTCGGGCAAGGCGTGGGAAAAACAAGTCCCCGCCCTGATCGCTGCCGGTCACCGCGTCATAACCTATGACCGCCGCGGCTTCGGTCTGGCGGAAAAACCCACCGAAGGCTTCGATTACGACACGCTCGCCGCCGATCTCGATGCGATCCTCACCGCGATGGATTTGCGCGACGTGACGCTGGTGGGCTTCTCGATGGGTGGCGGCGAGGTCGCGCGCTACATCCGCAACCACGGCGAGGACCGGCTGCGCGCCGCTGTTTTCGCCTCCGCCGTGACGCCCTGCCTGATGCAAAGCGAGAACAATCCCGACGGTCCGCTGACCAAGGAAGCCGCAGGCGAGATGGAACAGGGCCTGCGCGACGGGCGCGACGCGTTCTTCCCGCAATTCGTCGAGAATTTCTACAGCGTCGACGGCGATCTCAAAGCCTCTGCCGAGGAATGCGAACAGGCGGTGACGCTGTGCAACCAGTCCGACCAGAGCGCAGCACTTGGCTGCATGGAAGCGTTCGGCACCACCGATTTCCGCGAGGATCTGGAGGCGGTGCGCGTGCCCGTTCTGGTGATCCACGGCGACTGCGACGCGATCGTGCCGCTCGAAGGCTCTGGTGCGCGAACCTACCACGCGATCCCCGACAGCCAGTTCTTCACGATCAAGGGCGCGCCGCATGGCTGCAACGTGACCCATTCGGAAGAGTTCAACATCGCGCTGCTCGAGTTCCTGAGGTAACGCCCCGCCGCTTTCGGCATTCTGTTTACCCGGCCTGCGATCCCTTGCAGGCCGGGTTTCTCTTGCCTACAATGTTCATGCTTTGTTTCACCCCGACCCGCTGCCGCACCGATGATCACGCCCCACCCGTTCCCCCTGCGCGAAGGCCGCACCCATGAGGTCTGCGGCATCGGCACCACGAGCTTTGCCTGCGCGGTCTGCGCCAGCACCACGGGGCCGATCCTCTGGGTGAACGAGCGCCATCGCCGCGAGGGGCTCAATCCGCGCGGGCTGGTGAGCTTCTTCGATCCGGCGCGGCTTCTGCTGGCGCGCGGCAAGGACCAGACCGACACGCTCGCCGTGATGGAAGAGGCGCTGCGCGACGGCTCGGTGCCGCTGGTGATCGGGGAATTGCCCCGCGAGATCGGGCTGACGGCCGGGCGGCGACTGCAACTGGCCGCCAAGGAGGGCCGCGCGACGGGGCTGTGCCTGATCCTGCCCGATGGCGGCTCGAACGCGGCGGAGACGCGCTGGCACGCGATGCCCATCTACGACAAGCTGCTGCGCGAGGGGGTGGACTCGCCCCGGCTGCGCTGGCGGCAGCTGAAGAACAAATCCGGCCCCTGCCGCGCCTGGGAGGTGGAGTGGAACGCGAAGACCCGCGCGCCAGAGATCCTCTCGGTCAATGACTGCGCGCCCTCGAGCGTGCCGGTGTGACCCCGCAGCTCAGAGGTCGAGCTTGTCCTCGATCGCGCCGATCTGGGCGACCGGATCGACGGGCCACTGGCTGATATTCTGCAAGCCGCGATCTTCCAGCACCTCGCTGCCCGGGTGATCCGCCAGCCACGCCTCGATCTGCGCATCCCGCGCGCGCAGGAGTGCCGCGAATTGCGGACGGTAGAGCGTGACCATTCCGCTTAGCCACAGGTTCACCGCCCAGTTCGGATGCGCCAGCTCGATCGCGAAATGATCGAGCAGCCGGATCATGTCCTCGGCGCGGTAGAGGCATTCATCCGTGACCCAGCGATTGGTGGTGAAAATGCGGATCGCCCGGCCCTTCGCATCCACGCTGATCGCGCCGATATGGACGAAGCGCGCCGCCCGGTCCTCGGGGATCTTCGCACCGGGCAGGTCCCACGGCTCCAGCCCCGGAATGATCCCTTCGGGGCGCATGAACAGGTGGAAATGCCCGTTCTCGCCCTCGGCCATCTCGCGCGCGTCATGGGCGTGGTAGAAATAGTGGCAATGAGTCTCGGTATCGAAGACATCGCCCTGCGGGTAGCGCGACCAGACCAGAAAATCCCCCTGCCCGCGCAGCACTTCCGACACCACGCTCATCCCCGATTTCGCCAGTACCGTCTCGCATTCGAGCACAGTCTCGGCCGCGTCATGCATCTCTTCCAGGCGCGCACGCGGCAGCCCCTCGATCCCGGGATTGGCGATGCGCAGCGTGGGCGCGGGCGTCGCCGGGTTGGCGCTGTCGGGTGACATCTCGGAGGGCGTTTCGGGTCGGATCATCGGTCTCTCCTCATGCGAACGGGGCCAGCCTAGGCGCTGACCCCGTCCTTGTCATCGCGACATCTGCGCTCAGAGCGGCTCCATGCCGAGCATTTCACGCACAGCCGGTTCGCGCGAGGTCTTCAGACCGACCTGACGGCCTTCCTCGATGGCGATCTCGTTCGGCACGCCTTTCGACGCGCGGTAGAGCGCCCACATCGCGCCCACCCGGTTCGAGCTCTCGCAATGCAGCAGGATCGGATAGTTCGCCGGATCTTCGACGATCTTCGCGAATTCGGCGACCTGCGCCTCGGTCGGCGCCTTGGTCGGCACGGAGATCTGGATGTAATTCATCCCGGCCTTCTGCACGAGATCGCCCTCGTTCGGCGCGCCTTCGTCGGGCTTGAGCAGGCTCACGACGGTCTTGAAGCCGAGCATCTTGAGCATCGGAATGCCCGTCGGATCGATGAAGCCACCGGTGCCGACATAGGGCGTCGCGCGCAGGTAGTTGTCGACGATCGGGGGCATCTTGTCGCCATAGGGCGCCTGGGTTGCCTTAACGGTGGTGTCATAGGGCCCGCTGGCCATCGGGGCCGCGTCGCTGCCCGCATCCGCGGCCTTGGCCGCCGAGGGCGCGCAGGGGTTTGCAGCCGCCGGGGCGCAAGGGTTGGCGGCCGCCGGTGCGCAGGGGTTGGCCGGCGCACAGGGGTTCGTCACAGCCGGAGCGCAGGGGTTGGTCGCCTGAGCGCTCGAAGTGGCGGGAACGGCGGCGCTCATCGCGACCGCGGTCACCGGCACCATCGCGGCGCGCAGCAGGCTCTTGCGTTTCTTATGCAGTTTCATGGACTTTTTCCTCCCTAGAATATCGTCCGTGTTTCAACTCGTTACCCGCGCGCGTTTGCTGATGTCAGAGCGAAGTCGTCGGCCTCGTCATCCGGGGCGCAGACCTCTTCGGCGGTGAACGGACCGCCGCGCGACCGCTCGAGGATCGTGCCGAGGCGGAAGCCCACGGCGGCGATGATGATCAGCGCCAGCAGGATCACCCATTCCGGCAGCCCGAAGAGCTGCGGCAGGGTCTGTGCCGTCGGCCCCTGACCCGCGAGGTAGAAATCCTTGATCGGGTCGAAGACCCAGGCGAAGACCGAGGTGCCGAGCACCATGCCGATCGCGAAGACCACCGCGTCGATCCGGCCCGAGGCCACACCGACCACAGAGGTGCCCGGGCAATAGCCGCCCACGGCAAAGCCCGCGCCGATGAAGACGCCGCCCAGCAGGATCGCCCAGAAGAAGAGCGTCGGGATGAAGACCGCAGCCGGGCCCATCCAGCCCATCGTCCGCAGCACGTAAAGCCCCACGGCGCAGACGATCACGGCGGTGAACATCACCTTGAAGACCGAGAAGTCGCGCAGGGTGAACTGCCCTGTCAGCTTGCGCGGAGAGCCGAAGCCCGCCGCCTCCAGCGCGTAGCCGAAGAGAATGCCCGACAGGAGGCCCGAGGCTATGCCGCTATCGTAAAGAGGGATGCTCATTGCCAGATCCTCCGCATCATCATCGAGACGGCGAAGCCCGCCGCGAAGAAGCCGATCAGGAAGACGAAGCCCGCCACGGCGAGCGTAGCACTACCCGACAGGCCCAGACCCGAGGTGCAGCCGCGCGCCAGACGCGCGCCGAAGCCCACGAGCGCGCCGCCCAGCAGCGCGTAGACGAGGCGATTGCCGCTCGAGGTGCGCGGGCCGCGCTCCACCTTGACCGAAATCCGGCCCGCGCCTTTCGCGCCGAGCCACGCCCCGATCAGGACGCCGACCACTTCCCAAGTGATCCAGCTCAGAAGCGGGCTACCCGCCGCCATGAAAGGCCCGAAATAGGAATTGTCAGCGGTCGCCTGCGGGGCGACCCAGTCATTGGCCTGTGCCGCGAAGCGGGTCACGAAGCCGGATGCGCCGAGCCCGTGCCCGGTCACGACGAAGGTCAACAGCAGAGCCAGGCCGAGCGCGGTGCCGGCGGCGAGCGGTGACCAAAATGCTTTGGGTGCGTCTCTCATGAAAGCCTCCCTTCCTCCCATGATCATATTCATAGGTGATGATACAAAACGCCAAAGCCGTTTCAACTTTTTTCAGCGCCGCAATGCGGCAAATGACATACCATTGGAAAACGCCCTGCCCGCCCCATCTGAAAAATCATATAAAGACAAAGCTTTGACCCAATCCCCCACCGCCTTCACCGCGACGTTTGACCGCGACGGACGCTGCCAAGCGGCCCAGTCAGGGGCGCGGCTCTTTCCCTATTGGAGCTTCACCAAGCCCGTGATCGCGGCGCTGGCGTTGATGCTCGACTCTGAGAAGCGGCTCGATCTGGACGCGCCGCTCGATCTGCCGGAGCTGCGCGCGGGGGGTACGCTGGCGCAGCTTCTGGAGCATAGCGCAGGCCTGCCCGATTACAGCACCCTGCCCGCCTATCACGCGGATGTAGCAGCGGAGCGCACGCCGTGGCCGCGCGATCTGCTCGTGGCCCGGACGCTCGCGCAGCCCGCGCCATTTCCGCCCGGCGAAGGGTGGCGCTATTCCAACCTCGGCTACATGCTAGCCCGCGAGGTGATCGAAGGCGCCGCAGGCCGGAGCCTCGCGGAACTGGTGCAAGAGCGGATCGCAGCGCCGCTGGGGCTGGAGAACGTCCGGCTCGCCCAAACGCCCGCTGATTTCGCGGCGCTTCACTGGCCCGAGGCGCGCGACTACCACCCCGGCTGGGTCTATCACCGCACGCTGATCGGCACGGCGGGCGATGCGGCGCGGCTATTGCACGGGCTGCGCGGGCTGCTGCCCAAAGCCGCATTCGCCCGCATGACCGCCTGCCGCGAATTGGGCGGCGCGTTGCCCGACCGCCCTTGGACGCGGCATGGTTACGGGCTGGGGCTGATGTGCGGCGACTGGGGCGACACGCGCGTTTTCGGCCATTCCGGCGCGGGGCCGTTCAGCTCCAACGCCGTCTATCGCTGCCCCGAGACAGGCCGCACCGCCGCCGCCTTCACGCATGGCCCTTTCGAAGGGCCAGCCGAACAGACCGTGGCAAAAGCCCTGCTCGCGCAGTGAGTGAGACCAGCCCGGTGTGACCAACACCGGGCAGCGCCCGACCTCCCCCCGGGAGGGCGCTTTTGTAGCCTGACCGCGCGCATCAGCGTTGGAGGTGTGAGGCGCGATAAAGCGAAGACCACCGAGACCTTGCCTGCGCCCACCCGAGGTCGGGCGCTCCCCTCATCGCAAACAAGAGACGTCGGCAAAAAGAAGAGGCGGCAACCATCGTCGCCGCCTCTCCCAAGATACCGTGAAATCCGATCTCACACGCCGCTGTCGAAGGGCTCGAACGCTTCGGCGCGGGCGCGCTTCCAGCGCTTGAGATAGCCGAAGCGGTCGTCATCCTCACGCAGGAGGAACCCTTCGGGCATGTAGTGATAGATCTCGTCGCCCACTTTGAAATCGCGCTCGCGGTCGCGCACCAGCAGGTGATGCGGCAGGAACTGCCCCGGATGGGTGAGGCCCGCAGCCCCCGTCATCTCGGCCAGCGCCTTCATCGTGTTGCGGTGGAAATTGGCCACGCGGGTCGACTTTTCCGGCACGACCAGCGCGCGCTGACGGATCGGGTCCTGCGTGGTCACCCCGGTCGGGCATTTATTCGTGTGGCACGACTGCGCCTGAATGCAACCGATCGAGAACATGAAGCCGCGCGCCGAGTTCGCCCAATCCGCCCCGATCGCCAGAACCTTGGCGATATGGAAGGCGGTGACGACCTTGCCCGAGGCCCCGATCTTCACCTGATCGCGCAGCCCCGCCCCGCGCAGCGTGTTGTGCACGAAGCTGAGACCTTCCACGAGCGGGAAGCCCATGTGGTTCGCGAATTCCAGAGGTGCGGCCCCGGTGCCGCCCTCCTTGCCATCGACCACGATGAAATCGGGGGTGATGCCGGTTTCCAGCATCGCCTTGACGATGCACATGAATTCCCGGCGGTGACCGACGCAAAGCTTGAAGCCCACCGGCTTGCCGCCCGACAGCTCGCGCAGCTGGCCGATGAATTCCATCATCTCCAGCGGGGTCGAGAAGGCCGAATGCGAGGCGGGCGAGATGCAGTCGCGATCCATCGGAATGTCGCGCGCCTCGGCGATCTCGGGGGTGATCTTGGCCGCGGGCAACATTCCGCCATGGCCCGGCTTCGCGCCCTGGCTCAGCTTCAGCTCGATCATCTTGACCTGAGGGTCCTGCGCGCGCTTGGCGAATTTCTCGGGATTGAAGCTGCCATCGTGGTTGCGGCAGCCGAAATAGCCCGAGCCGACCTCATAGATCAGATCGCCGCCCTCACGGTGATAGCGCGAGATTCCGCCCTCGCCCGTGTCATGCGCGAACCCGCCCATCTTCGCGCCCTTGTTGAGCGCCATGATCGCATTGGCCGACAGCGCCCCGAAGGACATGGCCGAGATATTGTAGATCGACGCTTTGTAGGGCTGCTTGCACGCCTCCCCGCCGATCTCGACGCGGAAATCGCTATCCTCGATATGGCGCGGCTTCACCGAATGGGTGATCCACTGATAGCCCGATTCCGAGACGCGGATACGGGTGCCGAAGGGCTTGGCGTCCTCGATATCCTTGGCGCGCTGATAGACGATCGTGCGGGTCGCGCGGGAGAACGGAATGTCCTCGTCGTCCCCCTCGATCAGATATTGGCGGATCTCGGGGCGGATCTCTTCGAAGAAGAACCGCAGATGGCCGAGGATCGGATAGTTCCGGGTGATCGCGTGCTTGGTCTGGATCAGATCGTGGATCCCGACAAGCGTCAGGAAACCGAAGAGGATCGCGATGACCAGAAACCAATCGGTAAGGATCAAACCGGAAACTGCGGCGAGCGTCAGCAGAGCTGACAAGACGAGTGGTGAAAACCGTACAAAACGCGTGAACATGCCCCCTCCCGCGGGGTAAGTAGCCTCTGTTCCTGCGCGAACACTCTAGCGCGCGAGGGCTCTATGTCTAAGAACTATTACGCCCGCAACCCCGGATCGGACCAGATCGCGGCCTCCAGCGCGTCGAGCCCGTCGGTCAGCGCTGCAGGCCCGGGCTGCAGGATCAGGGTGGATTTGACCTCGTGCAGCCGGTTTCGCGCAACAGCCGGGACGTCCTGCCAGCCTCGCCTTGCGGAAACTTTCTCGGGGCGGAATTTCTTGCCGCACCACGACCCCACGATGACCTCGGGCGCGGCGGCGATCACTTGTTCGGGAGTGACGATGCGATCCTTGGCTTTGCCCTCTCTCGCCAGATCGGCGAAGACATCGCGCCCGCCTGCGATCTCGATCAGCTCCGACACCCAGCCCACGGCAGAGATCAGCGGTTCGTCCCATTCCTCGAACCAGACGCGCGGACGGCTGGGGCGCGGCTTGGCGGCGATCTCCGCCAGACGCGCCTCGTAACCCGCGGCCAGCAGTTCTGCACGCTCGGTGCAGCCCACCAGCGCGCCCACCGTGCAGATCATGTCGAGGATGCCCGCGACCGAGCGTTGGTTGAACGCGTGAACGGCGACGCCCTCGCGCACCAGCCCCGCGACGATATCGGCCTGAAGGTCGGAGAAGGTCAGAACGAGGTCCGGCTTCAGCGCGAGGATCTTCGGCAGATCGGCGGAGATGAAGGCCGAGACGCGCGGCTTTTCCTGACGCACCCGTTTGGGGCGCACCGCGTAGCCGGAAACGCCTACGATGCGCGCGTCCTCACCCAGAAGGTAGAGCGTCTCGACCGTCTCCTCGGTCAGGCAGACGATGCGCTCGGGCGGAAATGCCATCAGACCCCCAAAGTGGAAAGCGGTTGAAAAACGGGCCCTTCCGGCGTGTTCTTGAAGTGCGCGCGGATGTGGAAGACCTCAGCCAGAAGCGCCTCGGTCAGCACCTCTCCGGGCGCACCGTTCGCGACCAGCCGCCCGCGATCCATCACCCAGAGCCGGGTGCAATGGCGCGCCGCCAGCCCGAGATCATGCAGCGAAGTGACCACCGCACCGCCCGCCTGCGCATGGGCGGTGAAGACCTGCATCGTCGCGATCTGCGCCGCCGGGTCGAGGCCTGCGATAGGCTCGTCGGCAAGGATCAGCGGGCTTTCCTGCGCGAGCGCCCGCGCGATCAGCACCCGCGCCTGCTCGCCGCCCGAGAGCTGCGTGGCGGCACGGTCGCGGTAGTTGTCGAGCCCCATCCGACGCAGCGCTTCCTCCACCGCGGCGGCCCCGCGCGTCGCCTGATCGCGGCCATGCGGCAGCCGCCCCAACGCCACCAGATCGGCGACCGACAGCCCCCAGGCGATCTCGCGCGCCTGCGGCAGCCACGCCGCCGCCCGCGCCCGCGCCATCGGGTCGAGCGCCGACAGCGAACTGTCCCCGCGATGCGACAAAAGCCCCATCGCCCCCCGCAGCAGCGAGGTCTTGCCCGCGCCATTGGGCCCGATCAGCCCGATAACCTCGCCCGGCCCGACCCGTGCCGAGACACTATCGACCACCGGACATTCGCCACGCAGAACGGTGAGGTTCTCCAGCTTCAACATCAGCCCTCGCGCCCCATTTTGCGGATCATCGACAGGAAGAACGGCGCGCCGACCAGCGCGGTCAGCACACCCAGTTTCAGGTCGCGCTCGGGCGCGATCACCCGCGTCGCGATGTCGGCTAGCGTCAGCATCGCCGCCCCGCCAAGCGCCGAAGCCGGCAGCAGCCGCGAGGGCCGCGCGCCCACGGATTTGCGCAGCAGATGCGGCACGACGAGGCCGACGAAGCCGATCGCGCCCGCTACAGCCGTGGCCGCGCCCACCATCAGCGCCGTGCCGAAGACAATCTGAAGCCTGAGCTTTTTCAAAGAGATGCCCATCGAAGCTGCAGCATCTTCCCCAAGGCTCAGCGCATCGAGCCCCGCGCCCGCGCGCAGCAGGATCAGCGCGCCGACGATCAGGAACGGCAGCGCCAGCGCCACATGGGTCATCGAGCGATCGGCGAGCGAGCCCATCATCCAGAACACGATCTCGGCCGCGGCATAGGGCGACGGCGCGAGGTTCAGCACCAGCGCGGTCGCCGCCGCCGCCAGCGCCGAGACCGCGATCCCCGCAAGGATCAGCACGAGCGCCCGACCCTCGCGCCCCGCAAGGATCAGGATCAGTGCGACGGCCACACCCGCGCCCGCCAGCGCCGCCAGCGGCAGAGCCAGAGCGAAGAGCGCGTAGAGCCCGGTCTGGATCGCAATCACAGCGCCGAGCGCCGCCCCCGCAGAGGTGCCGATCAGCCCCGGTTCGGCCAGCGGGTTACGCAGGAAGCCTTGCATCGCGGCGCCCGACAGCCCCAGTGCGGCGCCGACACCGATCCCGAGGATCGCGCGCGGCAGGCGCAGCTCGCGCATCACCAGCCCTGCGGCTCCATCGCCGGAGATCAGCGCGGAGAGGCCGTGAAGCGGCGAAATGCCCGACGGCCCGATCAGCAGCGAGGCTGCGAATAGCACCGCGCAGAGGATGGAGAGAAGGATGAGGATCGTGCGATAACTCATTGCGTTAGCTTCTCTTTCTCGATTCTACGACCGAGCTTTGCCAGCGTCTCCACCGCATTCAGCATCGCGGGCGCGCCGCAGGTCCAGCTTGCATCGCGCAGGCCCCGCACGACCGGCAGATCGCGTAGCACCGGGTGCGCCAGCACCTCTTGCGCGCGGCTCGTGCCGGTGCCGCCTTGCGAGCCGCCGACGACCACCAGATCGGGGCGATCCATCACCAGATCTTCCAGCGGCAACCGCCCGCCCCAGTCGAGCCCCGGCCCGCTGACGACATTCTGAAACCCTGCCATTTCAAGGATTTGCCCTTCAAGGGTCCGCGGCCCGTAGCCATAGCCTGAGGGCCCGATGATCGCAGCTTTCAGCCCCGGCGCGGGCGTCTTGATCGCCGCCAGTCGCGCATCGAAATCCGCGAGCATCTTTGCCGCGCGATCGGGATGGCCGAGCAGTTTGCCCATCGTCTCGATCCGGCCTCGGATCTCGGGCAGCGAGGTGCCGGGCGGCAGTTGCTCAACCCGGATCCCGAGCGTGCGCAACATGCGGATCGTGTCCGGGTTCGACCATGTATCGGCCAGAACGAGATCGGGGTGCAGAATCGAGATTTCCTCGGCACGTCCGTAGTTTACGGGCAGATCTTCAGCCTGCTTCCAATGCACCGACATCGACGGATCGGTCGCGAAATGGCTGACCGAGACGACCTGCGGCGGATCGGCCAGCGCCAGCGCCAGCTGATCCGTGCAGAGGTTCATGGACACGACCCGCTGCGGCACGTCGCCCGCAGGTTCCTCCGCCCATGCGGAGGAGGTCGCCGCCAAGGCGGCGAAAAGGGCGGCGCAAACCGCCCCTTTCAGATCAGAACCGCGCACGCAGCCCCACATAGGCTGCGCGACCCGAGGTGCCGTAGCCCGGCCAGAGCTGGTAATCGGTGTCGGTCAGGTTCTCGATCCGCAGATAGGCCTCTTTGTCATTGCCCAGATCATAGGTCATCTGCGCGTTCAGAAGGCCGTAATCGGGCTGGCTCTGACGATCGGTGACCACGCGCATATCGGCGGCGAGCGTCAGTTTGTCAGTCACCTGCGCGTCGATTCCGGCGGTCAGCGTATGCCGCCCGAAAGCCGAATTCCACGTCGAGCCGGCAGAAAGGCCGTCGGGGTTCTTCGAGTCCAGATAGGTATAGCCGAGGCTGTAATTGACCATGCTGGAGATCGGCCCTTTCAGGCCCAGCTCCAGCCCCTGCCGCTTGGCGGTGCCCGAGGTCTGGTAATAGCTGTAGGTCGTGTTGCTGTAGTCGATCAGGTCGTCCACCTCGATATGGAACAGCGTCGCGGTCAGCTTATGCGCGCCGAAATCGCGCTCGACCCCAAGGTCGTAGCTCAGCGATTTCTCGGGCTTGAGATCGGGATTGCCCGCATATCCGTCATAAAGCTCGTAGCCCGACGGCGCACGGAACCCGTTGCCCACCGAAGCGCGGAAGAGGGTCGTGGCATCGGCCTGCCAGGTGACGCCGAGACGGCCCGTGGTGTTGCCGCCGAAATCCGAGTGATCGTCATGGCGCGCCGAGGCGGTCACGTTCACCCCGTCCATCGGCGAGAAGGCATATTCACCGAAGACGCCCGTATCCGCGGTCAGGACATCGCCCGTGACATAGGTACCGGTATAGGTTTCCAGCGTGCGATCCGCGCCGAAGGTCACGCGGCCCGGCCCGAGATCGGTCGAGGCTTTCCAGTCGAGTTTGCGGCGTTTGCCCTCGTAGCCGTAGTCATAGACCGGATACCAGCGCGAGGTCGTGTAATAGGTCAGACCGAGCTCGTGATCGAGCGGACCTGTCGTGAATTTCGCGAAGAGACGCCCGCCCCGCTCCTTGTGGATCGTGTATTCGTTGCTGTCCGTGGGCGGCGAGCTGAAGCCGTTGTCGAACTCGCCCCGGTCGTTCTGGGCAAACCCGTTGAAACCGATCAGCAGATTGTCGGAGATGCGCTTCTGCGCGCGCAGGCTCACGCGATCGGCGCGGTAGCCGTCTTTCTCGGTATTGCCGTTCTTCTTGTCGGCCGCCGAAAAACCAGCGGTGTAGACTTTCGACAGCTGGATCGCGAGCTCGTCATCGCCCTTCTTCCAACCGAAGTTATAGGCCGCATTCGCGGTGTGGTAGGAGCCGAGCTCGAACTTGACGCTCTGGCTCACGCCATCCTCGGTCGGGCGCGGCGTGTCGAGGTTGATCACACCGGCGACCGCCTGCCCACCATAGACCGCCGATTGCGAGCCGCGCATGATCTCGACCCGGTCATAATTGAACGTGTTGAACCGGCCCAGATCGGGCAGCACCTGCGGCGCGGATGGGTCGGAGACGTCGATCCCGTCCACCATAACCTTCACGTAGTTCTGCGACACGCCGCGGATGGTGAAGCCGGTCTGCGCGCCCATCGGCCCGCGCGACAGGATGCCGACGCCCGGCGATTGCGCGATCAGATTGGCAAGGCGGGTCTGGCCCGAACGCTCCAGCTCGTTGCGCGACAGCACGGTGACCGCCTGCGCGGTCTTGTCCGACGATTGCGGCTCGAGCGCGCCGTGGTAGATCACGATCTCATCGAGTTGGTAAGGTTGGCTGTCTTGCGCGAGCGCGGGGGCTGCCAGCGCGGTGGTGAGCATCAGGCCCACGGTCAAACGGGTGCGGATCATATCCAATTCCCTCGTATCGCGACTCTGCGGTCGCGTGAACTTCGTATCATAAGTCTTTGGAAATTTGGAATTTCCGCCGACGGTGAGAATGTCACCACTGACGGAAGACCGCCTCCGCTGCGCGCCCGCACAGGCAGAAAGGATGAGCGCCTCGGCAGGTCTCCTGGCTCGCGGGTCTTGGTTTCGGCTGGCCTTCCCGGGTCGCCCCAGTGGCTCAGTCAGCCGTCACTCGCCGCTCACAGTTGCGGGGGCAGCCCCGGAATGAATGCACGCATCGCACCGGGTTCCCTTTTCATCCGCCAAGGCGGAACCGAAGTGCCCCTGCTGTGCCGCGCGCGCCGCAGTCTGTCAAGAAAATTTCAACTCTCGACGGCGGCTCTGCTGCGCCGGTTGAAGCGGATCGAGGACAGCAGCGCGAGCCCGATCAGCCCCGCCCCGATCAGCCCGGTAATCACCTCGGGCACTTCCACCAGCGTCTGCGTGAACATGACGACCGAGAGGATCAGGATCGACCAGAAGGCGCCATTCTCGAGATAGCGGAATTCGCTCAGCGTGTTGCGCTCCACCAGCATCAGGGTCATCGAGCGCACATACATTGCGCCGATACCGAGACCGATGGCGATCAGGAACAGGTTCTGGGTCAGCGCGAAGGCCCCGATCACCCCGTCGAAGCTGAAGGACGCGTCGAGTACTTCGAGATAGAGGAACGCGCCCAGACCCGCCTTGGCCGTCTCGGCAGCGAGATTCGTCCGGTCGAGCACGTGGCTGAGCACTTCGACACCCAGGAAGGTCGCAAGCCCGCAGATCGATGCGAACATGAACTCGTCCTCACGCCCTTCGGGCAGGATCCAGGTGAAGGCCAGAATGACGAGCAGCACGAGGCCGATCTCGAGCCCGCGGATCGAGGCGAGCGCGCGCAACCGGCGCTCCAACGCTCGGATCCAGTCGACCTCTTTGCCCTCGTCGATGAAATAGGTAAGCGCGACCATCATCAGGAAGGCCCCGCCGAAGCCCGCAATCGACAGATGCGCGTCCTCGATGATCTCGGCATATTCCGCCGGGTGTTTCGCGGCCAGTTGCACCGCCTCCCATGGTCCGATCCCGGCGGCGATCACGACGATCAGCAGCGGGAACAGGATACGCATCCCGAAGACCGCGATCAGAATACCCCATGTCAGGAAGCGACGCTGCCATTTCGGCGTCATCTGGTGCAGTTTGTTGGCGTTGACGATCGCGTTGTCGAAGCTCAGCGAGATTTCCAGCACGGCGAGCACCGCCGTGATCATCAGGAAAGAGACCGCGCCGCCAAGCCCGCCGGTCTGGGCAAATCCCAGCGCGAACGACCCGACCAGCCCCGCGATGGTGACGGCGATGGCCCAGGAGAAATAACGGTACATGGTGGTCATGCTGGCTCCGGCTGCATGGAGCCTCACTTAGGCTTCGCCCCTCTCTTCGCAAGGGAGCGCGCCGTCAGAGTTGATCGCTGTGACCCGGCAAGCGCGCCTCGGATCAGCCCCCCTACAGCCCCGCCTCGTCGAGCCAGCCCATGATCCGGGCCTTGTTCACGCCAAGGTCAGATTTGCCGTAGACGAGATGGCCGCGGATTTGCAGCGTGTTGCCCTCGACCCAAAGCGTGGTGACGTCGGGAAAGCCGAAGAAGGCGGAGCGGGTGACATAGGCCACATGCCCCTCATCGACGCTGCCCGCCACCTGTTTCGTGCGCGCGGTGGCGCGGATGATCTTGTCGAGTGCGGCCATCTGCACCAGCGGATCGGAGACCTCGCGGGCCGCCTGAAACCCGCCCGTCTCGGGGTGATCGCCGGGCGCTTTCGCCAAGCCCTCGACCTTGTAGCGCGCAGGGTCGATCGGGGCGAAGCGCACCCAGCCATCGGCTACGGCAACCGCAGCCAACCCGAGCGCGAGGATCGTCACGGCCCGATTCATGCCGCGCCCTCCCGCAGCCCCCAACCGGCCAGCGCGATCAGCTCGGTCGCGACATGGGCGCCCGCGATGGCCGTCACGCCGGTCGGATCGTAGGGCGGAGAGACCTCGACCACATCGCCACCGATCAGGTTGATCCCTTTCAGCCCGCGCAACAGCTCTGCCGCCTGCCAGCTGGCCAGACCGCCCCAGACCGGCGTGCCGGTGCCGGGCGCGAAGGCCGGGTCGAGCCCGTCGATGTCGAAGGTGATGTAACAGGGCTTGTCGCCCACGACCGCGCGGATGCGTTCCAGCGTGGCCTCGACGCCCTCGCGATGCACCGAAGGCGCATCCACGATCGTCACGCCCAGCGTATCGGGATTGTCGGTGCGGATACCGACCGAGACGGTATTCTCGGCTCTCACGACGCCCGACTTGATCGCCTTGTAGAGGAACGTGCCGTGGTCGATCCGGTCCATATCGTCATCGGCCCAGGTGTCGGAATGGGCGTCGAACTGAACGAGCGCGATCTCCCCGTGGGCGGCAGCGGCCGCGCGCAGGATCGGCAGGGTGATGAAGTGATCGCCGCCCAGCGTGATCGGCACGACGCCCGCCCCGAAGATCGCGCCCAGATGCGCCTCGATCCGGCCCGGCACTTCCGGCACATTGGCATAGTCGAAGGGCATGTCACCGTAATCGACGATGGCGAGTTCCGAGAACGGGTCGTAACCCCAGCCATAGGGCGCGTCGAACGCCTGCAGCGTCGAGGCTTCGCGGATCGCCCGCGGCCCGAAACGCGTACCGGGGCGGTTCGTCACCGCCTGATCGAAGGGGATGCCGGTCACGGCGATCTGCGCGCCCGCGAGGTCCTTCGTATAGCGCCGCCGCAGGAAGCTGGTGGCCCCGCCGAAGGTATTCTCGAAGCTCAGGCCACGTGCCTCTGCCCGCGTAAAAGCCTGATCCACTTGGGTTTTCGCATCTTCCAGAGCCATGATCGCCCCTCCTTTTCGCCCGCGAAATCTGCGCCAGCCCTCGCGGGAGGTCAAGCTGCCGTGCGAGGGGATGAGGGGCGCGTCCGACTTCCAGCGCTTGGGCATAGCTCCGCCCGGGACGACGAGCCCCGAGCAGCGCCTGACCTCATGCAAAGACAAACGATCATCCCCTCGGGGCGCGCCCCCTCACTCCGGCTGACAAATCTCTCCGCGCAGGATCGCAAGCCCCGTGCGCCAGACGAGCCCTACGATCACCACGGCAAGGATCGCGAGAAACGCCACCGCCATGCGCAGATGCGGCTCTGAATGGGCGTATTCGGCATGCAGGAATGTCGCGATGGTCAGCGCCGCGATGGGGAAGCTCAGCGCCCAGAAACTCATCGCGAAGGGCAGCCGCAGGATGCGCGGCAGCTGCACCGCGACGAGCGCGGCGAAGACATAGGCCAGCGACAAAAGGATATGCGCGAAGGGATCGACGCCGTGCCCGATCTCGGCCCCGGGCACGATCTGCTCGCCGGTCAGACGCAGCCACGCGATGAAGGCTACCGCGGGCGGCGCGATCAGGATCACCAGCGTCGGCTGCAGCTTGCTCGGCAGGGGGTCGTGGAAGATCAGCCGGTTGAACACCAGCGTCAACAACACGAGCCAAAACAGCATCCCGGCCGAGAAGAACAGCCAACTGATCTCGATGAAGCCGAGCTGCGCGCCCGCCACCGGCACGATCACATTGCCCACCGCCGGGATGAACCATGCCGGGTTCAGCTGCCCGTGCTTGAAACTGCGCGTCCCGATCCAGTTGGTCACGACCGCGAGCGTCATGATCCCCTGCAGAGTCGTACCCGCCAGCCACAGCAGGAGCGCAAGCGAGGTCGAGACCGTCAGCGCCCCGGTCGCCAGCAGCAACAGCGAGATCGCGACGGTCGGGAAGAAGGCGAGCCGGATCGGGTGATGCCATTCCGCGCTCACAGCTTGCGGGTGCCGCATGGCCTTGGCGAGATAGAAGGCAGAGATCAGCACGAACACGGTCGCGGTCACCGCGAACATCACCTGATAGGGCAACGGCCCGAGCCCGAGCGGCTTGGCTGCCGCACGCAGCGCCAGCGTAAAGCCCCCGAGCCCCATCGTCGTCGCATAGAAGGTGATCGGAAAATGCTCGAGCCGGCTATGCGCGGCGGGTGCCTCAGCTTGAATGCTCATCTTGCCCTCCCGGTGGCCATCGCCGCGCGGGGCCGAACGGCCCACAACGCGACGGATCAGATCACCCGCGCCGCGCTGGACCAACCCACGCGGCGGGATCACACCTCTCATTTACTCACGCATCCGTGTGTGAGGAGTCTGACAAATGGACGCATTCGCCGCGCCGGGCGCAGCGCGCATCTACGTCCCGCGCATATTGCCTCTGGCGGATCCCCGCTTGCGCCAGACCCGCTCTGTGACGAAAATTTTCAAGGAACGTGACATAGGTCAAACCTACGAGGTAAACTTACCTATATCACCGCTTCGTGAGCTGGAGGAGTTGCGATGCGTCTGACCACACGAACCAATCTCGCGATGCGCGTGCTGATGTTCTGCGCGGTCAATCCGCATCGCACCGTGCGCAAGCATGAGATCGCAGAAGCCTGTAACGCGTCCGAGAACCATCTCGCGCAGGTCATCAACACGCTCGCGCGCGAGAATTTCATCACCACCCTGCGCGGTCGCGCCGGTGGGATGCAGCTTGCCCGCCCGCCCGAAGAGATCGGCGTGGGCAAGGTGCTGCGCGCCTTCGAGGCCGCCCTGCCCTTCGCGGAATGTTTCGATACCGAGACCAACACCTGCCCGCTCCGCGACGCCTGTCTGTTCCGCGATGCGCTGAGTGATGCGCTCGAGGCCTTCTACGGGACGCTGGACCGCAAGACGCTCGCCGATTTGGTCGACAACAACACCGCGCTGGAGGCGATGCTTAGCCTGCCCGGCCTGCAGCCGCTGTCGATCTGCGCAACCGCACGCGCCGCGGAATAACCGCCGCGACATGACGCTCCAGTAGGTCCATATTTCTGACGCATTGCCATGCGCAGCAGCGCTTTCGTGGCGCCAACGTCACAGTTTCATGACACACGCTCACGGCAAAGAGATCAAAATTCAGTTTCGCTTGACCACCCCTTTTCCCGGCGAGAGCCTGTGTCTACTTGTCGCACCAACGGGAAGACCCCGCTAAACGCGACTCATCACAAGGCTTAGGTCATGCAACAGCAATCGGGCACTCAATCAGGCCAGCAACAGCAAGGCGGCACGAACCGTCCTGGCCAGCAACAAGGCCAAACGGGCAATACGACCCAACAGAACGGCACCGTATTCGACGACTGGGCGTCCATCTGACGCCCTTTCTCGCGTCGCTATGATAGCGGCGCAGGCAGGCCCCGCAACCGGCATTCTTCATTCCCGCCGGTTTTCGCGCCGCCCGCCATTCGATCTCTTCTTCGCGCTGCTCTTGCGTGGCGCGAAGTCCGCTCTCAAACTGTCCCGACGCCAGCCCGCGCGATACTGATACCGCGCGCCCCGAAGGACCGTCCGGCACGATGAGCACCTCTCTCACATCCATAAAGGGGATCGGCCCCGCCACCGCCGAAGGCTTTATCCGCGCCGGGATCACCTCGGCCGAGGAACTGCGCGAGATCGGCGCGGACGCCGCCTATGCCGCCTGGATCGAAGTCGGGAACCCCGCCCATTTCATCGGCTATTACGCGCTGAACATGGCGCTGCAGGGGCGTCCGTGGAACGATTGCCGCGGCGCCGAGAAGGCCGAATTCCGCAAGAAATTCGATGCACTTAAGGCGCGGATCGCGGCGAGCGACAGCACCACCCAATCCGCAAAAGAGAAGGGCCGCGCCCGGCTGGACGCGGCCCTCTCGGAAATTGGTCTGATCGCGAAACGCTAGATCAGCCGACGATCTCGAGACCCGAGAAGAAGAACGAGATTTCTTCCGCAGCGGTTTCCGGAGCGTCGGAGCCGTGCACCGAGTTTTCACCCACGGAGAGCGCGTATTCCTTGCGGATGGTGCCCTCGTCGGCTTCCGCCGGGTTGGTCGCGCCCATCACTTCCCGGTTCTTGGCGATCGCGCCTTCACCCTCGAGCACCTGAACGACGACCGGCTCGGATGCCATGAACTCGCACAGTTCGCCGTAGAAGGGGCGCTCTTTGTGGACTTCGTAGAACTTGCCGGCCTGATCCATGGTCAGCTGGATGCGCTTCTGCGCGACGATGCGCAGACCCGCTTCCTCGAACTTGGCGTTGATCTTGCCGGTGAGGTTGCGCTTGGTCGCGTCGGGTTTGATGATGCTCAGCGTGCGTTCGATGGCCATGTGTGACCCTTTCCTTGTGGTTCGTGGCCGGTATCCGGTCCGAAATATCTGCCGCGCCTGCTACCATGCAGGGGAAGCCTTGAAAAGCCCTCATGGGCGGGGCTGCGGCGACTCTAGATTGGGTTTGTGACCGTTTGGTCAAGGCCGATCGGCAGGTCGTTGCGCGGGTTTGCGCCCGCAGATGCCTCCGGCGGGGATATTTTTGCCAAGCCGAAGGGGCAGCGGCGCGCAGCAGCGATTGACTGTTGCCCGCCCCTGCGCCAAGTCAGGCCCCATGTTGCGCATCTCCGATATCTCCTTTTCGATCGACGGCCGTCCGCTCTTTGCGAACGCCTCCGCCACCATTCCCGAAGGCCACAAGGTCGGCCTCGTCGGCCCCAACGGCGCGGGCAAGACGACACTGTTCCGGCTGATCCGGGGCGAGCTGACGCTGGATGGCGGCGAGATCGGCATGCCCTCGCGCGCCCGGGTCGGCGGCGTGGCGCAGGAAGTGCCGTCCTCCTCGACCTCGCTGCTCGATACGGTGCTGGCCGCCGACGAGGAGCGTGCGAGCCTTCTGGCCGAGGCCGAGACGGCGACCGACGCGCATCGCATCGCCGAGGTGCAGACGCGGCTGGTCGATATCGACGCGTGGTCCGGCGAGGCGCGAGCGAGCGCCATCCTGAAGGGCCTCGGCTTCGACATGGAGGCACAAAAGCGCCCCTGCTCGGATTTCTCCGGCGGCTGGCGGATGCGCGTGGCGCTCGCGGGCGTGCTGTTCGCGCAGCCCGATCTGCTGCTCTTGGACGAACCGACGAACTATCTCGATCTTGAAGGCGCGCTCTGGCTGGAAAGCTATCTGATGCGCTACCCGCATACGGTGATCGTGATCTCCCACGACCGCGATCTGCTCAACCGCGCCGTGGGCTCGATCCTGCATCTCGAGGATCGGCAACTCACGCTTTATCAAGGCGGCTACGACACGTTTGCGCGCACCCGCCGGCTGCGGCGAGAGGCGCAGGCGGCCCAGGCCAGGAAGCAGGAGGCCCGCCGCGCCCATTTGCAGGGCTTCGTCGATCGCTTCCGCGCGCAGGCCACCAAGGCCAAGCAGGCGCAGGCGCGCGTCAAGATGCTCGAGAAGATGGAGCCGATCACCGCCCCGGAAGAAGCGGCGAAACAGGTCTTCACCTTCCCTGCGCCGGAACAGCTCTCGCCGCCGATCATCGCGATGGAAGGTGCCGCCGTGGGCTATGGCGGGCCCGCGATCCTCAAGCAGCTCAACCTGCGGATCGATCAGGACGACCGGATCGCGCTGCTGGGCCGGAACGGCGAGGGGAAATCCACGCTTTCCAAGCTGTTGGCGGACAAACTTCAGGTGATGGACGGCAAGATCACGCGCTCGTCCAAGCTGCGGATCGGCTATTTCGCGCAGCATCAGGTCGACGAGCTGGACCTGAAAGAGACGCCGCTCACCCATCTCAAGCGCGAGCGCCCCGACGAGCATCCCGCCAAGCTGCGAGCGCGGCTTGCGGGCTTCGGCCTCGGCGCAGATCAGGCGGAGACGGCGGTGGGCAAGCTCTCGGGCGGGCAGAAGGCGCGGCTGTCGCTGTTGCTGGCGACGCTGGATGCGCCGCATCTCCTGATCCTCGATGAGCCGACCAACCACCTCGACATTGAAAGCCGCGAGGCGCTGGTCACCGCGCTCACCGAATATTCCGGCGCGGTGATCCTTGTGAGCCACGACATGCACCTGCTGGGACTGGTCGCGGACCGGCTCTGGCTGGTCAAAGGCGGCGCGGTCGCGCCCTATCAGGGCGATCTGGAAAGCTACCGCGCGGAGTTGCTGGCGCCGCCGCCCGAGGACAAGCCCGCGAAATCGGCCGCACCGAAAGCCGCGAAGCCGTCGCGCTGTGCGATGACGACGATGAAGCGCGAGGTCCGCGACTGCGAGGCCCGGGTTGAGAAGCTGAGCGACATGCTCGAGAAGCTCGACGCGAAACTCGCCGACCCCAAGCTCTACGAACCTGAAAAAGCCCGAGATCTCGCGATCTGGCAGGCCAAGCACACCGAGGCGACCAAGGCGATGGAGAAGGCCGAGGCGCTTTGGATGGCGGCGCTGGAAAAGCTGGAAACCGCCGAGCAGGACTGAGATCAATGAAGGGGCCGCGCGCCCCTTCCTCTTGACCCAAATATCCCCGCCGGAGGCGCCTGCCCCCTCAGAAAGCGCGGCGCATCACAGCTTGTAGATGCCCTCGAATTTCCGCGTCAGATAAGCCAGCAGCGGAGTCTCGGTCGGCTCAAAGCCGCAGGCATGCTGGATCGTCTGGCGCGGGGTGCGCAACCCGCCGTGGACCCGCAGGTTCTCATCGAGCCATTGCTTGGCGGGGCTCGCATCGCCCTCGGCCAATGCGGCGTCGATACCCGGCGTGACCGCGCGCATCGCCTCGTCGAGACAGCCCGCATAGACATTGCCCAGTGCATAGGTCGGGAAATAGCCGAACAGCCCCACCGACCAATGCACATCCTGTAGGAAGCCCTGGCTGGGTTTGGTGACCTTCACGCCGAAATCCTGCTCGAAGCGGGCATTCCACGCTTCTTCGAGATCCGCGACCTCGAGCTTGCCCGAGATCAGGTCGCGCTCCAGATCGAAGCGCAGCATGATGTGGAGATTGTAGTTCAGCTCGTCCGATTCCGTGCGGATGAAGCCCATATCGACGCGATTGACCAGCGCGTGGAAGGCCTCCGTATCCATGCCGAGATCGCCGAACGCATCGGTCATGCGCTGATGCAGCCAGCCAGTGAACGGGGCCGAGCGGCCCAGCTGGTTCTCGTAGATCCGGCTCTGGCTCTCATGCACGCCCATCGAGACGCCATGGCCCAGCGGGGTGAAGCGATAGGCCGGGTTGATCGCCTGCTCGTAGGTGGCGTGGCCGACCTCGTGGATCGTCGAATAGATATTGCCGAACGGGTCGGATTCAGAGATCCGGGTGGTGATACGCGCATCGTCGCCACCGCCCGAGGAGAATGGATGGACCGACATATCCAACCGCCCGCGCGTCCAGTCATAGCCGAAGGCGGAGGCGCATTTGCGCGCCAGCCGCAGCTGGGCGTTCTCGGGGAAGACCTTGTCGAAGGGCTGCGGCGAGACCTCCGAGCCCAGCACCCGGTCGCGCAGTTCCACCAGCGGGCCGCGCATCCGGTCGAAGACGGTAGCGATTTCCTTCGACGTCGCGCCCGGCTCATAGTCGTCGAGCAGCGCATCGTAGAGATTGCCCTCGGATAGGCATTCGGCCTCTTCACGCTTGAGACGCACGACCTCTTCCAGCGTCGGCAGGAAGGCGGAGGCATCCTCATTGGCGCGGGCTTCCGCCCAGATGCCTTGGGACAGCGAGGTCAGACGCGCCATCTCGGTCGCGAGGCGCGCCGGGATGCGGGTCGCGCGGTTGTAGCTGCGCCCCACCAGATCGAGGACGCGCGCGCTGACCGCATCATCGGCCTCGGCGCGGGCCAGCCAATCCTCGATGCGCGGATCGGTGCGGCGCGCATGCAGCACCGATTCCAGCGCGGCGGATTCCTCGGCGCGCTGATCGGCGGCGCCGCGCGGCATCATCACCTCTTGGTCCCAGCTTAGCAGCCCGGCGATATTGCCCAGCGCTTCGGTTTCGCGCTGATGCGCGAGCAGGTCCTGATAGGCGCTCATACGCGGCCCTCCCGGATGGAACGAACAAGGGGGAAGCGCGCCATATGACGCGCGCGGATCACGAGGACCCAGGTGATGATAGCACCGAACTGGTGGATGAGACCCAGCCACCAGTAATTCACCAGCTCAAGCGCAGTGGTGATGCCCAGCACCATCTGGAAGAAGATCATCGCCGCCATCAACGCGAAGGCTTCCTTGGTGCGCGGATGGGCCGAACTGCGCGCGCGCCATGCGGCATAGAGGCCGGACGCGAAGACGAGATAGCCGACCATGCGGTGCATGAACTGCACGAGCGCCGGGTTCTCGAAGAAGTTGCGCCAGATCGGCGTGTAATCGAAGCTTTCGGAGGGCAGGAACTGCCCGTTCATCGAGGGCCATGTCGGGAAGGCGAGACCGGCATCGATCCCCGCGGTCAGCGCACCGAGGATGATCTGCACGAAGACGAGCCCGATCAGCACCGAGCCGATCCGGGTCAGGCGCGGCTCGGCCAGGCGGCGGGCCTGCAACAGCGCCGATTCCGGGCGCGAGAGCTGCAGCGCGAACCAGGAGATCAGGCCGAGGATGATGAAGGCGAGGCCGAGGTGCGTGGCCAGCCGGTAGGAGGCGACCGAGGTCATCCGCCCCACGAGGCCCGAGGACACCATCCACCAGCCGATCGCGCCTTGCAGACCGCCCAAGACCCCGAGGCTGAACAGCCTTCCCGTCCATCCCGTCGGGATCTTCTTGGTCAGCCAGAAGCCGATGAAGCCGATGAACCAGACCATGCCGATCAGGCGGCCCAGCTGCCGGTGGCCCCATTCCCACCAGAAGATGCCCTTGAACTCGGACACGGTCATGTTGGGGTTCATGTATTTGAACTGCGGGCTCTCTTTGTAATGGGTGAATTCCGCCTGCCAGTCCGCATCGCTCATCGGCGGGATCGCCCCCGAGATCGGATCCCAGCGCGTGATCGACAGCCCGCTATCGGTGAGGCGCGTGGCCCCGCCCACGGCGATCATCGCCACGACCAGCGTGAACAGCACGAACAGCCACATCCGGATCGCCCGGCGCGCACCACGGGGCTTTGCGTCGATCATGCCGCCCTTGGGCTCGGCCCGCGTAGTGGTGCCCTCCGATCCAACTTCCTCGAAGATGCTGCGTTTCTCGCTCATGCGTTCGGGCCCCCGGCTTGTCTGTCGCCTGTTCTCGGCAAAAATTTGCGCGAGGGCAAACTAGGCCGCCCCCTCACCGGGGGCAAGGGGGCGGGAAGGCGCAGGGCGCGCGGTCTCGGGGCACTTAGACGTGATCGGACAACGTCAGTCGAAATCCTCGCGGATGATGCGGTCTTCCTCGACGCCAAGCTCCTTCAACGTGGCCTCGATCTCATCGACCATCTGGTCGGGACCGCAGATGTAGAACTTGCCGCTCTCCTTCTCGACGAAGGGCGCGAGGAAGCCGCGATCGACATGCATCGAAACGACGCCCTTGCCGGGGTCGCTCTGGTCGGTGACGGTCCAGACGGTCTCCAGCCCCTTCATCGCCTCGAACTCGTCGCGCAGGATGATGTCGGCTTCCGTCTTGTTCGAGAAGATCAGGCGGCAGCCTTCGAGCGTGCCTTCGCGGGCCAAACGCGCGCGCAGGATCGAGATGAAGGGCGTCACCCCTGCCCCGCCTGCGATGAAGGTGCCGGGGCCTTCATCCTTGATCGCGCCCCACGGATCGGAGACCTCGACGGTCTCGCCGGGCGTGAGCGTCGCGATCTGCTCGGTCACGCCATCATGGTCGGGATAGCTCTTGATGACGAATTCCAGCGTGTCGCCATCTACCGGGTTGGTGAAGGTGAAGGGGCGCTGCTCGTCGGTCCAGCCTTCGCGGGTCAGGTTCAGATCGACCGCCTGACCGGGCGCGAAGTCGAACCCTTCGGGGCGCGGGAAGACGAGGTGATGCGTGTCATGGGTGACGGGGGAAATGCTTTGCAATTCGAGACGGGTGCTCATGGAGGGCTCCTTTCGTTGAAGAGCGAACGCGAGGCTTTGCGCAGACGTTCCCACTCGACTGGGCGGATCGCAAAGAAAAGGGCCGCGCGAGGGGATGTCGCGCGGCCCTTGGCGTTCTGGCAGTTGGCTGCTTGGCTCAGAGGCCCAGCGCCGCACGGATTTGATCGGCCACACCTTCGACGAGTTGCGGGTTGTCACGCGCGCTTTGCACCGCTGTGCGCAATTGCTCCTTCGTCGCTTCGGGCAGCTCGGACGTGTCGACGATATCCATCACCCGGTCCGCGTCGAACCCTTCCACGGTCAGCGCCTTCGCCGCGCTCATCACGCCCTGCGCCGGCACCGGCTTTTGCGTGTCGCCACCGCTCGCAGTGCCTGCGGGGGCCGCCGACTGTGCGGCATTGGTCGCGGCGGCTGCGGCGTCGGCTGCGGCATTGGCGGCTTGGCTGGCGGCATCGGCTGCCGCTTTCGCCGCCGTGCTCGCGCCTTCGACAGCGCTATCGGTCGCCTCCTCTTGCGCGCCGCTGGCCGCCGAGGCAGCCGCATTCGCAGCTTTCGCGGCCGCTTCCGCAGCCGTCGTTGCAGCCTTCGCGGCATCGGTGGCAGCCGCGCTGGCCGTATCGCTTGAGGAGTCCATCGTGGCTGTCGCGGCCTTGCTTGCAGCGGAGGCGGCGTCCTTGGCCGCGTCACTCGCGTCGCTTGCCGCCTGCTGCGCGGTCTCGGTCGCTTTCGAGATGGTGTCGGCGGCGCTTTGAGCGGCGTCGGTGGCGGCGCTTTGAGCGGCGTCGGTGGCGGCGCTTTGTGTCTGATCGGCTCCGCTCTGCGCAGCCTCTTTCGCGGCATCGGCGGCATCCGCCGCCGCGTTCGAGCCCGTATCCATCGCGCCCGAGGCCTTTTCCTTCACGCTGTCGGCCGCGTCGGACGCCGCTTGGCTCGCCTTATCAGCGGCGGCCTTCACCGACTCGCCCGCAGACTTCACCGCATCGCTGGCCTTGTCCGCCATGCTCTTGTCGCCAGTCTCAGTGCCAGCCGCTGCGTTGGTTGTCGTATCGGTCGCGTCGGGCGAGTCTGTGATATCGGTATTGAGGATGATCAGTCCGGCGGCCACCGCCAACACCACGATCGCCGCTGCCACAATCTTGTTCATCACGCTTTTTCCCTTGATTGTCTCTCTCTGCGGGCGCTATTCACCCCGCCTCGACCACTGGGCACAGCCACGCACACGGACCGCAATCGCGCCGCAAACGCCTTTGCCCTGCCCGGCAGGACACAACGCGTTTCCTCCCTGCCCGGTTCCCGTGCCTTTGCGGTTGAATACGGCGGCACTCGGGACTATCTTTTCCGCCCGAAATTACTCAATGGCTACAGAAGGATTCCCACCATAGCCCGCAGACCCCATAACGCCCCGCCGACCCGTGACACCGGCCCCCGAGTGAACGGCCGCATTCGTGCGACCGAGATCCGCCTGATCGGTGCCGAGGGTGAGAATGTCGGCGTGGTTACCCCGCGCGAAGCGATGACCATGGCCGAAGAGGCCGGGCTCGATCTCGTCGAGATCTCGCCCAACGCCAATCCGCCCGTCTGCAAGATCATGGATTTCGGCAAGTTCAAATACGAACAGCAAAAGCGCGAAGCCGAAGCCCGCAAGAAGCAGAAGACGATCGAAATCAAGGAAGTCAAATTCCGCCCGGGCACCGATGTGCACGACTATGACGTCAAGATGCGCAACGTGGTGAAGTTCCTCGAGAACGGCGACAAGGTGAAGGTCACCCTGCGCTTCCGCGGTCGCGAAATGGCGCACCAGGATCTGGGTCTCGAATTGCTCAACCGCGTCCGCACCGATGTGGGCGAGCTTGGCAAGGTCGAGAACATGCCCAAGCTCGAAGGCCGCCAGATGGTGATGATGATCGCCCCGGCGAAATAACCGCCAGAGCATCGCGAGATGGTTTGAACCCTCCCCTCACCGGGAGGGTTTTTTCATGGCCCGTTGGGGGTGGTTCTCGCGTTTCGGGGGGATGGAAAATTAAAGCGCCGCGGGAGGGAGACCCGCGGCGCATTTTGGGGAAGAGACGAGGGAGAACGTCTGTTCCTCTGGTCGGGTTCTGTGCGGTTTGGGCCGCGTCAGGGAGATCAAGAACCCGATGCACTTGTGATATGGGAGTATCCGTGTGCTGAACTTGACTTAGGTCAAAATTCATCCGGTTTGAACTGCGACAAACTGTTCCAATGGTCACGTTTCTGGCAGGGTCGGTGAGCCGCGTGTGAGGAAAACCTTACCGGAAGCCTGACACCCCGCCTTCGGACCTGTCTTTTCGGGCTCTCAAGACACACGGCGCGATCACGCGAGCGACTCGCCCCGACCGAACTTTCAGTGCCTTTTTCTTCCCGTCCCATCCGGTCTTGCGCGCGCGCCTCCGCAATTGCCCCGGTTTCGCCATTCCCACCGCGCGAAATCGCCCCGTTCGGAGGCGAAATCGTGACCCGGACAGGTGCGGCCCGGAATCGGGTCGGCGGCGATTGCGCGCTCTTTATCGCGTCACCCCCTGCGTGCTAGTTGGAACGAGAGGCAGTTTCGAGATCGATATGGGCAAGCAACGAGTGATCCGGCGCAGGATGCAGGCGCAAACGGGCAAGCCCGCGCTGCTCGACGCGGTGGGCTGGACCGAGGAGACCGATCTCGGGCCCCGTCACCATCTGCGCGCCTTCTTCGCCGCGCCGTCTCAGGCCGAGGATCTCAGCTTCGATGCCGTTGCCGGGGCCGCGCATCTGGCCGAGGGCCGCAATGTCGCGGGCGCGGTGATGGCGATTTACGAGCCGACCGAGCCGGGCCCGATTCAGGCCGCGATGTCCGGGCCAGACGGGCCAAGCCTGCGCGAGATTACCCCCGCCGCCCCCGATTGGGAGATATTCGAAGGCCGCAACTGCCTGTTCGGGCTGCGGCTGGAGGAGAGCGTCGAGACCGTGCTCGATTGGCTGAGCTGGCATCACGACCATCACGGCGCGACGGGCGCGGTGATCGTGAACCGCGCGCCCGAGGACAGCCCCGCAGGGTCTGGCGAGAGTTTCGCCGATGCGCTGGGAGCGGGCATGGCGCTGCGCGAGCTGGACCTGCCGGTCGCGATCTTGGAAAGTCCGCTGCCGCTCGGCAAGCCCGATCAGGGACCGGAGAACCATGTCTTCCTCGCCCCCGACGCGCCCGGCAAGGACCGGATGGAGCCGCCTGCCCCCGACCCGCAGCGCAGCCCGCTGGGTCAGGCGCTGATCTTCGAAATCGCGAAATGGCGCTTCTTTGCGAAGGCGGCCTCGGTGCTGGTGCTCGACGTGACCGATCTGCTGGCCGCGCGCGAGCCGGGGCAGCCCTCGGCCTTCGAAGCCACGCAAGAGGCCGAAAACGGCGTAATCCTTCTGGTGGGCCGCCGCATCTACCCTTGGCGCGTGCGCAACGATCAGCCCGCGCGCTTCCCCGACCATATCTGCCGCCAGTTCGACGCGCGGCGCGGCATCGCGCGCTGGGGCTGTGCGCCGCAAAAGGCTGGGCTGGAGAATACGTGGCGCCTGCTGCGTGTCAGCTATTGCCGCCCCGATCCGGGGCTGACCTACGGCTTCTGGCGCGCGATGGCGCTGCGGGTGCCGGGAACCTCGCCTGCGGAACTGGCCCCCAAGACCTCGCTGGTCGAGGATGAACGCCTGCTGCATCTGTCGCGCGACATCTGGGGGTTCAAGCCGGTGCGCCCGCCGGTCTCCAAGGTGAAGGACGCGCCCGCGCAGGCGGTGAAGGCAGGCCGCACCGCCATCGTTACCACGATGAAGAACGAAGGCCCCTTCATCCTCGAATGGATCGCCTATCACCGCGCGATCGGGGTGGATGATTTCCTCGTCTATACGAACGACTGCACCGACGGCACCGATACGATGCTCGATCTGCTGCAGGCCAAGGGCTACGTCCAGCACCGCGAGAACCCGTTCCGCACCATGGTCGACATGAAGCCGCAGCACGCGGCGCTGGCGGCGGCGGAGACCGAGCCGGTCATCACCAAGGCGGGCTGGTCGATCTGCATGGATGTGGACGAGTTCATCAATGTGAAGATCGGCGACGGCACGCTGAAATCGCTGTATCAGGCGATGGGCGAAGCGAACATGATCGCGCTCACCTGGCGGCTCTTCGGCAATGCGGATGTCCACGCATACGAGGACAGATTCATCACCGGGCAATTCACCCGCTGCGCCCCCGAGATCGTGCGCAAACCGCATCAGGCCTGGGGCTTCAAGACGCTGTTTCGCAATATCGCGCTCTACAAGAAACTGGGTGTCCACCGCCCCAAGGGGCTGAACCCGGACCTCTGGGATCAGGTGAACTGGCTCAACGGCTCGGGCCAGCCGATGCCGCGCGAGATGTTCCGCAATGGCTGGCGCTCGACACTCGACACTTATGGCTATGACTGGGTGCAGCTGAACCATTACGCGGTGCGCTCGGCCGAGAGCTTCCTCGTGAAGCGCGACCGGGGCCGGGTGAACCATGTCGATCGCGATCAGGGGCTGAACTATTGGTTCCGGATGAACCATAACGCGGTCGAAGATCGCTCGATTCAGCGGATGCTGCCCGCCGCCCGCGCCGAGTTCGACCGCATGATGGCCGATCCCGAGATCGCCGCCGCGCATCACCATTCCGTCGCCTGCCACCGCGCCAAGATCGAGGAGCTGATGGCGCGCCCAGATCAGCGCGAGTTCTACGAGACCCTGACGTCGGAACGGTTCGAGGCGCTCTCGCGGATCCTGCACGTCTTCGGGTCGGCCGTGTTCAATACCGGCCCGCATGTGATCCCCGACGATCTGCACGCCCGCGATCTGCCCGACGATTTCTTCTTCACGGTCGAAGCGCCCGACGAGGCGACGCACTGAAGGCGGCGCCTTTACCCCAGCGTGCCCTGACCTAGCTCTCCGAGCAAAGGAAAGGACACACAACATGGCACGCATTTTCGTCATCGGCGCGACAGGCGGCGTCGGGCATCGGCTCGTCCCGCTTCTCATTGAGGCAGGACACGAGGTCACCGCGCTGCACCGCAAACCCGAGCAGGCCGACAGTCTCCGCGCGATGGGCGCGACGCCCGTCCAAGGCGACCTGATGGAACTGACCGCGGGCGATTTCGAACCGATGTTCGAGGGCCATGACGCGGTTGTCTTCTCGGCGGGGGCTGCGGGCTCCGGCCTCGAGCGCACCACCCGTATCGACGGCGAGGCACCGCTCGACGTGATTGCCGCGATGAACCGCACCGGGGTGCCCCGGCTCTACCTCGTCTCCGCCTTCCCCGATGCCGGGCGCGGCAAGGAAATCAAGTCGGGCTTCGAGCATTACATGCTGGCGAAGAAGACGGCCGACGCCGCTGTGGTGGCGAGCGGGCTCGACTATGTCATCCTGCGCCCCGGCACCTTGATCGATGAGGACGGCGACGGGCGCGTAGCGCTGGCCCATGCGCTCGATTACGGCTCGGTCGCGCGCGGCCACGTCGCAGCGGTGCTCGCGGCGCTGATCGACGCGCCTGAGATCAGCCATGAAATCCTCGAGCTGACCGACGGCACCGAGGAGATCGCGGCAAGCGTGGCCGCCCTGCCGCGCCACGTCGCTGTGTGATCCCAGACACTTGCGGGCGCGCGCGGCCTCACTACAGTGGCGAAATGCGTGCGCTCGCGATCACATCCGTCAAGAACGAAGGCCCGTTTCTGCTGGAATGGCTGGCCCATCACCGCGCCATCGGCTTCACGGATTTCCTTGTTTTTTCCAATGACTGCGACGACGGCACCGATGCGATGCTGGATCGGCTGCAGGAGATCGGCTGGCTGACCCATGTGCCCAATCCCGGCCCGTGGAAGGAAGGCCCGCAATGGGCCGCGCTGAAACAGGCCGACGCGCATCCGCTGGTGGCTCAGGCCGACTGGATCGCGGTGATCGACGTTGACGAATTCGTCACCATCAAGACCGGCGATGGCACGCTGGACGCGCTGATCGAGGCCGTCCCGCAGGCGACCGCTTTCGCGATGACATGGCGACTGTTCGGCAATTGCGGCGTGGTTGGCTTCGAGGATCGCCCCGTCACGCAACAGTTCCCCCGCTGCGCGCCGCCGGACATGCTCTGGCCGTGGCGCGCGTCGATGTTCAAGACGCTCTTCGCCAATACCGGCGCCTATGCCAAGCTCGGTGTGCACCGCCCCCGCGCGCCACAGGACGAAAAGCTGGCAGGCACGCTCTGGGTCGACGGATCGGGGCGCAAATTGCCACCGCAGTATCAGCGCCAGAAGCTGTTCACCCCGCCGGGTAGCGCGCCTTACGACCTTGTTCAGCTCAACCATTACCCGCTTGGGTCGATGGAGGGCTACCTCGTGAAATGCGACCGCGGCCGCTCGAACCGGCAGGCAGGCGCCTTCGACATGTCCTACTGGGTGGAGCGCAATTTCTCGGACACCGAGGACGATTCGATCCGTCGCCACGATGCGGGCACGCAGGCCGCCCTTGCCGAGCTGACCGCCGATTCCGACCTGCCCGGCCTGCACAATAAGGCAGTTATGTGGCGTAAAGCGAAGGCCCGCACGCTATTGCGCGAGGAGCCGTATCGCGCGCTTTTTGGCAGGCTTCTTCTCTGTCCGCCGAGCCGCCCGCTCTCGCCGCAGGCCGCTAAACTCATGGTTCGCCTCGCAAAAGCGGCAATTACCGAGAAGCCGTGAACAAACGCAGCCAACTAGGCCGATTGTTGCCCATTAAGAAATGTGGCGGCAGATTCCTCGCTTGGCTCCTATTTGTGCCCCTTTCTTGCGGTGATACGTTGGTTGAGCAGAACTGGCGGTGTCCCGCCCGCGCCCGCAGCAAGCGAAGCGCGCACGAAAGCTGAAAAGAGGCGAAGGTGAACAAGGCAGACACGGACTGGCGTGCACGGCTGGAAAAGATCGCGGACGAGACCGGCTATTACGAGCCGCTCGGCGCCGATCATGAAGTGCTGTTCCACGACGACTCGCCCGTCCTGATCGTCAGCTTCGAGACCCGCGCACAGATCGAGGCCGATCGCGAAGAGGCGCTGCCCTTCGGCTACAAGATCGCCCGCGATGAGGGCTGGTCCGCGCTCAGCGTGATCGCTTCGGACGAGAGCTGGTTCCGCGACCCCGCCATCTATGCCTATTTCGACCGCCTCGTCGACGAAGCCTTCTTCGAAGATTTCGACCGTGTGGTGTTCTACGGCGCGGGCCCCGGCGGCTATGCGGCGGCCGCCTTCTCGGTCGCAGCACCCGGCGCCACGGTGGTTGCGCTCGCCCCGCAAGCGACGCTCGATCCGACACTCGCGGGCTGGGATGACCGATACCCGCAGACCCGCCGCATGTCCTTTACCGATCGCTACGGCTTCGCGCCCGAAATGCTCGACGGCGTAGAGCGGGCCTTCGTCTTCTATGACCCGTTCGAGCGGCTCGACGCGATGCACGCGGCGCTGTTCGCGCGGCCTTGCGTGACGCTGATGCCGTGCCGGCATATCGGCCCGGACCCGGCGGCGGGGCTGCTCGATATGGATATTCTCGACGAGGTTCTGATCGCGGCAGGCGCAGGCAAGCTGACCCCGTCCCTGTTCTGGACCTTCTTCCGCGCCCGGCGGCTCTCGAAACGCTACGTGATCCGGCTGGTCGACCATTTGCGCAGAGCACGCCGCCCGGTGCTGGAGGCGATCCTGTGCCGCGCAGTCGGGACCAGCCAGAACCGTCCGAAATTCCGCAACCGCTATGAGGCGCTCGCCCAGAAGCTCGCCGAGCAGGGGGTCGAGTTGCCGGAGCCACAAGAACGGGCTGGCGCGGCCTGAACCCCGATCGAGAGACTGAAACGTAAAAAGGGCGCGCCCCGGCGGGGGCACGCCCTTTTTCAATGCGAGACGCCCGGGCGCCCCGGACCGCGATCAGATGTAGAAGCGGTCGCGGAACACGTGGCGCACGATGCCGTCACGGGTCAGACCCATATCGGCCAGCTCGGCGTCGCTTTTCGCGTCGAGCGCACGGATTTGCTCCTGGCGCGACTGGCGCTCCATATAGGCGACGAAGCCTTGTGCGATTGCGTGGCCCATACGGGCAAAGATCGATTGTTCGCCATGGGCGGTGGTAACGAATGCCATTGGAAACCTCCTGAGGTTCAGCGTTCAGGTCGTTTTCTCCCTTGGCACTGAATTTAGGTCAGCTTTACTGCCAGTGGTACCGCCATCTCCGCATCCCCGCCATGCAAATGCTGCAGCGCGGCATGCGCGCTCCCTCTGGATTTGCACGCAGCCTCGGGCTAAGGACTTTTCTCATGAGCACGATCACCCTGCCCCGCCCCGATGACTGGCACCTGCATCTGCGCGATGGCGCGATGCTGGAAGGTGTCGCCCCCGAAACCGCCCGTGATTTCGCCCGCGCGATCATCATGCCGAACCTCGTACCCCCCGTGGTGCGCGGTGACGATGCCGCCGCCTATCGCGAACGCATCCTGAAGGCGCTGCCCGAGGGGAGCGATTTCGAGCCGCTGATGACGCTCTACCTGACCGAGAAGACCGATCCGCAGGATGTGGCGCAGGCCGCAGCCTCCGGTCTGGTGAAGGCGGTAAAGCTCTATCCTGCGGGCGCCACGACGAACTCGGATTCGGGCGTGCGCGATTTCGACAAGGTGCGCGGCGTGCTGGAGAAGATGGCAGAGATCGGCCTGCCGCTTTGCGTGCATGGCGAGGTGACCCGGCCCGAGGTCGATATCTTCGACCGCGAGGCCGTCTTCATCGAGACCGTGCTCGACCCGATCCGGCGCAAGACCCCCGGGCTGCGCGTGGTGATGGAACATATCACCACGAAAGACGGGGTGGATTACGTCGCCGCACAGGGCGACGACATGGGCGGGACGATCACCACGCATCACCTGATCATCAACCGCAACCATATCCTCGTGGGCGGGATCAAACCGCATTACTACTGCCTGCCGGTCGCCAAGCGCGAAACGCATCGGCTGGCGCTGGTCGAGGCCGCGACCTCGGGCAACCCGCATTTCTTCCTCGGCACCGATAGCGCGCCCCATGTAGACGCCGCCAAGGAAACCGCCTGCGGCTGCGCGGGCTGTTTCACCGCGACCCATACGATGCCGCTTCTGGCGCATGTATTCGAAGCCGAGGGCGCGCTCGATAAGTTGGAGGCCTTCACCTCGCGCAACGGGCCGAATTTCTACCGCCTGCCGGTCAACGAGGGCACGCTGACGCTCGAGAAGACCGACCAGCCCAACAGCTGGCCCGCCAAGATCGAAACCGGCGCGGGCCCTGTCACCCTCTTCGATCCGGGTTTCCCGGTCCATTGGCATGTAAAACGCTGAGTTTCGCCTTGGCGCAAATATCCCCGCCGGAGGCTCCCGGGCCAGCCGAGGGACGCTCCGCGGGGGATATTTAGACCAAGCCGAAACCAGCCTTGATAAGGACGAGATGATGATCCCCAGCTCCTTCCCCAGCAAAGAAGAAATCGCCCGCCTGACCGCGCGGATGCTTCTGGAAATCGAAGCGGTGCATTTCAACGCCGACGAGCCCTTCACGCTCGCCTCCGGCCTGCCCTCGCCGACCTATATCGATTGCCGCAAGCTGATCTCTTTCCCGCGTATCCGCTCGACCCTGATGGATTTCCTCGCCGTGACGGTGATGCGCGAGGCCGGTTTCGAGGCCTTCGACAATATCGCGGGCGGCGAGACGGCGGGCATCCCCTTCGCCGCGATGGTGGCCGAGCGTCTGGCCCTGCCGATGACCTATGTGCGCAAGAAGCCGAAGGGCTACGGGCGCAACGCGCGCATCGAAGGCGCGATGACCGAAGGCCAGCGCGTGCTGCTGGTCGAGGACCTGACCACCGATGGCGGCTCGAAACTCAGCTTCGTCGATGCGATCCGTGACACCGGCGCGACCTGCGGACATACGGCGGTGATCTTCTACTATGGCATCTTCCCCGAGACGGTCCCGAACCTGCGCGAACATGGCGTCGAGCTGCATCACCTGTGCACCTGGTGGGACGTGCTGGCCGAGGCGCGCGAACAGGGCAGCTTCTCGAAGGAAACGCTCGACGAGGTCGAGGCCTTCCTGAGCGATCCCCGCCCGTGGCAGGACGCGCGCAAGGGCTGAAACAGCCCGGAGATTCCTGTGGATGATCCTGTGGATGCTCTGGGGAGCATTTTGGCGACGAATCTCGCACTTCGAAAATAATCGCGAGATGTGGTAGGCTCCCTATGGGCAAACACCATAAATTCCGAAAACTCCGCTGAAACAGCGGGGTTTTCCCCAATCTTATCCAGATTCCCTTTTCCCCCGACTGCGGCTAGAAGACCGCGCAGAGGGACGGGGACACCGAGGCAGGTACATGAACGATCAGGCACAACGACCCGATGAGGGACAGCCCGGAAATTTGCCCGCAGAGGGCACCGCACTGCCCCATAATATCGAAGCGGAACAACAGCTTCTGGGCGCGATCCTCACCAATAACGACATCTTCGACCGGATCGCATCCGTCATCAAACCGGAGCATTTCTACGAGCCGGTGCACCAGCGCATCTACGAAGTCGCGGCGGCGAAGATCCAGAAGAACGCGCTCGCCTCGCCGGTGACGCTGAAAGCCTATCTCGAAGACGATGCGGGGCTTCAGGAACTGGGCGGTCCGGCCTATCTCGCACGTCTTGCTGGCGCGGCGATCTCGGCCTATGCGGCGCGCGACTATGCGCTGATGATCTACGAGATGGCGGTGCGGCGCGGGCTGATCGAACTGGGTCAGGACATCTCGTCGCGCGCGGGCAAGCCGCAGATCGACGACGACCCGAAAGAGCAGATCGCCTCCGCCGAGCAGCGGCTCTACACCCTCGCGGAAGAGGGCCAGGCGCAGAAGGGCTGGACCTCGTTCCTGTCGGCGGTGACCGAGGCCGTGCAATCGGCCAACGCCGCCTATCAGCGCGATGGCGGGCTCGCCGGCGTCTCGACCGGGCTGGTCGATCTCGACAAGAAGCTCGGCGGCTTCCACCCGTCGGATTTGCTGATCCTCGCAGGGCGTCCCTCGATGGGGAAAACCTCGCTTGCGACGAACATCGCCTTCAATATCGGCAAGGCCTACAAGAAGGGCATGCGCCATGACGGGGTCGAGGGTGCGATCGAAGGCGGCGTGGTCGGGTTCTTCTCGCTCGAAATGAGCGCCGAACAGCTGGCCGCGCGTATTCTCTCGGAAGCCTCGGAAGTGCCCTCGGAGCGCATCCGCCGCGGCGACATGACGGAAAGCGAATTCCGCCGCTTCGTCGAGGCCGCGAAAGCGCTGGAGAAATGCCCGCTCTATATCGACGACACCCCCGCCCTGCCGATCGGTCAGGTCGCCGCGCGGTGTCGCCGTCTGAAGCGGACGCATGGGCTCGACGTGGTGATCGTCGACTACCTGCAGCTGCTGCGCGGCTCGGGCCGGGGCGACAACCGCGTGCAGGAGATCGGCGAAATCTCGATGGGTCTGAAGGCCATCGCGAAAGAATTGAACATCCCCGTGGTCGCGCTGTCGCAGCTGTCGCGTACGGTGGAAAGCCGCGAGGACAAGCGCCCGCAGCTCTCCGACCTTCGCGAATCCGGCTCGATCGAGCAGGATGCCGACGTGGTGATGTTCGTCTATCGCGACGAATATTATCACGAGCGTCTCAAGCCGCCGGAAGACGATCCGAAATTCGCCGAATGGATGCAGAAGGCCGAGCGCGTGCATGGCAAGGCCGAGGTGATCCTGGGCAAGCAGCGTCACGGGCCGATCGGCACGGTGGAATTGGCCTTCGAGAGCCAGTTCACGCGCTTCTCGGATCTGGCCAAGCCGTGGCAGGGCGACGGCAACGAAGGCTTCTGAGCGGGGCTTGGGGGCGCTGCCCCCGCCCCTTACGGGATATTTGGGCAAGCCCGAACCGTCAGAGCTCTGGCACGCATAATCGAGCAGAAACGGAAAAAGGGGGGCCAACGCCCCCCTTTTTTAATGCCTGTCGATTGTGGGCGCGGCGCGCTCAGTAGAGGCCGCCTGCCGAGAGCGAGCCGAAATCGGCCTTCTTCTTCGGGATGACCTTTTGCTGGCCGGTCGAGGTGGTCACCGTGGTGGAGCCCGCATCGTCGCGTTCGCCCTGCGCAAACAGCGGCAGGTTCGAGCCCATCGCGAAGCCGCCATCGACGACCAGCGAGCCGAGGCCCGACATGTCCTGACCGGGGCGCAGATATTCGGCCTGCACGAATTCGCCGGTTGCGGAATCCGAGAGACGCTCGCCGGTATAGCGGTTGAACTTCGCCCAGGTGCCGCCCGGCGGAACCTTGAACTTCGAGCCGCCGAATTCCTTGATCGCCTCGCGCATGAATTCGTTGAACACGGGCACACAGAGCGTGCCGCCATAGGCGTGACGGCCCAGCGAGCGCGGGTTGTCGTAGCCCATGTAGCACGAGGCCACGATGTTCGAGCTGAAGCCGGTGAACCACACGTCCTTCGCGTCGTTGGTGGTGCCGGTCTTGCCCGCGATCGGAACCGGCAGATCGACGCCATAGCCGGAGCCGCGCTTCACCACGCCCTCCATCAGCGAGATCATCTGATAGGCGGTGATCGGGTCGATGATCTGGTCACGGTGGCTGACGATCTTCGGCCCCTGCCCCTCGGGCAGGTTCGGATCTTCGCAATTGGCGCAGCTGCGCTGATCGTGGCGGTAGATCGTGCGGCCATAGCGGTCCTGCACCCGGTCGACCAGCGTCGGCTCCACCCGCTCGCCGCCATTGGCGAACATCGCATAGGCCGAGATCAGGCGGAACATCGTCGTTTCCTGCGCGCCAAGCGCATTGGCGAGGAACTGGCGCATATGGTCATAGACGCCGAATTTCTCGGCATAGGCAGCGACCGTCTCCATGCCGATTTCCTGTGCGATCCGGATCGTCATCAGGTTCCGCGAATGCTCGAGCCCGGTGCGCATCGGCGTCGGGCCGTAATATTTGTTCGAAGCGTTCTTCGGGCGCCACATGCCTTGGGGCGTGTTGATCTCGATCGGCGCGTCGACCACGATCGTCTCGGGCGAGAAGCCGGAATCCAGCGCCGCCGCATAGACGAAGGGTTTGAAGTTCGAGCCCGGCTGGCGCATCGCCTGCGTGGCGCGGTTATAGACCGAGGACTGATAGGAGAAACCGCCCTGCATCGCCAGCACGCGGCCGGTATTCACGTCCATTGCCATGAAGGCGCCTTCGACCTTCGGCACCTGGCGCAGGGTCCAGCGGATGAAGGAGCCGTCGCTATCCTTCGTCATCGCGCGGACCTCGACGACATCGCCACTCTCCAGCAGATCCTGCGCCTTTTTCGCGCGCGGACCGAGCTTGCCGTCATCCTTCAGTTTGCGCGCCCAGGTCACGTCCTCGGGCGGAATCCAGTGGCCGTCTTTGTCTTCCTCGATGCCTTCGATGCCGATGCGGGCCGAGCTGCCTTCGAAGCCCAGCACCACAGCCGGGTGCCAGCCGTCGATGTCGCGCGGGGCTTTCGCGGTCGAGACATCGGAGAGCGCGGCGCGCCAGTCGGCCTCGTTCTTCAGCTTGTCCTCGGCGATCTTAGCCCCGGTGCCGCGCCAGACGCCCTGCTCGCGGTCGTATTTCTCGAGCGCATGTTGCAGCGCCTTCGTCGCATGGGATTGCAGATCGGGGTTCACGGTCGCGCGGATCGTCAGGCCGCCGCCGAAGAATTCCTCTTCGCCGAAGCTTTTCGACAGCTGGCGGCGGATTTCGTCGGTGAAATAGTCGCGCGGCGGAAGCTGCGCGCGGAACGGCGCGTAATCGCCGTTCTGCACTGATTTCAGCGGCTTGTTCTGCTCCGCGTCCATCGTCGCCTTGTCGATCCGGCCGTCCTCATACATCCGGCGCAGCACGTAGTTGCGGCGCTCCACGGCGGTCTTGTAGTCGCGCACCGGATGCAGATCGGCGGGTTTCTTCGGCAGCGCCGCGAGGTAAGCGGCCTCGCCCACCGTCAGATCGGCGAGCGGCTTGTTGAAATAGGTCTGCGCGGCAGCAGCGACCCCGTAGGAGTTCTGGCCGAGATAGATCTCGTTGAGATAGAGCTCGAGAATGCGGTCCTTGCTCAGCACATGCTCGATGCGCGAGGACAGGATCAGTTCCTTGATCTTGCGCTCCACCGAGCGGTCTGCAGAGAGAAGCAGGTTCTTCGTCACCTGCTGGGTGATCGTCGAAGCGCCGCGCACGTCGCGCCCGCCGGACTTCACGGCCGTGAACATCGCCGCTGCGATCCCGCGCGGGTCGAAACCGGGGTGGATGTAGAAATTCTTGTCCTCGGCCGAGACGAAGGCGCCCTTCACCCGGTCGGGGATGTCGCGGATCGGCACGAAGAGGCGGCGCTGCTCGGCGAATTCGTCGATCAGGCGACCGTCGCCGTTATAGATGCGCGAGATGGTCTTGGGGCGGTATTGCGCAAGCTGGTCATAGCTCGGCAGATCGCGCGAATAGATCCAGAAGATCGCCCCGATGGTGAGCGCGGCAAAGAACAGCCCGGTCACAACCCAGGAAAACACGCCGCCGATCGAGCCGAGAATGAAACGGATCACAGATACACCCCTTGCCTCGGGGCAGATCACCCCATCGCGCCAGCCTATACATCGCGCCTTCGTGACGGTCAAAGTAATGTGCGCTCACGCTTCCGAGAAGACTCCGCATGGTCACAATCCCGCCCAATGGGCGGATGACCGCGCGTCAGACCGGGAACAAAACGCGATTATTGGCGCAAAAGCTTGGCCTCGGCCGCATCGCCCTGCGCCCACGTCTCGACGCCTTTCGTGAGCGCCGCGGCCATCCGCGCGCGCCAGTCGGGGTCCTTGAGCCGCGCGCGATCGGCGGGCGACGACAGAAAGCCCAGCTCCACGAGGACCGAAGGGATATCGGGCGATTTCAGCACCGAGAAATTCGCGCCCTGCACCGGGTGTTTGTGCATATGCAGCCCCGCCCCCTTGATCGCGCCCGCCAGCACCTGCGACAGCCGGACTGAGCGCGGCTGCGTATCGCGCCGCGCCAGATCGACGAGGATATGGGTGATCGCATCGCCCTGCCCGTTCAGATCGACACCTGCGAGGATATCGTCGCGGTCGTGGCGCTGCACCAGCTTGCGGGTCGCCTCGGTCTCGGCGTGATCGGCGAGCCGGTAGATCGTGGAGCCGGTCGCCCGACCTTCGGCGATGGAATCCGCGTGGAGCGAGATGAAGAGATCCGCCCCCGCCGCGCGCGCCACCGTCACGCGGGTTTCGAGCGGCACGAACACGTCCTGATCGCGGGTCATCACCACCTGCATCCCCGCCCGGCGCATCGCGTCGCGCAGCTGGCGGGCAAAGCCCAGCACGATATCTGCCTCATGCGCGCCGCCATCCTCCGCCCCCGGATCGATGCCGCCATGGCCGGGATCGAGCACCACCTTCAGCGGCCGCGTCCCGTCCTGACGGCGATGCGGCGCGACGGTCGGCGCGGGTTGCGGCAGATCCCATAGGGCGGAATCGGCGGCCCCCTTGCGCGGGGTGAACTTCGCTGCGGGCACCTGCGCCAGCGTCAGCGCGATCTCGGGGTCGCCCTTGGTGCGCTCTTCAGAGGTGACGAGGCGCATCGGATGGGCAAGCTCGGCCACCAGCCGCGACCAGCCGGGCCGGAACTTGCCCCAGCGCAGACCTTTGATCGCATCGCTGCCCTTGAGCAGGTTTTCAGGCGGGTTGGCCCCGAAATTCACCTCGCGGAAGTCGATGACGAGCCGGTAGGGATCGGCCAGCAGAAAGGCGCGATACGGCACGGGCTGACTGATCCCGAGCGTGATCGCGACCTTATCGCCGCTTTGCGCGATCTGGCTGCGGTCGGGCGCATATTGCGCCAAGGCCGACAGGTCCTGCGCCCGCGCAGGCAGAGCCAGCGCGAGAGACATCGCGAGAAGAAGAATGAACCGCCCGATCATACGCGCCCCGTTTTTATGCGCTTTCGTTTTGCGGGCACTATAGCGGCCGGGGTCGCGCGGAGCAAAGGGCGAATGGGGCTGACTTGGCGCGGGCGACCAGCCATCAACGATGCGACGCGCCCGTCCGGCCCTCCGCTTGCGCTACGGGCGTTCGCCGGACGTCCTTCCACAGGAAGGCCGTTTGATCCGGCTCACCCCTCACCGCAAATCTTCAGCGGTTCTCCATGAAGCTCCGCAGCCGCTTGATCCCCTCGGCGACCCGCTCGGGGCTTTGCGCATAGGAAAACCGGATCGTCTGCGCGCCGCGATGGGGGTCGAAATCCATCCCCGGCGTGACCGCCACCCCGACGCTCTCGAGGATTTCCGCGGCGAAAGCGGCGCTATCCTCGGTCAGCTCCGACACATCGGCATAGAGGTAGAACGCTCCATCCGGCGGCGCGATCCGGGTGAAGCCCATCTTCGGCAGCTCTTCGAGCAGCATCTGCCGGCTTTCGCCATAGCGCGCGACATTCTCGGCCATCTCGTCGAGGCTCTCCAGCGCGCCCAGAGCCGCCACCTGGCTCGCATGAGGGGCGCAGATGAACATGTGCTGCGCGAGACGCTCCACGGTGCGCAGATGGCTTTCCGGCACCACCATCCAGCCCACGCGCCAGCCGGTCATCGAGAAATATTTCGAGAAGGAATTGATCACGAAGACGTCGTTGGAAATCTCCAGCGCCGAGACCGCACGGCCCTCATATTGCAGCCCGTGATAAATCTCGTCCGAGATGAAAGCGATGTCGCGGGCCTGACAATGCTCGATCAGCGCCTGCAGCTCCGGCTTGCCCAGCATCGTGCCCGACGGGTTGCCCGGCGAGGCCACGATCAGCCCGGCCAGATCGTCCGGAATTTCCTCGGGCGTCGGCTGGTAGCGGTTCTGCGCCTCGGTCGGAATGCCCACCGGCTCGATCGAGAGCGCCTTGAGGATCTGGCGGTAGCTCGGATAGCCCGGCTCGCCTAGGCCTACCTTGTCGCCCACATCGAACAGCGCCGTGAAGGCCAGCTGGAACGCCCCGGAAGAGCCCGAAGTGATGACCACGCGCGCGGGATCCAGATCGATGTCGTACCAGCGCTTGTAGAGCTTCGCGATCCCCTCGCGCAGATAGGGCAGCCCCAGCGCCACCGTGTAGCCCATCGGCTGGCTCTCGAGCGCCTCGGCCAGACGGCGCTTGGCGGCCTTCGGCGCGGAGGTGCCCGGCTGGCCCACTTCCATATGCACGATGTCGCGGCCCGCAGCCTCCGCCTCTGCCGCCATGCGCAGCACATCCATCGCGATGAACGGTTCCACCTGCCCGCGTTTCGACTGCCGCATCCGCCTTCTCCTTGCCGCTTGAGATTTCGCCCAAGGGGTTAGGCCGAAGCCGTCCGAGCGTCAATGCGGCGTCACTGCACACATGTGCCGCCGCGCGCCTCGCGATGAAGCCGCGCCCTGCGCGCTAACGCCCTCTTGATCCCGCGCGCCCGAGCGGTCAGGTTGCTTGCGAACCAACAGGACCCGATCCAAAGGATACGCCCATGCTCCGCACGCTTCTGGCCGCGACCGCCTTCGCCGCGCTCGCCACGGCCGCCCCGCTCACCCCGGCAGCCGCGCAGGATTTCGACTTCGCCAACATGACCGACAGCCAGAAAACCGCCTTCGGCGACGCCGTGCGCGAGTATCTGATGGCCAATCCGCAGGTTCTGGTCGAGGCGATCAACGAGCTGGAAGCCAAGCAGCAAGCCCAGCAAGCCGATAACGACAAGCAGCTGATCAAGACTAATGCGAAGGATATTTTCGAGGACGGCTACAGCTGGGTCGGCGGCAATCCCGATGGCGACATCACCGTCGTCGAGTTCATGGATTACAAATGCACCTACTGCAAAAAAGCCTATGACGAGGTCTCGGACCTGATCTCGAAAGACGGCAATATCCGCTTCATCGTCAAGGAGTTCCCGATCCTCGGCCAGCAGTCGGAACTGGCGGCGCGCTTCGCGGTCGCGACGAAGCAGATCGACGGCGACGACGCCTATGCGAAGATGCACGACACGCTGATGAAGGCGCGCGGCAATCTCACCGTCGAGAGCCTGAGCCAGATCGCCAAGGACCAGGGCCTCGATCCCGCTCCGATCCTCAAGCAGATGAACGACGAAAAGGTGACCGAGGTTCTGCGTCAAAACTACCAGCTGGCACAGCGCATGGCGATTTCGGGCACCCCGGCCTTCGTGATCGGCGGGCAGCTGCTGCGCGGCTACGCGCCGGAAGCGGCGATGGCGAAAATGGTCGCAGAAGAGCGCAACGCCGAGTGATCCGCATCTGAAGAACGCCGCGCAAGGCCTTCTTCGGATTGAGATTTTAAAGATAGCAAGCGCCGTCCGGGTCCATCGCGATCCGGGCGGCGTTTTCATGTCGTTTACCGTGAGAGTCCGAAGTTTTCACGTCTTAGGGGGCCGTTAATGGATCGGGCGTAGCCTGCCCTCGAAAAGGACTGTGATGCGACTCGAATTGCTGCTTATGACCCTCTCGGTGCTCTGCGCGCCGATCGCCGCCCTCGGCATGCTGCCAGAGGACCGACCGGGGCTTTACCTCGTCGTCGTCCCACCCTGGCGCGCCGCCGATCAGGTGATCGCCGCCGCAGGAGCGCACCCCGTGGGACCGGTGCGCGCGCCCTTGGGGGAATTCGCGGCAGCAGATGCGCCGGGCGCGCTCGCCCGGCTGCGGGCAGCGGGTGCATGGGTCGTTCTCGACGCCAAGAAAATGGCCTGGCTCTGCGGGGCGGCCGAGATTTGAGGGACCTCTGATGATTGACGGGAACACCGCTGGGCCGACCACTGTGCAAGCGCCACAGAAAGACACGCATATGCGCCAGGTGCGGAAATTGCTGGCCTTCGGGACAGTCGCCATGGCCGCCATCGTCACGGCAACCGCCTATCTGGTGGGCACGGCCTTCCTCGTGGCCAGCGTGACCGCCTGGGTCTTCGCCTCTGCCGCTCTACTCGGTTGGCGGATGCGCGACCGGCGGCGCGGCAACACCATCCTCGCGCAAGGGGTGATTGGCCAGGCCGTGGCCCTCACCGCCGCGCTCTCCGGGCATCCGTGGCAAATCGATGCGCACCTTTCGTTTTTCGCGCTGATGGCCGTGCTGATCGTGATGGTCGACAACCGCGCGATCTTCTTCGCCGCCGCGACTGTGGTGGTGCATCACCTCGCGCTCTCGGTCCTGATGCCCAGCCTGATCTATCCCAGCGCGGATATATGGGAAAATGTCTCGCGCTCGCTCTTCCACGGCGCGACCGTCGCCATCGAAACGGCGGTGCTCGTCTATGCCGTTCTCAGCCGCCGCCGCATGGAAAGTTCGATGGAAGAGCGTATGGCAGAGGCGATCGACGCCACCACCCAGGCCGACGAAGCCCGTCGCCGAGCGGAGGGAGAGACCACGCGCGCCCAGCAGATGCAGGACGCCGCCAGCGAGGCCGCCCAAAAGGCAGAGGCGCTGCGCGTCGATGCGGAACGCAACGCGCGTGAGGTCGAAGAAGCGACCCGCCTCGCCCGCTTGGCCGAAGAGGATCTCGCCCAGGAACGCGCCGAAACCACAGCGCGCCAGACCCGCGTCGTCGAGGCGCTCGAAATCGCGCTGCAACAGCTCTCGCGCAAGGATCTCAAGGCCCGGCTCGGTGAGGTCGATGCGGATTACGCGGGGCTCGCCGTCAATTTCAATACGGCGATTGAACAACTCGAAGGCGCCATCGCCCTCGTCACCGGCCACAGCGTCGACATCCGCCAGCAGATCGGCGAGATCAGCGCCGCCTCCGCCTCCCTCTCGACCCGGGCCGAGAAGCAATCGGGCACCCTTGCCGACGCAGCCGCCTCGCTCAACGAGTTGACCTCCTCGGTGCAATCGGGCGCGAAAATGGCCGCCGAGGCCGCGAGTGCCGCCAGCAATGCGGAAACCGTCGCCAAGGAAAGCGCCGCGGTGGTCAGCGAGTCGATCCGCGCAATGAACGAAATCGAAACCAGTTCGAAACAGATCGAGCGCATCACCTCGGTGATCGACGATATCGCTTTCCAGACCAACCTCCTTGCGCTCAACGCTGGTGTGGAAGCTGCCCGCGCAGGTGAGGCCGGTCGCGGCTTCGCCGTCGTCGCCTCTGAAGTGCGCGACCTCGCTCAGCGTTCCTCCGCCTCCGCAAAAGAGATCACCGCACTGATCGAAGCCTCGGGCCAACAGGTCAGCACCGGCGTCGAACTCGTCAGCAAGACCGTCGCCTCGCTCGAAGGCATCGTGAAATCGGTCGAAGAGATTTCACAGCGCGTCGCCCAGATGGCGCGCTCCTCCGAGGAACAGTCCCGCACGCTCGCGGCGATCAACGGCTCGGTCGAACAGCTCGACCACGCCACCCGCCAGAATGTCGCGATGTTCGAAGAAACCACCGCCGCGAGCAAAATGCTCGACGACCTCGCCGAGGCGCTCCGCGAAGCCGTGACGCAATTCTCGACATCTCCCGCTGTTCTGGAGGACCGAGACGCGCTTCCGCGAGCGAGTTGACGATTGGCCCGGTTCAATAGCCGGAGCGCTCGACCGCGGCGAGGACCATGCCGCTCGCCGAGGCCCGCGACGCGGCAAGTCGATCGCGTTGGGCTGCGAACCGGATAGGACTGCGTGCAAAATGTTTGCCGCGATAAAAAAGCCGGCGCGGTGAGGCGCCGGCTTTCTTGGTGGTATTTGTCATCGAGCCTTACGAGGCCGGCACGACGTAGACGATCGCACGGCTATCAGGGTTCACGAAGACCGTGTTGTCGTTGATGTTGCCATAGGCATAGGTGCTGTCCGGCACCGGCGTCAGCGTCACCATGTCCGGAATGACCTTGCCGGTCGCGACTTCCCCGTCGAGATAGACCGGCGCGACGGGGTGCTTCTCGACCCAGGTGATCGTGGTGGGCTCGGGCTTGGCCGCAGCGCCCACACCGGCCGAGCCGATCAGCGCGCCGACGACGGCGCCCACGGGACCACCCACGGCCGCACCGGCTGCGCCACCGGCAGCCGCACCGGTCAGCGCCGCGGCACCCTGGCCATCCTTGTTGGCGTTATCGCCCGGGACCTGGATCTGGTTCACGGTGACCGATTGCGGGCCGGTCGACAAAAGCGCCATCTGGCCGTCGACCATCACGCCGAGCTGGCCTGCGGGCGCATAGCCATTCATGCCATCGAAAGTCACCTGACAGATCGTGCCATCGGGAAGACAGCCTTCCACCGGGACGATGGTGCCGTCGGAGACCGTCGCGATCGTTTTCGACGAGGCCTCGACCCCGGCGTGGATATCGAACTCGCCTTGGGCGGTGGCCATCAGCGGCGGGCTGGTCTCGGCAAAAGCGGTACCGGCGATCATCGTGGTGCTGGCGGCAGCAGCGAGAATAGTAGCGAACTTGCGGGTCATTGGAATTACCTCCTTCATTACCCTGACCGCCACGAGGGACGGCCTCTCTCCGTTGTGGGGAGGGAAATGTGGAGGGGCGCCAATTCGTTCCCCCGGAACCCTATCACGGCAGCGTGATAGGGGCCGATTTCGGGGGCGCTGCGGCACTTTTCCGCTTATTCGGCGGCGGCTTTCTCCGCTTCGATCTCGGCCGATTTTTTCTCAACCAATTCAACAATATGGTCGATCATATCCGCGTTGGCCTGCTTGTGATCCTGCTTGCCAGCCATGTAAACCATGCCCGATCCGGCACCACCGCCGGTAAAGCCGATATCGGTCATCAGCGCCTCGCCGGGACCGTTCACGACGCAGCCGATGATCGACAGGGAGATCGGCGTTTTGATGTGTTCGAGCCTTTCTTCCAGCTCCGCCACGGTCGCGATCACGTCGAAGCCCTGACGCGCGCAGGATGGACAGGAGATGATCTGCACGCCGCGGGTCCGAAGCCCGAGCGATTTCAGGATCTCGAAACCGACCTTCACCTCTTCGACCGGATCGGCCGAGAGCGAGACGCGCAGCGTGTCGCCAATGCCCATCCACAGGAGGTTGCCCAGACCGATCGCGGATTTCACCGTGCCGGAGGTCAGCCCCCCTGCCTCGGTGATACCAAGGTGGATCGGCGCGTCGGTCGCCTCGGCGATGCCCTGATAGGCAGCGGCGGCGAGGAACACGTCCGACGCCTTCACCGAAATCTTGTATTCGCGGAAATCGTGATCCTCGAGAATGCGGATATGGTCCATCGCGCTCTCGACCATCGCCTCGGGGCACGGCTCGCCGTATTTCTCCAGCAGGTGCCGCTCGAGCGAGCCCGCGTTCACGCCGATCCGGATCGAACAGCCGTGATCCTTGGCGGCGCGCACGACCTCGGCCACGCGCTTCTCATCGCCGATATTGCCGGGGTTGATGCGCAGGCAAGCCGCCCCCGCCTCCGCCGCTTCGATCGCGCGTTTGTAGTGGAAATGGATGTCGGCCACGATCGGCACCGGGCTTTCGCGGCAAATCTCGCGCAGGGCGCGGGTGCTGGACTCGTCCGGGGTCGAGACGCGCACGATATCCGCGCCGACATCTGCCGCGCGGATCACCTGATCGAGCGTCGCGCGCACGTCCGAGCTGTCGGTATTGGTCATCGTCTGCACCGAGATCGGCGCATCGCCCCCGACGGGGACATTTCCGACCATGATCTGGCGAGACTTGCGGCGGTAGATATTGCGCCACGGGCGGACCGGGTTGAGAGACATGCAAACGCTCCTTCGAGACCTCGGCTCCTGATACGCCAAGGCCCGCTGCGGTGCAACGGGCCGGGGCGGATCGTGATCTGCGGTTTATTGCTGGTCGGTCTGCGCCGGCGCGGCGGCATCGCCCGCATCGGCCACGGCGATCATCTTCGCGAGGTCCTTGTCCTGCGCGAGATTGGCAACCGGATAGTCCTCGTCCAGCGCGGCCGACGACAGCTTGATGTTCTTCGTGACCTGACCGCGCTTGCCGACCGGGCCATGCGTCACGCCGTTGACCGCGAAATAAATCGCGCCGGATTCGCCCGTGCGCATCGTCGGCGCTTCTTCGAGCTTGGGCAGCACGTAGCGTTCGCCCGCATCCATGACCTTCTCGAACAGGGTCGCGCCATCGGCAGACTTGATCCGCACCCAGGACGGGCGCACGGCCAGCACGACGACATCGGGCTGATCCGCTCCCAGCGCCTTGGCAACGGCGGATTGGATATTGTTCTCGGGGCCAGCCGCCGAGGCGAGTTGCGTGCCCTGCGGCGTGTTCGGGGACGTGTTGGACTGCGCCAGACCGATGAGATTGGGCGTCAGACCCGGAGCGGCTGCGCCCACGCCCTGCCCGGCCAGCGCGCCGGTGGCATTGGGGTCGATCGAAGCGATGGGCCCGTCGCGCGACACCAGAACCGGCGCGTCGAGCGCCGCCGGACGGTAGATGCGCGCGGAGCGCTCGGGTTGGGTGACCTCGGGCAGCGTGTCGTCGGCCTGCGCCATCTCGGGCCCGTCCTTGACCGAGTCGAGCGGGTCGAGATCGGCCATCACGCCGGGGGCCTGATCCACGGGCGTCAGCTGCACGCGCTGCACTTCCTGCAGCACGGTCCAGCCGCCATAGCCGATACCGCCACCGATCAGCGCCAGAACGAAGAGCGCACCGACGGCGCGCGGCTCGATCTTGGTCCAGATCGATTCCTTGCGCGGGATGAAGGCGGGGTTGGCGAGCGCCTCGGCCATGTCCTTCGGGTCGCGCTGCGGCTTCGGACCGGAGGCGGCTTCGGACATGCCGTGGGCGGGCGAATAGCCAGCCTCGTTGCAGAAGCGCTGGAACGACCATTCGGGGTCGAGGCCGAGATAGCGCGCGTAGGAGCGCACATAGCCCGCGATGAAGGAGGGCGTGTCGAAAGCTTCCACATCGCAGGCTTCGATGGCCGCGATATAGGCTGCTTTGATCCGGAGTTCGCGCTGGACATCAAGGAGCGATTTGGCGAGCGTCGCCCGCTCGCCGCGCATCACATCGCCAAGACGAAGTTCGAAATCGTCGAACCCTTTAGGTTTGACTTCGTCCCCCGTCGAAGGTTTAGCCCTTCGCCCGATCATGCTGCCTGTCCCTGCCGTTTTCCCGCCTGCGTCGATTCGGAGCCAATAGCCCCTTCGATTAACAAAGGCTTATCACAAGCAAGCGAGCCGCGCACGCGCCTATGTGGCTCACGCGCTGGCTTCGGCGCGATTCAGCTCACAGCGCGCCCAAAGCGCATCCATACCCTTGACCAGACCGTCAATCATACCGGTGTCGTGCACCGGCGAGGGCGTGAAGCGCAGACGCTCGGTGCCGCGCGGCACGGTCGGGAAGTTGATCGGCTGGACATAGACCCCGAACTCGTCGAGCAGCATGTCCGACAAGGCCTTGGTATGTTTGGGATCTCCGATGATCACGGGCACGATATGCGAGCCGTGATCGATGATCGGCATGCCCATGCCCTTCAGGCGCATCTTGAGAATCTTCGCGTGCAGCTGCTGCTTGTCGCGCAGTTCTTGACCGCCCTCGCCTTTCAGGAAGGCGATCGACGCGGCAGCGCCAGCCGCCACCGCCGGCGGAATCGAGGTGGTGAAGATGAAGCCCGGCGCGTAGGAGCGCACGGCATCGACCATCTTGGCCGAAGCCGCGATATAGCCGCCGAACACACCGAAAGCCTTGCCCAGCGTGCCGTTGAAGATGTCGATCCGGTCCATCTCTCCCAGCTTCTCGGCGATACCGGCGCCGCGCGGGCCATACATGCCGACTGCGTGCACCTCGTCGAGATAGGTCAGCGCACCGAATTCCTCGGCCAGATCGCACAGTTCGGAGATCGGGCCGAAATCGCCATCCATCGAATAGACCGACTCGAACGCGATCAGCTTCGGCGCAGCCGGATCGTCGGCGGCCAGCAATTCGCGCAGATGAGCGACGTCATTGTGACGGAAGATGCGCTTGGCGCCGCCGTTACGGCGGATGCCTTCGATCATCGAGGCGTGGTTCAGCTCGTCGGAATAGATGATGAGGCCGGGGAACAGCTTGGGCAGCGTGCTCAGCGTCGCGTCATTGGCGATATAGGCCGAGGAGAAGACCAGCGCGGCCTCTTTGCCGTGCAGATCGGCGATCTCGTGCTCCAGCCGCTTGTGATAGACCGTCGTGCCCGAGATGTTGCGCGTGCCGCCCGAGCCTGCGCCGGTGGCGTCCAGAGCCTCGTGCATCGCCGCCAGCACGACCGGATGCTGGCCCATGCCCAGATAGTCGTTGCCGCACCAGATGGTGATGTCCTGCTTCGACCCGTCCGGCTTGGTCCAGACGGCGTGGGGGAAATTACCCTTCTCGCGCTCGATATCGATGAAGACGCGATAGCGGCCTTCCTCGTGCAGCTTGTCAATCGCCTGATCGAGTGCGCGGTCGTAATCCATCTCGTGCTTCCCTTGCATGACTGTTCGCTGGGTCTGCCCTACCGGGCACCACAAAGCGCGACATTGATAAATGTCAAATTCCTCTCCCTGAAGCGCAAAAATGTCGCAAATAGTCATGAAAAGCAAACATTCAGTTTTCGCAATTTGTCGCGCCCTTGCGTCACCCCCTCTGGACAGTCCCGCGCGCAGCCCTAGGCTGAGGCCAAAATAAAGGAGGCCTGCATGGCACTGAACGAGGTTCTCACCGAAATCGATAGCGGCCTGGACGCCGCGATGGACCGTCTTTTCGAGCTGCTGAAAATCCGCTCGATCTCGACCGATCCGGCCTATCGCGAAGAGACCCACGAAGCTGCGGAATGGCTCGTCAAGGAATTGAAATCGCTGGGTTTCGACGCCGAACTGCGCCCGACCACGGGGCACCCGATGGTGGTTGCGCATTCCAAGGGCGACGGCCCGCGCCTGCTGTTCTACGGCCACTACGACGTGCAGCCGGTGGACCCGCTGGAGCTGTGGAACACGCCCCCCTTCGAGCCGCAGATCGAAGATACCGAGAATGGTCGCGTCATCCGTGGTCGCGGCGCGTCCGACGACAAGGGTCAGCTGATGACCTTCATCGAGGCCTGCCGCGCCTATAAGGCCGTGAACGGCGAGCTTCCTGGCAATCTTGTGATCTTTCTTGAAGGCGAGGAAGAATCGGGCTCGCCCTCGCTGGTGCCCTTCCTCGAGAACAACCGCGAAGAGCTGACCTCCGATCTGGCGCTGATCTGCGACACCTCGATGGTCTCGCCCGGCGTGCCCTCGATCGCGGGCTCCTTGCGCGGGATGCTGAAGGAGGAATTCACCCTGCACGGGCCGCGCATCGATCTGCATTCGGGCCATTACGGCGGCCCCGCGCTGAACCCGCTGCGCGAGATTTCCAAGATCATCGCGAGCTTCCATGACGATCAGGGCCGCGTCGCGGTCGAAGGCTTCTACGAGGGCGTCCACGAAGTCCCGGCCGAGCAGCTCGAAGCGTGGAAGACCTGCGGCTTCGACGAGAAGGAATACCTTCAGCACGCGGGCATGACCGTGCCGCATGGCGAAGAGGGCTATTCGGCGCTGGAGCAGCAATGGGCACGCCCGACGCTGGAGATCAACGGTCTCTGGGGCGGCTATCAAGGCGCGGGCTCGAAGACCGTGATCCCGGCCGAGGCGCATTGCAAGATCACCTGCCGTCTCGTGGGCGACATGGACCCGGCCCACGTCCGCAAGGCGCTGCGCGCCCATGTCGAGGCACGCTTGCCGGTCGATGCGCGCATCACCTGGGACGGTGATCTCGATGGCGCACCTGCCTCCGTGATGGACACGTCGCGCCCCGAATTCGAAGCCGCGCGTCAGGCGCTGAGCGACGAATGGAACCGCGAGGCGGTCATCGTCGGCATGGGCGGCTCGATCCCGATCGGCTACTACTTCAAGTCGATCCTCGGCATGGACGCGATGCTGATCGGCTTCGCCAATGACGACGACGCGATCCACTCCCCGAACGAGAAATACGACGTGAAAAGCTTCCACAAGGGCATCCGCTCCTGGGCGCGCATCCTCGACCGGATCGCGAAATAAGCACGCGGCCGGGGGCTTGGCGGCCCTCGGCAGACGCGATTATCGCAAAAGGCTGCCGGAGCTTGGCCCGGCAGCCTTTTCATTTGTCATTGGGGCGCGCTCATTTCGCAGCTTGCAGGGCAGTGCCGAGGGACGGCTCGGCGCGTTCCTCGACTGGCTGACGGAGATCGTCTGACCGGCGCCTCAGCGCTCGGTCAGTTTCAGCTCGATTCGGCGGTTCTGGGCGCGCGCTTCGGGCGTGTCGGCGGTGTTCACCGGGTCGAACTGCGCGAACCCGGCGGCGGCGAGGCGTTGCGGCGGGAAGCCGAGGCTCTCGACCATATATTTCACCACCGACAGCGCGCGGGCTTGGCTCAGCTCCCAGTTATCCTTGAACTCGCCCTGCCCCGACAGCGGCGTGTCGTCGGTATGGCCATCGACGCGGATGATCCACGGAATGTCGCCCGGGATTTCCCCACGCAGCTGGTCGAGCAGCGAGGTCACCTGCTTGATCTGCGCGCGGCCCGCATCAGACAGCGTTGCGGAGGCCGGCGCGAAGAGCACCTCGGAGGAGAAGACGAAACGGTCGCCTTCGATCTTCACGCCCTGTTTGCCCTTCAGAAGCTGCGACAGCTTGCCGAAGAATTCCGAACGGTAGTTCTCCAGATCTTTTGCCTTGGCCTCGGCCTCCTTGCGCATCTTCTCCTGCAGGTCCGCGCGTTTCTTTTCCTCGGAGGCCGCACGGGCCAGCGCCGCGTTCAGCTGCTGGCCGAGATTGTCGAGCTGCACCTTGGCCGCGGCATCCTTCTGCTGCGCCTCGTCGAGCACGTTCTGCAGCTGCGCGAGCTGGCTGCGCAACGCCGCAACCTGTTGATTGAGCAGAGCGACTTTCTTCTGCGCGCCTTCCGAGATCGCCTGCTGATCGGCCAGCGCCTTCTGCGCGGTGGCTTTCAGCGCGGCCTGCTTCTCGGCCTCGGACAGCTGCTTGCCGAGCTGCTTTTCCAGATCGTCTTTCGCGGTCTGCGCGGCGGCGAGCTTGGTCAGCGTGTCCTCGGCCTTTTTGCGCGCTTCTTCGAGCTGCAGCGTCATCGCCGCGACCTCATCACCCGATTTCGTCAGCTTGTCGCGCAGATCGGCGATGGTTTCCTTGCTTAGCCGGATTTCGTCGGCCTTGGCGCTCGCATCCTGCTGCGCGGCGTTGCGCTCGCCCACCAATTGCGCGACGCGGGCCTCGAATTCGGTGATCTTCTGCTTGGCATCGGCCAGCGCGGCCCTGCGGTCATCGAGCTGCGAGGTGAGCGTCGCGATCAGCGAGTCCTGCTGGTCGGCCTTGTCCTTCGCATTCTCCAACTCGCCGGTCAGCTGCTGCGTCTTCGTCTGTTGCAGCGACAGCGCCTTGGCGAGGTTCGACACCTGTTCGTTGAGCTGGATCAGCTCGCCTTCCTTGGTGCTCAGCGTATCGCGCAGCACCGATTGCACGATCATGAAGATCGACAGGACGAACATCAGGACCAGAAGAAGCGCCGTCATCGCATCGACGAAACCCGGCCAGATATTGGTCGAGAACCGATTGCCGCCGCGCCGTGCCAGAGCCATGAATTAATCCTCGCGATGCGGTTTGTAGCCGAGGATCGCCCGGGTGAGACCTGCGAAATCGTGGCGCAGCTCGGCCATGCTTTCCTGCCGTCCGGCGCTGACTTCCTCGAGCATCCGCATCATCTGCTGGTCGATCGAGCGCAGCCGCATCCGGGTCTCCATCAGCGCCTCCGCCTCGGGTGCGCCTTCGGCCGTGCGTTGCGCGAGGTGATCGAGCGCGCCGATCAGCCGCTCCTGCCCCTCGGCCATCTGTTGCAGCGCGCCTTGCTGGCGGTGGCGCGCATCCATCTCTGCCGAGAGCCGTTCCGACAGGTCGTGAATGGCGTTTGACAGATGCGCGATCCGCGCCTCGGTCTGCACGCGACCGGCATCGGAGCGCACGAACAGTGTCTGGATCTGGTCCATCTGTTCGGACATGTGATCGAGGACGCCCGCCACCATCGAGCCTTCGCCATCGCCCCCTTCGAGCGCGGTGAAGGACAGCCGCGTGATCGAGGAAATCCATTCCTCCAGCTCGCGGTAGAACCGGTTCTGACCGTGGCTTGCGAACAGTTCCAACAAGCCCACCACCAGCGAGCCCGCAAGACCCAAGAGCGAGGAGGAGAACGCCGTGCCCATGCCGCCCAGCTGCGCCTCCAGACCCGTCATCAGGTTGTCGAACACGCCGATCGCGCTCTCGCCTTCCTTGGGCGCCAGTGCGCGAATGGTCTCGACCACCGCAGGCACGGTGGTAGCGAGGCCGTAAAACGTCCCGAGCAGGCCGAGGAAGATCAGCAGCCCAGCGATATAGCGGGTGATGTCGCGCGCCTCGTCGATCCGGGTCGCGACGGATTCGAGGATCGAGCGCCCCGAGGACGACGACACCGCGCGGCGCGCCTCGCGCGAGCCCAGAAGGGACGCAAGCGGCGCCAGCATCGACGGCGGGCGCACCTGCGGACGACCGGGGCGGTCCGCGGCGAAGCTCTCGATCCAGTTCACCGCCTTCACCAGCTGCACCACCTGCCAGAAACAGGCGAGGATGCCGAAGACGAAGACCGCGAGGATCACCCCGTTCAGCCAGGGATTGGCGAGGAAAATCGGGAAGATGCGCGAATAGGCGAAATAGCCACCCGTAGCGACCAAGCCGAGCACCAGAAGCATCAGGATCACCTGACGCACGGGTTGTGAGAATTGCGGCTCCAGCCGGATCGGCTCTTCCATTATTGCCCCTCTTGCCTGTTTGCGCAGAGCCTAGCGAGGGTGCAGCCCTTCGCCAAGGGCTATCACGACAAGTCGTGCAGCCGTGCCACCAATGCATCAAGATGGGGATCCGGGATGCCCAATTCGTGCAGATGCTGGGCAGTATTGAACAGATAATCGCGGTTCGGACCGCGCCCGCCGGTGGCGCTGGCGATGATCCGCGCCTGCTCGTCATCGGAAAGCCCGCCGCAATACTGATCGTGATGGCGGTCGATCACATAGGTGACCGCGCGCACGCGCCGCCCGTCATCCAGATCGACGTCGATCTCTCGTTCCAGATAGGCCGAGGTCACCAACTCGCGCTCGCGCAGATAGGCCATTACCTCGTCTTCCTGTCCGGGCCGGATCGCGAAGGCGAGCCCCGCGCAGCCGCCCTGCCCCTCGTCGAGCGCCAGCACCAGCCCCGGCGCTTCGGGCGTGCCCCGATGCACCAGCGAGCGCAGGCAGAAGCTGCGCTCCCAACCCGGCGCACGGGCGAGCATCCGCTCGTCAAAATCGAAGCCGGGGTTCCAGATCAGCGAGCCGTAGCCGAAGACCCAGATCCTGTTGTCGTCGCACTGGTCCTGCATGAGAACACGGCTTACATGGGGTTCACCCGATTTGCAAAGAGGCGAAGATGCGCAAACTGATCATTCTGGTGCTGGTCGCGACGCTGGCCTATTGCGGCTACTGGTTTTACGGCGCGCATAAGATCGAAAACGGCGCGCGCGACATGCTCGCGCAGGCCCGGCAGGAAGGCTGGGGCGATGCGCAATCGGTGTCGCTGGCGGGCTTCCCCTCGCGCTTCGATCTGACCTTCGACAAGCCCGAACTGAAGGATCAGGGCGGCCTGTGGCACTGGAGCGCGCCCTTTGCGCAGCTCTTCGCTCTGGGATACGAACCCAATAAAGTGATCGCCTACCTGCCCTCGGGCCAGTCGCTGCAACTGGGCGATCAAAGCTACAAGCTGACGCAAGAGGACATGCGCGCCTCGCTGACGGTGGGCTATTCGACCGCGCTGCCGCTGGAGCGGGCGATTGCCGTGATCTCCGCGCCGGTGCTGACGCCCGCGGGCGAGACGGCCCCCGCGCTTTCGGCCGATCAGCTGCGCCTCGCCATCGAGCGCAAGGACAAGGCGCAGGGCGCGCTCGGCGGCTCGGCGCAAGCCGCCGATCTGGTGATGCCCGCCGCCGCCTATCGTCTGGGCGCGGAGGCGAAGTCGCTGAAACTCCCGGCCGATCTCCTGGAGCGGGTCGACCCGAAGGGCAAGCTGCCCGACACCATCGCACGCATCCATTTCGACGCGCTGATCGGCACGCGCGAACCGATCGACCAGACCGCGCTGGAAGCGGGCATCCCGGGGCTGATGACGTTCTCGGTTTCGGACCTTTCGCTGAGCTGGGGCGGCAACGATGTTTCGGTCGAGGGCAACCTGACGGTCGATCCCTCGGGCTATCCCGACGGCACGCTGACGATCCGCTCTGCCTCGTGGCGCAACTGGGTCGGCATCGCGCAGAGCATGGGTCTGATCGGCAAGGACCAGATGAAGCTCGTAACCGGGATCGGCGCGATGCTGGCCGCGAAGAACCCCGATGGCGCGCTGGAAGTGCCGCTTGTCTTCAAGGACGGGCAGATGAGCCTCGGCCCGGTGCCGCTCGGCCCCGCGCCGCAGCTGGTCGCGCAGCGGCAGTAAAGGTTAACGGCAGTAAGCCCCGCCGCGGTAGCTGGCCACGTCCACGTGGATGTGGTCCTGATGGAAGCGATCCGATTTCGGCCCCAGCACGGTGCCGAACGGGCCGCAGGCCGATTTGTGCATCCGCTTGATCACCCGGCCCCGGCGCCAATCCTCCAGCACGCTCAGCGTCTTGCCGTTGCGCAGGACCACGCCCGAGACGTCGATTGCGTTGCCCTTGGCATGTTCGGACAGCTTCGCGCCGGGCTGCGAATTGCGGCTCCGGCAGGAATAGGAGGCTGCGATGCGGATCGCCTCGATCCCGCCGCCGCGCCGCCCCACCGCCGGTTTGATCCCACGATCCACCCAGCGCTTGAAGGACTTCGCCGCCGAGCAATTCACCCGAACCGGCGAGGTCAGGCGGATACCGGAGACGGAGGTGATCTGAACCGGATCGGCGATGCCGCAGCGCCCCGGCCCGTCGATCGGCGCGATATGCGCGCCTTCCAGCCCCGCAATGCCGCAAAGCTCGCCCGACGAGGAATAGCGCGCCGAGCGCCGATCTTCACCGCGCCCGCAAGAGCCAAGCGCCACCACTGCCGCAAGTGCGATCAGCGCCGCTACTCTCATGCGTCTTTCTTCGGCGCACCGCGCCCGAAATCGGGCGCATCCGTATCCTGCCCGGCCTCGATGATGCCGCGGCGGATCGCGCGGGTGCGCGTGAAATAGTCGTGCAGCATGTCGCCATCGCCCATGCGGATCGCGCGTTGCAGCATGAACAGCTCCTCGGTGAAGCGGCCAAGGATATCGAGCGTGGCTTCCTTGTTGGTCAGGAACACGTCGCGCCACATCGTCGGGTCCGAGGCCGCGATCCGGGTAAAATCGCGGAAACCCGTAGCGGAATATTTGATGACTTCCTCGTGGGTTACACGACGAAGATGATCCGCCACGCCAACCATCGTATAGGCGATCAGGTGCGGCGTGTGCGACACGACCGAGAGCACGAGATCGTGGTGATCGGGCGCCATCTCGTCGGTATTCGCGCCCATCGCCTCGACCAGAGATTTCAGCCGGGTCAGCGCCTCGGGGTCCGTGCCCTCGATCGGCGTGAACAGCCACCAGCGATTGGCGAAGAGCGTCGCAAAGCCCGAGCGCGGGCCGGACTGTTCCGTCCCCGCCAGCGGGTGGCCGGGAATGAAATGCACCCCCTCGGGCACATGCGGACCGACCGCGTCGATCACCGCGCGCTTGACCGAGCCGACATCGGTGATCGTAGCCCCGCGGGCCAGATGCGGAGCGATCTCTTCGGCGATCTTCGCCATCGCGCCGACCGGCACACAGAGCACAACCAGATCCGCGCCCGCGACGGCCTCGGCGGCGGTCTCATAGACGGCATCGACCAGCCCGATCTCCAGCGCGGTGTCGCGCGTCTCGGCGGAGCGCGCATGACCGACGATCTCGCCCGCCAGGCCCTTCTCGCGCATCGCATGGGCCATCGACGAGGCGATCAGGCCGAGCCCGATCAGCGCGACCCGCTGGTAGAGTTGGCTCATCTGGGCACCTCAATCCCGCCTGCCTTGAAGACGCCGATCAGATGCGCCACGCGGCGGCAGGACGGTTCGTCGCCCACGGTGATGCGCAGGCAGTTAGGCAGGTTATAGCCCGCGACCCGGCGCACGATGATGCCTTCGGATTTCAGGTAGGTATCGCAATCGGCAGCCTCCTGCTCGGAGGCGAGACGCGCGAGGATGAAGTTCGCCGTGGAAGTATCTGACGGAACGCCCTTTTCCGCCAGCGCTTCGGCCAGCCACGCGCGCAAACGGGTGTTGTCATCGCGGCATTTGTTGACCCAGTCCTGATCGCGCACGGCGGCCTCTGCAGTCTCCTGCTGCGCGGTCGAAAGGTTGAACGGCCCACGGATGCGGTTGAGCACGTCGATCACCTCGCGCGAGCCATAGCCCCAACCGACGCGCAGCCCGCCGAGACCGTAGATCTTCGAGAAGGTCCGCGTCATGAAGACATTGGGCAGGCGCGTCGCCAGCTCCGCCCCGCCGTCATAGCCTTCGACATATTCCGCATAGGCCGCATCGATCACCAGCAGCGCGCCTTTCGGCAGCCCCGCCGCCAGCCGCTCCAGCTCCGCCAGCTGGATCATCGTGCCAGTCGGGTTGTTCGGATTGGCGAGGAAGACGAGCTTGGTCTTCTTGGTGCAGGCGCTCAGGATCGCATCGACATCGGTCGTGCGGTCGCGCTCCTTGACCTCGATCGGGGTGCCGCCCGCGGCCATGGTCGAGATGCGATACATCAGGAAGCCGTGCTCGGTGAACACGACCTCGTCGCGCGCGCCGACATAGGCCTGGCACAGGAAGTGGATGATCTCGTCCGAGCCCACGCCGCAGATGATCCGGTCGGGGTCGAGCTTATGCACCTCGCCGATCGCCGTGCGCAGCTTGGCATGGTCGGTCGGGGGGTAGCGATGCATCGAATGGGCGCATTTCGCGAACGCGTCCTTGGCCTTGTCAGAGGGGCCGAACGGGTTCTCGTTCGAGCTGAGTTTGACGGCATCGGTGCGCCCCGCCACATGGGAGGCGCCGCCCTGATAGAGCTCGATGTCCATAATACCGGGCTGGGGGCGAATATGCGTGGTCATTGTGCACTCCTGAATCGTGGCCCGAGTTCTATCCGCCATGGCGCGACAGGGCTAGTGAGAAGATCACCCGCATAGCAGACGCGGCAGGGATGCAACGGGTGAGTGGCGAACCCCGCCCGGATCAGCGGCGCAGCGGCCCGGGCAGCGCCCGACCGCCCCCTCGGGCGGGCGCTTTGGTGGCGTCAGCGCGCGGATCGAGGTTGTCCGGATTTCGCGAGATTAAGCGAAGACCACGAAACGGGGCGCGCCCACCCGGCGGCCGGGCCCTGCCCTCGGCTCGTATCGCGCCACCCCACTGCCCAAAAGAAAAAGGCCGCGCCCCGGGGGCACGGCCTTTTCCGAATGATCGGCGAAGACTGAGAGATCAGTTCTTCGCGTAGAATTCGACCACGAGGTTCGGTTCCATCTGAACCGCGAAGGGCACGTCGGACAGAGCCGGGGTGCGCACGAATTTCGCGGTCAGTTTGTTGTGGTCGACTTCGAGGTAATCCGGAACGTCGCGCTCGGGCGACTGAACGGCTTCGAGAACCAGAGCCATCTGCTTGGACTTCTCGCGGACTTCCACCACGTCGCCTTCTTTCAGGCGGTAGGAGGGGATGTTCACTTTCTTGCCGTTCACGAGCACGTGGCCGTGGTTCACGAACTGGCGCGCAGCGAAGACGGTCGGGACGAACTTGGCGCGGTAGACCAGCGCGTCGAGGCGGCGCTCGAGCAGACCGATCAGGTTTTCACCGGTGTCGCCCTTCACACGCTCGGCTTCGGCGTAGATGCGGCGGAACTGCTTCTCGGTCAGGTCGCCGTAATGGCCCTTCAGCTTCTGCTTGGCGCGGAGCTGGATACCGAAGTCGGACAGTTTGCCCTTGCGGCGCTGACCGTGCTGGCCGGGGCCATATTCACGACGGTTGACGGGCGACTTGGCGCGGCCCCAGATGTTCTCGCCCATGCGGCGGTCGATTTTGTACTTGGCAGACGTGCGTTTGGTCACGGCTGATCTCCTTCATTATTGTTTCGAAGGGCGTTGTCCTCCTCCGGGCCTCGCGGCGACCGGCGACAGGTTTCCTCTTGCGAGGTCCACCAACACCAATGAATAATCCCGGCAACTCGCGTTACCGGAATGGCGGGCTTATACAGCGGCGCGCGCAGGTGTCAACCACTCCGGGTGCCACATCGGTGCCGCGCGAAGTCAGCCGCTCGTCTCCCCTACTCTTCTTACTTGCCCCGGAATACCACGGCCTCGCAGTTTCGTGAGTGTTTTGTGTTCGCCACCCCCCTGTTCAGAGCAACATTTCAAGCCATGATTGCGCTAACGGGACGCGTACCGGATGCGCGCCCCGGCGCTGCCCTGTCCGCAACCGGCACAGGCGGCGCGCTGGGGCAAGGCGATGCCACCCCACGGGAGGAACCCATCCGGCCTTAGGAGGATTATAATGAAAGACATTCGTCGCTCGACGTGCGGAACCGCCGCGCGTCTCGCCGGAACCAGCGTTCTCGCGCTTGGCCTGATTGCAGGTGCCGCGCAGGCTCAAGGCGTCACCGCCGACAGCTTCGGCGCTGATTTCGCCGCCATGGGCCAGCTCAAGGACGTCGCCGCCAAAGGCAAAGGCAAAGTGGGCGTGCTGCTGCCCGACACAGCAAGCTCCGCCCGCTACACCTCGTTCGACGAGCCCTACCTGAAGAAAGCCTTCAAGGAGGCGGGCCTGTCCGCGGACGATCTGATCATCACCAACGCGCAGGGCTCGGAAGCCGACCAGCTCACGCAGGCGCAGACCGATATCAGCCAGGGCGCGACCGTTCTGCTGATCGACCCGATCTCCTCGGGCGGCGGTGCGGCTGTCGAGAAATACGCGAAAGAGCACGGCGTCGCGGTCATCGACTATGACCGGATCACGCTTGGCGGCTCGCGCGACTACTATATCAGCTTCGACAACGAATATGTCGGCGAGCTGATCGGCAAGGGCATGGAACAGTGCCTCAGCGACTGGAACATCGAGAAGCCGAATATCCTCGTGATGGCGGGCTCGCCCGATGACAACAACGCCACCCTGTTCAAGCAGGGCTACATGAGCGTGCTGAAGCCGAAATTCGACGATGGCAGCTACACCAATGCGGGCGAGCCCGCAGGCACCTGGGACCCGTCGGTCGCACGGACCACCTTCGAGCAGCAGTTCACCGCGCATCAGGACATGAACGCCGTCGTCACCCCGAATGACGACAACGCAAACGCGGTCATCTCCTATCTCAAGACGCTGAAAGTGCCGCCGAAAGCCTTCCCGACCACCGGTCAGGACGCGACGGTCACCGGCCTGCAGAACGTGCTCACCGGCTACCAGTGCGGTACCGTCTACAAGCCGATCTACCTCGAAGCTCAGGCGGCAGCCGCGCTCGCGCTCTACATGCGTGCTGGCGACACTCCGCCCGACGGCCTCGTCAACGGCAAGGTCAATGACAGCCAGGGCGGCATGGACGTGCCCTCGATCCTGCTCAAGCCGATCTGGGTCACCCCGGAGAACATGGCCGACACCGTCGTGAAAGACGGCTTCGTCGACACCTCCAAGCTCTGTGCGGGCGGCGCGGCTGACGCGTGCAAGGCCGCAGGCATCGGGAACTGATAGCCAATGATGGACACGGGTAACGGTACCGGGTCCCTGACGGAGGATCGCGACGCGATCCTCCGTATTCGGGGTCTGGAAAAGAGCTTCGGTGCAGTTCAGGCGCTCAGCGGGGTCGATTTCGACGTCCGCCCCGGCGAGGTGACGGCACTGGTCGGTGACAATGGCGCGGGCAAATCCGTGCTGACGAAAACCATCGCTGGCATCCATGAAGCCGATGGCGGCGTAATCGAATGGGAAGGCAATGAGGTCCGCGTCCGCTCGCCCCGCGACAGTGCGGAGCTGGGCATCGAGGTCGTCTATCAGGACCTCGCGCTGTGCGACAATCTCGACGTCTTGCAGAACATGTTCCTCGGTCGCGAAATCCTGACGAACGGGATGCTCGACGAGGACGCGATGGAGCGCGCCGCGGCAGAGACGCTGCAAGGGCTGCGCGTGACCACGCTGCGCTCGATCCGCGCGCCGGTCTCGGCGCTCTCGGGCGGTCAGCGGCAATCGATTGCGGTCGCCAAGGCCGTGATGTGGAATTCCAAACTGGTGATCCTCGACGAGCCCACCGCGGCGCTCGGCGTGGCCCAGACCGGTCAGGTGCTGCAACTGGTGCGCCGCCTCGCCGATCAGGGCCTTGCAGTGGTGATGATCTCGCACAACCTCAACGACGTCTTCGCGGTCTCCGACCGGCTCGCGATCCTGCGTCTGGGCGAGATGGTCAGCCAGGGCCCGATCGAGGAATACGACACCCAGCGCGTGGTCGAACTGATGACCACGGGCAAATCCGATCACGTGGTCGAAGCCGGTGCGATGCGCGCCGCCGCCTCGATCGCGGCAGAAAACGCCAAGGATGTCGCGGCGCAACGCGAGGCGTCGGGCGACAGCGGCCCCTCCGCCGTGGTGGGCGCCACGACCGAGGATCAGAGCTTTGCAAGCTACCTCTCGCGCACATGGGCGAAGATCAAGGCAGGCGAAAGCGGCGTGCTGCCGGTTCTTCTGGGCTTCGTGCTGATCTCGCTGATCTTCCAGTTGCAGAACCCGAAATTCCTCTCGCCGGGGAACGTCGTGAACCTGCTCGTTCAGGGCTCGGTCTTCATGATGATCGGGATGGGACAGGTCTTTGTCCTCTTGCTGGGCGAGATCGATCTGTCGCTCGGCTTCGTGGCCGGGATCGGGGCGACGGTTGCGACGTTGCTGGTCGCGCCGGGTACCGACTGGCCCTGGTGGGCGGCTGTCGTAGCGGGCCTGGCCGTGCCTGCGGTACTGGGTATCTTCCAGGGCTCGCTGATCACGCGGCTCAAACTGCCCTCTTTCGTGGTGACGCTGGCGGGCCTTCTGGGCTTCAACGGGCTGATGATCCAGCTGCTGGGCGCCGGGGGAACGATCCCTGTCGCGAGTGACACGATCAACAACTTCGCCAATGGCACGCTGAGCCCGCTGATGGGCTGGCTGATGACCGGAGCGGTGGTTCTGGTCTTCGCGATCATGACCTTCCGCAAGGATGCAAAACGCCGCCAGAGCGGCCTCGTCGCGCCGCCGGTGGGCCTCACCATCGCGAAGATCGCGGCCGCCGTGATCGCGGGTATCGTGCTGGTGACGATCTCCAACATGAACCGCGGCGTCGCACGCTTCCCGCTCTCGGGCATGCCGTGGGTGATCCCGATCGTCTTCGCGGTGCTGCTGGCATGGTCCTTCCTGCTGGGACGGCTGAAATTCGGCCGCTATGTCCTCGCGATCGGCGGCAATGCCGAGGCTGCGCGCCGGGCGGGCATCAACCTGCGCCTGATCCGGACCGCAGCCTTCACGCTGGCGGCGACGACGGCGGGTCTGGGCGGCATCATCTACGCCTCGCGCCTGCGCTCGATCTCCACCAGCTTCGACGGCGGCACGATCGTGCTCTATGTCGTCGCGACGGCGGTGATCGGCGGCACGTCCCTCTTCGGCGGGCGCGGTCATCCGATCCACGCGATCCTCGGCGGCGTCGTGATCGCCGCGATCGTCAACGGCATGGCGCTTCTGGGCCTGCCGGCGGCGGTGCAGCTGATGGCGACGGCGGCGGTGCTGCTTGCGTCGATCACGGTCGACGTGGTGGTGCGCCGGCGCGGCGAGACGACCCGCTAAGCCAAGCGAAACCCCTTGAAAACGGAACGCGCGCGAGTCATCTCGCGCGCGTTTTTCATGGCGACCGGCGCCCCTGCCCCGTGCCGACCCGCGCCCCCGCCTGCGCCATCTCCGCCCCACGCGAGAAATCGCAAACCACCCGAATTTCCGCCGAAAAACCGCTTGTCTCCCCCCGAGACGATCCCTATACGGGTCCGCGGAGACGTGGCCGAGTGGTCGAAGGCGCTCCCCTGCTAAGAGGGCGGGCACCTTCAATAAAACAAGGTGTTTCACTCATAATTTCTTCGAAAATTCGACGAATTGACAAATGCTTGTCATCTCTGCCTGCGGTTCACCATCGGTTGCTGCCGTTTAACGAAGCTCAAACCAACAAACTTTGAAGCGCGTTGGCAGCGAGGCCCCCATCGGAGGGCGCCCCACTCCGATCTCTGCAGTCTTCGGCCTGGGAAAATGCCCGGAGGGCATACCCTCCGAGCGAATTGGCTTACCTGCGAATAGTTACCAGTTCACCGTATTTGACTGGTCCACCGATGTCCTCGCGAAAGTCCCACCCGTGCTGAAGCAGGCGATTTCCGAGATCCTTCGGCGCGACCTTACAATACCGGTTTGCAGTGTCCGATTTATTCCACCCTCCGAGGTCGACGAGGCGCCTAAAATCTTTCGTCTGCGCGTAAAACCAAGTCGCCCAAGTATGGCGCAGCGTGTATGGAACCACGTCCTTTCCCAGACCTGCCGCCTCCCGGATCTTGTTGAATGCTCCAGCCATCTGTCCACCACCATTTTCGCGGGGCACGTAGGGCTGCCCGTCGGGCGCGAGGAACGCCGAACCTCTTTCTGGCACGTCTCCGATTAGGTCAATCGAGCGGGCCGGAAGCAGGACGAAACGCGCACGATAGGTAGTCTTCGTGCCATCCAACCACCACTCAGACGTGGCGGAATTCCAGTTTTCCGCCTGCGCTGCGAAGGTCTCGCCCGGTCCCGCCCCTCCACCGAGCATGAACGCTATCTTTTGAAGCGTTCTCAGATGTGGATCATGAAGCCCAGCCTTATGCGGGTTGCACGCGAAGTATAACACCCTTTCCACCTCTTCTGGCGTGAGCCACCGGGTCCTTTTTGTGTCGTGACTTTTCTCACGCCCCGTTCCCTGCGCGAAGTTGATGATCGCCTTGATCGGCGTTTTCAACTGGCGCTTGACCGTCTCAGGTTTCGCATGCGGGTAGAGCGCGGCTGCGGCCGCCGCGATCGTCAACGTGTCAATATCTTCGATCATAGTGTCTTCACCGAAATACTCGATGATGCGGGGCAGGAAGCGTTTCTCTTTGCCCTGTTGCATGTAGCGAAGAGCCGCCAAATAGAACGGCGTCTTCGTTGGCCGCTCTACTGGAGCTGGGGCCTTCATTTCATCCCAGGCCTCCGAATAAAAGCGTTTCGCCTCCTCGTTCGCCCGGCTCTTCATATCGAAAGTGCGTACGCCAAGGCGGCGTCGAAATCGTCGTCCGTCGATGACGAAGTCGACGGCCCAGTCGCCAGCTTTCTCGACCCAGTAAGGGTCCCACGGATTGCGTTTTTCGCGGTTCTTCCCGCGTGCCTTTTTGGAGATGTCTTGCATTCCAGTGCGTCCTTAATGTTCTGGATGTGCTGCGGATAGAAGACCCGCCGAGTTCCACGGTAGGCACAGATGTTGACCCCACTTTTCTCCAGCTTCTGCAGAACCGTGGAAAAGCGACCGTAGCTGTGCCCGATGACGGCGGCGGCTTCCTTTTGCCTTAACGGAATGACGGTCCAATCCTGCATGGTCATATTGCGCTCCTCGAGAAGTCTTCGGTGACGGGCACACCGGATCGTTTTCCGGGTCCCGAGGAGGAGGTCGGCTCGCCGAAAAGCGGATAGCCGAAACTGTGATTAGGGTTTGATATCTCCCAAAATCACGGCACGGAGCGGAAGGGATGACCCGCGTCGGAGTACTCCCGACGCGGTTAGAGGGGATCACATGCGCTGTGCTGCCTGTGCGAGATCGGCGAAGCGGGCGGCATACCAACGAAGACCGGCGTCTACGTGGAGGCGTTTGCCAGTGTCGACGGGGAGCGGGTGGAATTCCTCCGCTCGCAGCGACAACAATGTGTCGCAGGCCTCTTCGAGTGCGAGCCGTAACTCCATAGTCGTCACGCCCGGCTTGAGGCACTGCTCAATTGCAAACCGAAACGCGGGACCGGTTACGCTTGGAAAGCGGCGCAGGAGGTCGTCCAAACCTGTGCCATGACGGGCGAGGAAGCTGCGGACCAACCGCTCGGCCGTCGAGCGCGGAATGCCGGTCTTTGGATCAATAGTGACGAGTTCTTGCTTACCCATTCGGGGTCTCCTCAGCAGCCGCTGGACAGCACCATGCTGTCCGAAACTTCGGTGCCGTTCTTTCAAGACCGGCGCGCAGGAGGACGCGCCGGGTGGACCAGAGGCGAAAGAGTGCGCCTCCGTTCCGCGAGGACACCCGCGGGTGTTCCGGTCCGCAGTGTTGCTTGCCCTCGTTCAAATGAGACCTTCATCAAGCCGCGGCTTGCGAAGCCGGTTTCTCGAGGAAAAACCGGCTTCGGAAACCGCGGCGCTGTCGCGTGTCGGGAAAGCTATGTGTAGAGCCCCATACGATGAAAGTATCATGATGTGAGATCATTTCATGAACAGTCAGCTCGCCGGCAAAAGCGACCGTGCAGGCTAATGTCCAACGCGCAACTGCGGTGGTTGTGAAGTAGCCACGGCGCTTAGTGTCCTGATGGCGAGCATTATCATGTTTGTGTCGACAGCTCCGCGCGCATAAGCGTTAGTCATAAATCTTATATTTTCGTATGCTTCCTCTTCGCCGCGTCTCAACGAAAGGACACGGCGACGAGGAGGCATAGGGAGATCCTTTATTCTGCTATGCCTGTTCTTCCGGTCGTGTTGTTCACGATCGCGCAATGGGAGAGGTCCAGGAGAGGGCTCACTCTCCTTGGCTGGCGCGGGGAGCGCGAACAGGAGGGATGCCAGCCGGCGGGAGGAGTGTGGAACGACCTCCCGAGAGGCCGCCCGCCATGCGGGTGCCCCGCTGGAAGCGCGGGGTCTCGGGGCAGCGCCCCGTGCGAACGAAAGAGCTGAGAGCAAGGAGCCGAAGGCGGTGCGCTCAGCTCAATAGTGAGTAAAGAGCTGAGCGCATCCGAAGGATGAACAGCTTCGACGGCTCAAGCACATAATCCTGGAGAGATTTCAGAAAGCCCGCTCAGGGGCGTAATTCACCTTCATGGAAAAGGCGAAAAACCTCATCGTGCTGCGCTTTAAGAGGGTCAGCACAAACGGTCTTGGCGGGATCGAGGCGCATGGCAAGCGGCAGGGTGAGACGCCACATGTTGACCCATCACGGACCGGCCTGAACTACTTTCCGGTTGGCCACGCCGATCTCCGGAAGATCGCAGATGCGCGGATCGTCAACATTCAGAAGCGCAACATCGCTCTCAAACGCGAGTCGTTTAAGCGTCGACGCAGGAAGTCCGAAAGCGAAGAACTTGATGCGGCGGAGGAATCCGCGGGCAGAAACCCCAAAGCGCTGGCAAAGGTCATTGGCGAGGCATGGGATCCGAAGAACGAGAAGCCATGGGTCGAGTGTATTCTTTCGGCGTCCCACGACTGGTTTCTTGATGAGAACGGCAATCAGGATCCGGCAAAAGTCGCTGAGTTCGACGCCTTCGCAGTCGGTTATCTTCAAAAGGAATTTGGCACTGAACTGATCTACGCGCGGATCGACGCTGACGAAAGGACGCGCCATTTGTCCGCCGTGATTGCGCCGGAGGCACGTGAGAAGCGGACGAAGCGATACATACTCAGCCATGCGCAGCATCACCTATTCGGTCAAGTTGAAGAGATCACGGTTGCCGGTGAAAATGGGCAGGAAGAGCAATGGGAGCGCCGAAGCTATGAGCTCTTTCAAGATCGAGTCGCTGATTACGCAAAATCACAAGGTCTTGGTCTGAAGCGCGGCCAGCAAAGGGCCGCCCGAGAGCGCAAGAAGCGGATGGCTGGCAAGCAAGTCATCAAGGTTCGCAATGTCTCCCCCTCCCGCGGCCGTGAGCTCGCGGAGGTTCTCGTTGGCGAGGGAGAAGCTCACCGAAAAAAGAGCCTCGACGAACTCGATGCGGCGCGCAAGCGCATACGCCGAGCTGAGGCGAGGGAGCAGGCAAAGCTGGAAGCCAAATTGGCTGCCGTCGAGCTTGGCCTCGATATGCTGGAGACAGGAGAAATCAGCTATCGCCCGGCGAGGGAGGGTAAACATGAGGGCATCACTATGGTCGGCGGAAAGATTAACGAGGCCAAGGCGGATGGTATCCGGACGCTCCTTGAACCTGGCCAAAAGTGGCTACTCGGCATTGCTCGTCGCTTCTTCACCTTCCAGCAGACCATGAATACGAAGACTGCGGAATTTCAGCGGGAGGCAGCCGAACAGCGGCGCCGATCGCGGGTTCTTACCGACGAAGAGGCGCGCAGTGCCGTGCGTCTCCCATCGACAATCCGCGAGATCATTCATGGGATCGCCCGAGGGGCTCTGCGATCCCGTGCTGCAAATTATTCAGAAGACGATTTTCTCGGTGCGATCCCTGTCGCGTCAGACGATCCAAAGGACGTCGAACCGCACTTGGCTGCGTGTGACGGAATGAATAATTCAGAGATCCGCGCTGCCTGGCTCGCGACGGCCGACGCGCGCATACTTTGCGACGAGAGCCCAAAGCTGCAGCATGCATACATGAACGGCTGCGGGCTGCTGCTTGCAGTGGCAGAGGCTCGGGGCCTTGACCTGAATTCGGGTGTGCATTCTCCCGGTCAGGCGACCGACCCTACGAAGGCCCATCTGCATACCGACTCCGTCCCGAAACCGATCCGTGTAAAGTGGAAAACCCGGATCCGCGAGCGGGTCCGGGGATGATGGCGTTGGCTGAGAAAAATCATCAAAGTTTGCGCGACAGCGTTCGCGGTCAAGGAACTCGCAGAAATCACCTACTCGGCAGCGACGTCATTCGCTCCAGCGTTGCGTGACGTGTCAACGGGGCCACCGCCGAACATGTCGAGTTGTTCCGTATCTTCACACCTAAGGGCCACTTCCGCTAACGCAGCATCATCTTGGTTCTCCCCCTTGCGAAGACCATCAGATACTTCCCCGTTGAGCTCATTAGGTGAAATAAATTTGAAGGAAAGCCGCTCGGCCAGACGGCCCTCGAGCCGTGCGATCTCCATCCTCGCATTCACTAAGCTCTCCTTCACTTCAGCGAGCGCCGCTTCGGCCTTCTCGGCACGGTCGGTCGCGGCGTCGAGGTCAGCTTCCACAATCAGCATGTCGCTTTCGCGTTCCGCGTCGAATAGGTTTCGCTTCTCCAATTCGGCGGCATAGTAAGCTTTGATGGCCGCGACGGGCTCATCAGCTTTCTTCCAAATCAAGCTCCACATCTTCATATTCATCTCGACCACTTCATCGGGCATGGGCGGAACAGCGGACATAGTTGCTGCATGCGCCTCGGCCTCCTCCCGATATTCTTTCACGATGGTCTGGACGTCTGACATCGACGCGCCCTGTTTGTTGTCTTGAAGATATTTTAGCACACTCTGATTCGTAACCGTTCCCGTCTTTTCGACTTCTCGGACGGCCGCCAAGATACGTTTACGGACAGCGGCGCTGGGTGTTCGTTTGGCCATTTTTGGCTCCTCTTGGTATTGGTAAACGCCGGTAATACCCATACCGAGCGTTACCACCCGACGGGGTGGTGCAGAGGAAATGGTTCTTTTCCATATAAGCAAAAAACTTCGAAACGAAAAAAGCGAGCTGGCAACCGCCCTTTGCAGCAAATGAAAAACTGCGAAGCTGAAAGCCGTTCAGTAAGTACGATGACAAGGCATCAGCATCCGATGAATTCATCGGGGGCTGATTGCGATGTTTGTAAGCTGTGTTGACTTTAGCCCCTCACCGCAAAGATGGGCCGCGGAGGAATATGTTTTCAGCACCTGCCGTGAATGGCGGGTCCGGTGAACGCCTTGCTTCGTTCCGACCGCTCAAACAAGTCATACTTCTCATCAAGCGCTGCCTGCGGGACCTTTTTCAAGCGGACCGCGTTTGCACCATTCGACGTTCGTCTTACTCTGCAAGGTTCTTCCTCAAGTTTGCTTCCACCTGCCCCGGACTCTCACCCGGGAGAGCGTATTGTCGAAGGTTCCTCCCATCGATCTCCGCGATCTCATTTGACGAAACTCGGAATACACGGGCATTCATGGACCAGTACCTAATCTTGTCTGGATACCAAGTGGTCCCTTTGTGGCGCAGGCGCACGAGGAGCCGTTGGCGCCCCTCGGCCCGCCGGACCCACTCCAGCCCCACGAACGCTATCGTGTTCTCCATGGTGACGACTTGCTGCAAGCTTCCAAGAAACTTTTGTCGATAGTCGCGCCACCTTACTTCGAGCGGCAATTCGAACTCTGGAACACGTTTCTTTCTGAGGTTGCGTACTCGGCAATACAGATCGAGGGTTATTATCGAGCCGCAAGCTCGGACTTTATCCAGATCCAGCAGCGCGAAATCCGGACCCAGCCACCGGCACGCCATCATCTCATGAACGTCTCTGCTAAACTGCCAGTGAATCTGCGTGTTTCTATCAGTCAGAGAAACGGCGTCGAACAGACCTCGGCCGTCCACTTCTTCTATCAATTTTTTTAGTGATTTAGCGTTGTTGGACCCGGTTGGCCCAACGAGAGCTCGAAGCTCGGCGCCAAATGCCCACATTTTGGCATCTTGCGGCTTATGGATGAAATATTCGTCAGACCTCCACAGATTCTCGCGATCCTGCATGTAAATCATTGAGATGAGTAGCCGTGTGGTCGTGGTACTGAGCCCGGCAGCGAGTATTTGCTCAAGGAGTTCGAAAGTCACGCTAATTTGTTTGTTCTGGTCGCTCATGGCGTTTCTCCGATTAAGTGTGACCAGAAGATGGGATCAAGTCTCGGGACGCCGGAATAGATTCCGTAAGTTTTCCTGCACTGTCCGTCACGACAAGCGCACTGGCCTGCATTTTTCTCCTGAGGGCCTTCTTTCCCGCAACCGTGTGCGGAGTGATGAGAGCTTTGTCCTGCAAGGATAATGCGCTGAACGCGCCAAACTCATGAAATGAAAATATATTTTGGAAGCAGGCAATTAGGCCCATAGGCTGGAATTCAGTACAATCATCCTCAGCCATTGCATTGGGCTTGCTGCGGCAAGACCTACGATGTCGTGAATGATCTGCGGACTTCCCGTTCGTGGATCAGCTGCGGTAGACACATCCCCAATGGACGATCACTCCCATTCTCGTCAGAGTAGTCAAAAAGGACGGCGGATAGATGATAACCGGTGAACTGAAGTCCAAGGTCGACGCGATCTGGAACGCGATGTGGACGGGCGGGCTGTCGAACCCGCAGACAGTCATGGAGCAGCTGACCCTGCTGCTCTTCCTCAAGGGCCTCGACGACGCGCAGACCCTTGCGGAACGGCAGGCCCGGGCACGTGGCACGGAGATCAAGCGAAACCTGTTCCCGGACGAACTGGACGGCATACCGGTCGTCGATGATGCCGGTAATAAGATCGCCGACGGGCGGTCGCTGGCCGATCTGCGATGGCCGCGGTTTGCGAACCTGCCGCCTACAGAGATGCAAGAGGCGGCCGAGAACCACCTGATCCCCTTCCTGCGTCGCCTCGGCTCAGATGGCGCCCCCCTCCGCAAGCACATGGCGAGTGCCCGCTATGAGATCCCCACCGGCCGTCTCTTGGCGAAGGTCGTAGATCTCGTCTCGGAATTGCCGATGAAGAGCCGCGACACCAAGGGCGATCTCTACGAATACATGCTGTCGAAGGTGGCCGCAGCGGGCCAGAACGGCCAGTTCCGGACGCCCCGCCACATCATCGAGCTCATGGTCGCCATGACCGCACCTCGGCGAGATGATGTGATATGCGATCCGGCCTGCGGTACGGCTGGCTTTCTCGTGGGCGCGGCCGAATACCTTCGCCGCAACGACGCGGATGCCTGGACCGATCCGGAGTCACGCCTGCACATCGAAACCAGCATGTTCCACGGCCACGACTTCGACGGCACCATGCTGCGGCTTGGGGCGATGAACATGGCGCTCCACGGGTTCGAGGATGCCTCTATCGTCTACCGCGACAGCCTCACTCAGGAGCACGGCGACGAGGCCGAGGCATATTCCCTGATCCTCGCCAACCCGCCATTTGCCGGCTCCCTGGACGCCGAGGTGGTGGCCAAGGACCTCACCCGGATCGTCAACACTCGGAAAACCGAGCTACTTTTCCTGGCCCTCTTCCTGCGCCTCTTGAAGCTTGGAGGCCGGGCGGCGGTCGTCGTCCCGGACGGCGTCCTCTTTGGATCGAACAGGGCCCACAAGGAGGTGCGGCGCATGCTGGTCGAAGACCAGCAGCTTCAGGGCGTGGTCAAGCTCCCGGCCGGCGTCTTCCGCCCTTATGCCGGGGTTTCCACGGCCATCCTACTCTTCCAGCGCACCGATTCCGGCGGTACGGACAGAGTGTGGTTCTACGACATGCACACGGACGGCCTCAGCCTCGACGACAAGCGCAATCTTCTGGTGCCCGAGGACAAGATCGGCCCGTGGGCCGAGCTGACCGAAGACGAGGCGAAGCTCAACGACCTCCCCGACGCGCTCGCGCGCTGGCAGGAGCGCGAGGGGACGGAGAAGAACAATCCCCGCACGGCCCGCAGCTTCGTCGTTTCCAAGGCCGAAATCGCCTCCGCAGGCTACGACCTCAACCTCAATCGGTATCGCGAGATCGAGAACGACGCGGTCGATCACGAGCCCTCGGCTGTGATCCTGTCGCGCCTGCGCGAGATGGAGCAGGAGATATTCGACGGCCTCGAGAAGCTCGAGAAGATGCTCGGCGTCGACGCCGTGAAAGAGGCCGCCGAATGACCAATGGTGAGACCTACGGCCGCACGATCCAGCTCTTCCTGGTCGACGGCAAACCCACCGGCCTGCGCAAGGCGACCATCCACGGTTGGACGGGGCTCCTCTTCGTCTCCGGAGCCTCCGCTTTCGGCGATCTTACCACGCGGGACGAGGTGGATCGCACCGGCGTCTACATCCTGGCAGGCCCCGATCCCCTCACGGCCGGAACTACGCGCGTCTACATCGGGTCGGGCAATTCCGTTGCCGAGCGCATCAAGCAGAGCGCGGTGAAGCGCGATTTCTGGGAGACGGCGATCACCGTCACGACCAGCGACGATGACATGTCGAAGGGCCACGTCGAATATCTCGAGGCGCGGCTGATCGAACAGACGGCCAAGGCCGGGCGCGTGTCGCTCGACAATGGCACGAACCCGGACATTGGCCGCCGGCGCCTGCCCGAGGCAGACATCGCCAACATGGAGCAGTTCCTGGCGAACCTCAGGATCATCCTGCCGGTGATCGGGCTCGACATGCTAAAGCCGCAGCCGAAGGCCGTTAGCGCCAAGGCCAGCCCGACCTCGCCCTCCGTCTCGGACGAAGTGCAATTCGAGATCCGGCATAAGAGCGGGGTCGAGGCCACGGCTGTCGAGGAGGATGGCGAGTTCATCGTGCTGGAGGGCTCCGAGGCCCGCATCGGCACTAACTACTCCCAGAACAGTTACGGCCGGATGAAAGAGAAACTGATCGAGGAAGGTGTGCTGAGACCCTACAGCGCTGTCCTATTCAAATTCACTAAACCTTGGTCCTTCTCCAGCCCCTCGGCGGCGGCCGCGGTCGTGCTGGACCGCAACAGCAACGGGCGGTTGGAGTGGAAGGTGAAAGGCGCGACCGAGACCTACCATGACTGGCAGCAGGCACAGGCGGCGAAGCAGGAGGCGGCGGGATGACCACGACCATGGTGCCCCTCGGCGAGGTCTTGACCCCTATCCAGACGTGGAACCCGAGGCGGGCAGCAAAATCGGATGTCTTTGACTACATCGACCTCAGCTCGGTCGACCGTTATGAAAAGGCGATCATGGCGGCAACGCCAACAATCCCTTCCAAGGCCCCATCTCGGGCGCGCCAATTGGTTAAATCAGGGGACATCCTTGTCTCCACGGTACGACCCAACCTGAATGCCGTTGCCATTGTGGAGGAAGATCTTGACGGGGCGACTGCCTCGACCGGGTTTTCGGTGCTTCGTGCAGACGCGAAAAAGGCTGCATCTCGATACATCTATCACTGGGTCCGGACACCGTCCTTCGTAGCCGACATGGTGCGAAAGGCCACCGGCGCAAGCTACCCGGCAGTTTCTGACAAGATCGTGACCGAGTCGCTCTTCCCCCTCCCGCCCCTTGAGGAGCAGCGGCGGATTGCAGAGATACTGGACGCGGCCGACGCCCTGCGCCGCCGCCGCCGCGAGGCCCTCGCCCTGCTCGATGCCCTCCCGGGCGCGATCTTCGCGGAGATGTTCGGGGCTCTGACGACTTCGGATCGTTTCCCGCGGGGTCCGATGAGCAATCTCATTACAGGGTTCGACACGGGAAAGAACCTCGCTCCGGCTTCGGACGAGGAAGGAACTCGGCACCGGGTGCTCAAGGTAAGCGCGGTCACCAAGGGAGAATTCATCGAGGCAGAGTCGAAACCACTTCCTGCCGAGTATTCGCCGCCAGAATCTCATTTCGTGAAGCCTGGTGATCTCCTGTTCAGTAGAGCGAATACCTCGGCGTTAATCGGCGCAACCGCCATGGTGGAAACGGTCTCCGATAATATCGTTCTGCCAGATAAGATCTGGAGATTTTGCCTCGACGAAGAAAAAGCCGATCCGATTTTCTTGCATTATCTATTTGGCACGCGGAAATTCCGTGATGAAGTGTCCAGACGCGCAACCGGTTCGAGTGGTTCAATGAAAAATATCTCCAAGGGCAAGGTTCTATCCATTGAAGTGGGTCAGCCATCCCTGGAAATCCAGCGGGTTTTTTCTCGCCGGGTGCGGATTGCCAGAAGTATGCGGGCGCAGGTCTCAGAGCACCTTGCCGAACTCGATACCCTTTTCGCCTCCCTCCAATCCCGCGCCTTCGCCGGAAAGCTCTGACACCGGGAGCCACCATGACCGCCAGCAACTTCGCCCATCTCGAACGCGATTTCCCCACTATCCACGCGGCGGCGATCTCGGCCGAGCGGTTGGCGATGTCGGAGCCCGAAGCGGCGGCGATCTTGGCGGGCAAGGCGCTGGAGCTGGCGCTTGGCTGGGCCTTCGCCCATGACGCGGGCCTGACGCCCCCCGCGCAGATCGGCGCGAGCCAGATGATCAACGATCCGGACTTGCGCGGCATCATGGGTCAGAAGGTCCACGCCAAGGCGCGGTTCATCAACCTCGTCCGCAACAAGTCCGCGCACGAGGGCGCAAACCTGAAGCCGGCGGGCGCCCGTCAGGTCGTCGAAGAGTTGCACCACTTCCTGCACTGGTTCGGGCGCACCTACGCGCCCCGCCAAAAGCCGCCCGAGCCGAACACTTTCGACCCGGCTCCGCTAACCGCCCGGCTCGACTTGATCCGCGAGGCCCGCGGGCGCATTCAGAGCACCGAGAAGGCCTTGGAGGCGCGCACGGAGGAGCTTGCGGACCTCCGCACACGCTACGCCAGCCTCGACGACGAGCTGAAGGCGAAACGTGCTGAAGTCGCCAAGGCCCGGGCCGATCAATCCGCCGACCCCCACGACTACAACGAGGCCACCACCCGCCTGCGCTTGATCGACCTGCTGCTGGCCGAGTCCGGATGGACCGACCTCAAGGAAGGCCGGGATCTGGAATACCGGGTGGAGCCGATGCCCAACGAGCAAGGCCACGGCTTCGCCGATTACGTGCTCTGGGGCGCGGACGGCCTCCCCCTGGCCGTGGTCGAGGCCAAGCGCACCCGCCGCTCCCCCTCAGAGGGACAACAGCAGGCGAAGCTCTATGCCGACGCGCTGGAGCAAATGCACGGGCGCCGGCCGGTGATCTTCTACACCAACGGCTACGAGCACTGGATCTGGGACGATGCGCGCAACGTCCCACCACGCCGCCTGGGCGGTTTCAAGACTGCGCAGGAGCTGGGCGAGATGATCGCCAGACGTAGTGAAGCGAAAGCTCTGGCCGACCAAAAACCCAAAGCGACTATCGCCGGGCGCCCTTATCAAACTCGCGCCCTGACGCGGATCGCTGAGCATTTCGATGCCGGCTCCCGCAAGGCGCTTCTGGTCATGGCGACGGGAACGGGCAAAACCCGGACGGTGATCGCTCTCGTGGATATGATGGTGCGCGCTGGGCTGGTAAAGCGGGCTCTCTTCCTCTGCGACCGCATTAGTCTTGTCCGGCAAGCACGCAACGCCTTCGCAGCGCATATGCCCGACAGCTCACCGGTAAACCTTGTTACGGACCCGTCTGGCACCGGCCGCGTCTACGTCTCGACCTATCCGACGATGATGAACCTTATTGACCGAGCAGATCATTCCGGTCGCCGGTTCGGGCCTGGACACTTCGACCTCGTCATCATCGATGAGGCGCACCGGTCCATCTACAAGCGCTACCGGGCGATCTTCGAGTGGTTCGACAGCTACCTCGTAGGCCTCACGGCCACGCCGCGCGAAGAGGTGGACCGGGATACCTACCGGCTGTTTGACCTCGACCCCGGGCATCCCACGGACTTCTACGGCCTCGAGGAGGCGATCGAGGACGGGTTCTTGGTACCATTCGAGCCGATCTCGCTCCCAACCAGGTTCATGCGCGAGGGCATCCGCTACGACGACCTGTCGGAGGAGGAGAAGGACCAGTGGGACGAACTCGACTGGGGCGAGACCGGGCGGCGCGAGGAAGTTACGGCCGGGGAGATTAACAAGTATCTGTTCAACGCAGATACTGTCGACAAGGTGCTCGCCCATGTCATGGAGCACGGCATTCGCGTCGCGGGCGGCGATAAGATCGGCAAGACGATCATCTTCGCCGCGAACAAGCCCCATGCGAAATTCATCGAGGAGAGGTTTAACGCCGGGTGGCCGAAATACGGGGGGACCTTCGCCCGGCGGATTGTTCACGGCGAGAGCTATGCCCAGAACCTGATTGAGGCCTTCGAGATCCCCGTTAGAGAGCCGCAGATCGCCATCTCCGTCGACATGATGGACACGGGCGTTGACGTGCCCGAGGTGGTGAACCTCGTCTTCTTCAAGCTCTTGCGCTCCAAGACGAAATTCTGGCAGATGGTCGGCCGAGGGACTCGCCTGCGGCCGGACCTGTTCGGCCCAGGCCAGGACAAGAGTGCATTCCGGATATTCGACGTCTGCGGCAACCTGGAATTTTTCGGATCGAACCCGGAACTCAAGGATCCGTCGGTCCCGAAGTCGCTGACCGAGCGACTAATCGAGGCAAGATTGAAGGTGACGCAGGGAATCGACAACGTGCTGTCCTCGACGCGCCAAGAGCAGCGCGATAACGAGGCGGAAGAGCTTCGGGGTGTCCGCGGAGAGATAGTCGCAGACTTACGTCGGTTCGTTATGGGACTGGACATCTCGTCCTTTGTCGTCCGCGGCCACCTGCGCTCTGTCGAGAAGTGGCAGGCTGACGATGCGCCGTGGTCTACGTTGTCGCAGGAGGCCACCGACGAACTGAAGGATCTGGCGGCCCTGCCCAGCAATGCCGATCTCGGTGGGGAAGAGGCGAAGAGATTCGACCTCGTGATGTTCGAGCTCCAACTTGGCCTGATTGGCAGGTCGATGAAGATGGAGGCCTGCCGCCGGAAAGTGCTGGAGATCGCCACGGCACTCTCCACGAAGCTGGAGATTCCCGCAGTTGCCCGGCGAGCGGAGCTCATCGAGGAGATTCTGACTGAGGCCTGGTGGGAGCACCTAACGATGCCCATCGCCGAGCGTGCCCGCCTGAGACTGCGCGAAATAGTGCATCTCATAGACCAGTCGTCGCGCAGTATCCTCTACACAGATTTCGAAGATGATCTCGGCACCGCGACGCCTGTGCGTGTTAATCCGGCCGCGGATTTCGCCGCATTCAAAAAGAAGGCACGCGAGTTTCTCGCGAGACACGGCGATCACGTCGCGCTTCGCCGCCTGCGTTCGGGAAGGCCACTAACAAAGCTCGACATTACAGAGCTTGAACGCATGTTGCTGGAAGCGGGTATCGGTTCAGACGCAGACATCGAGATGGCGAGGAAAACCGAGAGTGCCCAGGTCGGTGGCTTTGGCGTGTTCCTGAGAACGATCGTTGGGCTGGATCGCGTGGCGGTACAGGAGCATTTCGCCGAGTTTATCGCTGAGGGCGCGTCGGCCGATCAGATCGAGTTCGTCGGTATGGTCATCGAGTACCTGACACGGAACGGCGTGATCGACCCTGGTCTGCTCTATGATAGTCCGTTTTCCGACCTCACGCCTGACGGTCCCGATAGTGTTTTCGACAAGAAGGAGGTCGATCGGTTTCTGGCGCGCCTACGTCGTGTAAATCAGAGTGCCGACACTGCTTTCTCGGCCGCAGATGTCAGTTGATGTTTTTTTAGGTAGCCGGATACGTCTTGGGCGCGACGCCGATACTGGATCAACTTATACTCGACGCTGGTTTCTCAGCAGAGCTATGCCCAATAAAATTTTCGCATCGGATGTCCGCCGCGCCCACGATCGTTAATGTATTCGAGACCGCAAAGGCCTTGCGATCGGGCGAACTCTCGTTGACAAATCGTCGCCAAACGCTTCGGAAATTCTCGTTAACTCTGGTGAACATATTCGAGTTTCCGAATGTGACGTACGAGGGCAAAAAAGCTAAATTTTCGCCTTGTTTCTCAGACGCTCCATCTCTAAACGGGTCAGCGGAGACGTGGCCGAGTGGTCGAAGGCGCTCCCCTGCTAAGGGAGTAGGCCCGGAAGGGTCTCGAGGGTTCGAATCCCTTCGTCTCCGCCATCACCCAGTGCGGAAAATCTAATCTGTTCCTGCCAATCGGTTATCGGAACAGAGCAAAAGCCCTTCGCCACGCGTGAACACCCCACATCATCCTCTGCCACACCGTATTGAACGATGAGCCCGGCGCATCTTCTATTGCTCGATCGGCCACACGCTCGACGATCTGCGGATCGATCAGATGACCGAGATCATCCGGCGCGGGATGCGATGGGCGGCGCGCGGGTCTGCACAACCGATCTGACCCCGAGCGAGCCGGGCCCGAGTCGTGCTATGCGCTGCGGGAATACGCGCTCATCGATGTCGCATCGGGGCATTGGAGCGACGTATGTGCTCGATTGGAGGATGAAAAATCGTCGTAGGCGCGGGGCTCGTTCAATCCGGGTTTGCGCCCGGTCGCCACGCGGTTCATTCTCCGCCTCGAATTTCCCCCGGAGGCCATCATGGCACGCCAGACAAAGCTCATCCTCTGCCCGATCAACCTGCGCCACGCACAGGTCGAGCATCATGCCTATATGGAAGCCGTCGAGATGGCGCGGCGGCGCCGTGCGAAGCTGATCGTGGCGACGATCGCGCCCGAGATCGAGCGTAACCTCAACATCTACAACTCGGATACCTACTGGGGCCAGCAGCTGCGCAAATTCCTCAACGACAATCCCGCCAGCGGGGTGACCGAGGTCGAGATGGTCGTGCGCAAGGGCGCGGTGCATCGCCAGATCGTCAAGCTGGCGGATGAGCGCAAGGTGGACCTGATCGTGATGGAAGCGGCCAACCCGAAGGTGCAGGACTACCTTCTGGGCACCACGGCGTCTCATGTCGTGACCCATGCGGAGTGCTCGGTCTACGTCGTGCGCAGCTAAGGGCTGGCCCGGGGTACAGCTATTCCGGTCTGGCCTCTGCAGCGGCGCCCGGTACGCGGCGAAGCCGCAGGGCGCGCGCCGGCCCGTCCCGGCGGGCTGGCGCATTGGCCAACCGCGCAAGACGTTCATTCGGGAGAGGGGTTTGGCGACCATAAAGCGCTACCGCTCGCAGGTCATTATGCGCCATCCCACGGACCGGCGCGCGCCCTGCTACCACGGCAACCCAAGCTGATATTCGGGAAAAGCCCGCGCCTGTCGCGCGGCGGATCGGACCCGCCCCAATGCAGGGGCGGATCCCTTTCTTCTTATCTCTTGGCGGTCTCGCCCGAGGACTGCGCGGGCACCAGTGCGCGCATGATCGAAGGCATGGTGAGGCTGCCCACCGGCTCGCCCCTCATCATCACGCGGTAGCGGCGATCGAGCGCGCCTTCGGCCTTGGCGATGACGCTCTCGAGGTTGTCGTTGCCGTCGATATCGCCCGACATCTCGCCTTCCGGCGCGCCGCGCTCCATCACCGAGCGCACGCGCAGCACGCGGGCGCGGTTGATGTCGGCCACGAAGTCCTCGATGTAGGGATCCGCCGGGTTGAGCAGGATCTCCTGCGGCTCGCCCTGCTGGACCACCCGACCGTCATTCAGGATCACCAGGTGATCGGCGAGCTTGAGCGCTTCGTCCAGATCGTGGGTGATGAAGATGATGGTCTTGTGCAGCTCGGCCTGAAGCTCGAGCAGCAGGTCCTGCATGTCGGTCCGGATCAGCGGATCGAGCGCCGAGAAGGCTTCGTCCATCAGCATGATGTCCGAGTTCGACGCCAGCGCCCGGGCGATGCCCACACGCTGCTGCATCCCGCCCGAGAGCTGGTGCGGGTGGTGATCGCCGTAGCCCCCAAGCCCGACGCGGTCGAGCCATTTCTCGGCCTCGGAGACATAGTCGGAAGCCGGGAAGCCGCGGGTGGCCAGCGCCATCGCCGTGTTCTCCGCCACCGTGCGGTGCGGCAGAAGGGCGAATTTCTGGAACACCATCGACATCCGCTCGCGCCGCAGTTTGCGCAGCTGCGCCTCGTTATAGTCGAGGATGTTCTCGCCATTGACGATCACTTCGCCAGCGGTGGGCTCGATAAGCCGGTTGAGGTGCCGGATCAGCGTGGATTTACCCGAGCCCGAAAGCCCCATGATGACGGTGATCTCACCCTCTTTCATGTCCACGTTGATGTCGTTGAGCCCGAGCACGTGATTGCGCTTCTCGAGCAGTTCCGGCTTGCCCATGCCCGCTTTGACGTCTTCGAGCGCCGCTTGCGGATCCGACCCGAAGATCTTGTAGAGGTGTCGGATCGAGACTTTGATTTCTTTCGTCATGTCTGTCTCCTCACTTCCGGCTCTTGCTGGTGTCGATCCGGGCGAGCGAGGCTTTCGTCACGCGGTCGAGCAGGATCGCGATGATCACGATCCCGAAGCCAGCCACGAGACCCGTGCCCAGTTCGAGCGACCGGATGCCGCGCAGCACGAGCACGCCCAGACCCGGGGCCGAGACGAGCGAAGCGATCACCACCATGGCGAGGCTCATCATGATCGTCTGGTTCACGCCAGCCATGATGTTGGGCAGCGCGAGCGGGATCTGCACGCCGAACAGCTTCTGGCGCTTGGTCATGCCGAAGGCGTCGGCCGCCTCGATCACGTCGGGATCGACCAGACGGATGCCGAGGTCGGTCAGGCGCACCACGGGCACGATCGCATAGAGGATGATCGCGATGCCGTAGAGCTTCGGCTCGGTGACCGAGAACAGGAAGATCAGCGGGATCAGGTAAACGAAGGGCGGCAGCGTCTGCAGCATGTCGAGGATCGGGATCACGGTGCGCTGGAGCCGGTCGCTCCGCGACATCGCAATGCCTATGGGCACCCCGAAGAGGACGCATATGAAGGCACAGACGAAGATGATCGCCAGCGTCTGCATGGCCGCCTCATAGTGATTGATGAAGGCGAGGAAGGCGATCGAGACCAGCACGAAGACCACCAGTCTCCAGGACCGCGTCACCAGCCAGGTGATCAGCATCAGGATCGGCACCATCAGCCACCACGGCGTGTTGGTCATGATCCAGAGCATGTCGCGCAGGGCCCAGCTCAGCGGCTGGGTCAGCGGGTCCACGACGGCGCGCAGCCCGCCACGGATCGCGAGGAACCCGTCCTCGAGGCCCTGCGTCACGTCGCGCGAGGGCGGGATCGCCCCGCAGGCCTTGTTGAGTGCGTCGAGCGAGGGGAAGGGCCAGTTCCAGAGGCTGGGGCCCTGCGTCGTGGTGCCGTCGGTCTGCGCGATCAGGTCGGCCATCGACGTCATGCCGCCGCCACCGTCGCCGCCGGCCGAACACCAGTCCTTCAGCCCCACCGCGTTGAAGAAATTCTCGTAAGCTGCCATTGGTTTTCCGGGTCGCCGAAGGAGACCCGTCCCATGTTGTTGCGTGATTGATCGAAAAAGGACGGGGCCTGTCCCGGCCCCGTCCATGTGTTGCGCGTCAGGCGCGCGTCACGATCATCCGCCGATCAGCTTCGAAAGCTTCTTCTGGGCATCGGCATCGAGCCAGTTTTTCCAGGTGTCCTGGTAGTTCTTGATGAAGTAGACCGCCGTCTCTTCACCCGAGGCTTTGTTCTCGTCCTGCCAGGCGAGCAGCTTCGACATGGTGTCGGTCTTGAAGCTCATCTTCGAGAAGAACTCGGTCTCGGCCGGGTGGGTCTTCGCGAAGTCGCTCGTCACCGAGGTCAGCACCGGAGCTGCCGGGAAGTCCGAAACCTGCGGGTTCGACGCGTCCTTGTTCTGGAGGTTGTCGAACTTGGCCTTGTCGTAATCGCCAAGCTTCACGCGGGTCATGTCGTAGTTGCCCATGACCACGGTCGGACCCCAGTAGTAGCCGAACCACGGCTTTTTGTCGGCAAAGGCCGAGCCGATCGACGAGGCGAGCGTCTGGCCGGAGCCGTGGTTGAACACCTCGATGCCCGAGCTCTTGAGGTCGAGCGCCTTGATCAGGTTGTCGCTCACGACGCGGCAGCCCCAGCCGTCGGGGCAGTTGTTGAACGTGCCGCCGACCCAGTCGGGGTGCGCCATCACGCCCTCGATGGTCTTCAGCTCGGGGTGCTCCTTGGCGAGGTAGGTGGGGATCCACCAGCCTTCGACGCCACCCGGCTGGAGCGTCTTGGCGACGCGCTTGATCTTGCCTTCGCTCTCGAGCTTCTTGTAGGCGTCGCCGGCCGAGTTCAGCCACAGGTTGGTGACGACGTCGGGGCGGCCGTTTTCGGCGATCGAGGTGATCGCGGGAATCGTGTCGGATTTGACCAGGCTGGTGTTACAGCCGTAGCCTTGGTCCAGCATGAACTTCGCGATGTTGGTGGTGACCTCGGCAGCGGCCCAGTTCATCTGGGCGATCGAGATGTCACCGCATTGCTCGGCGGCACGGGCGGTTCCGGTCTGGGCTGCAAAGCCGGTGACCATAGCGGTCGCACCGGCGACCGCGAGAAGTGTCGTCTTCCGCATATGTTTTCCTCTCATCCGTTGGATTGTTCACGATCGTTTTCGGATCGCATTCGCCTTGCGCGTGATGAGACCGTCCGACCTCCCCGCGCGGGCGTGCTTCCACCCGGGGGAGCGTCTCGGCCCATCGTCGATCTTCAGGTTGCGCAGTGCACGCGAATGCGCCCGTTCGACGATTGCCGCGAACGGTAGCGCCGGTGCTCCCGATCAGCAATCGTCCGCCGGTCACATTAATTTGAGAAAAGCGTCAGGGAACCCAATGATAACTGAAGGAAATTTTGTAAAAGGAGGCACTTGAGCGGCGACAGAACGGCAAAGAGATCCGGCACCCGGGGGATGCCGGACCGACTATTTTTGAGCATGTGCGCGCGAAGTCGCTAGGCGCGCCTCCGTTGCGTGAATTGACGCACTGACGCCCCTGTACGAGACGACGTCGCCTCGCCCCCTGCCCGCGCAATTTTCCGCGTTGCCCGGGCCGCACGCCCGGGCGCTCGGGATCAGACCGCCATGCCGTCCGCGTCGAAGAATACCGTGCGATCCGGCTCGAAGCTTAGCCCCGAGACATCGCCCGGACGCAGATCGGTATCGCCCGCGACGCGCACGTTCACCGCGCCCAAGGGGCCGCAATCGAACAGGATGAACGTGTCCGCGCCGAGGAATTCCACCACGTCGACGCGACCGTCGCATTGCCCCTCGCCCTCGGCTACCAGCGAGATATGTTCGGGCCGGATGCCAAGCTGCGTGGCTTGCGGCGCGGGACAGGCCCCGCCGCGCCCGCCTTCGAGGCTGTAGCTGCCGCCCGAGACCGCGCAGGGCATCACGTTCATCTTCGGGCTGCCGATGAATTGCGCGACGAACAGGTTCGCGGGTTTCTCGTAGAGCTCGCGCGGCGTGCCGACCTGCGCGATCTTGCCGTATTCCAGCACCACGATCCGATCCGCCAGCGTCATCGCCTCGACCTGATCGTGGGTGACGTAGATCATCGTGCGCTGGAGATTGCGGTGCAGCCGGGCGATCTCCAGCCGCATCTCCACGCGCAGCGCCGCGTCGAGGTTCGACAGCGGCTCGTCGAACAGAAACGCCGTCGGGTCGCGCACGATCGACCGCCCGATCGCCACACGCTGACGCTGGCCGCCCGACAGGTCCTTGGGCCGCCGGTCGAGGAAGCTCTGCAGCTTCAGGATATCGGCCGCCTCGTCGACCTTGGCACGCCAGTCTTCCTGCGGGGCCCCCGCCATCTTGAGCGAGAAGCCCATATTCTCGGCCACCGACATATGCGGGTAGAGCGCGTAGGACTGGAACACCATCGCGAGGCCGCGCTTGGAGGGCGGCTGGTCGGTCACATTCGCGCCGTCGATCTCGATCGCCCCGCGCGAGGTATCCTCAAGCCCGCCGATCATCCGCAGAAGCGTGGACTTGCCGCAGCCCGAGGGCCCCACGAAGACGACGAATTCGCCGTCCTTGATCTCGAGGTCGATGCCCTTGATGACTTGGACGTCGCCGAACCACTTCTCGACACCGTTTAGCGTGATCGAACCCATTTCACCCCTCCTTGCCGGCCCAGGCGAGCCAGACGGCCGCCGTCCAGGTAAATGCCTTGCCGCCAGCTGCCGCGCCCGTCATCGGGTCGAAATACTCGACGAAGCCGTAGCGCCCGATCACCTCGCGGGTGCGCTTGCGGACCTCTTCGCCAAGCGCCACGCCGCGTTCGGAGGCGCCCTCGCCGATCATCATGTTCATCATCCCCCAGGTCGGGCCGCGCCAGTAGCGCTTGGCGTCGAACCGCGGATCGAAGGGCGCGAGCGACGGCACGCCATAGGGGGCCGCATCGAGCACGCGGACCAGATGCTGCTCCATATGCGGCGCGTCGAGCCCACCGAACCAGCACAGGAAGGAGGCGTTGCTCAGCGCGTTCGACCAGATGCCGTTGTTGCAGTTGTAGCTGTCGTAATAGCCCATGCCGGGGTTCCACAGCGCGTCCGCACCGGCCTCCAGCTCGGCCAGTTGCGTGGCCATGTCGCCGGTGTCGAGATCCTGCGCCTCGCCAGCCGCCAGCAGGTCGCGCAGGCCGCGCATCAGGATGAAATGCATCGTCGGGTCGGCGACCCTGAACGGGTTGCCCTCGGTGACTTTCGCGTCGTCCCAATCGAGCGCCTTGGCGCGCTGCACCAGCCAGATATAGCGGTCGTAATCGTATTTCGTCGGGCGCATCGAGGCGTCGACATGCTGGGTGTCGCGGCGCTCGTAATAGCCCACGTCCTGCGGGTCGATCCCGCTCATCGCGTCATCCCAGTCGGGCGCGTTGTCACGGCCCGATTCCCACGGATGGATCACGAAGATCGCGCCCTTCTCGTCGCGGCGCCATTTCAGGAACCACTCCGCCCATTTGCGCATCTTCGGATAGAGCGCCGCGAAGCGGGCCGCGCCTGCTTCCGGATCGGCCGCCAGAAGCCGCGTCGCGAAGCTGAGTGCGACCGGCGGCTGGGTGATGCCCGAGGACGCGATCGGCCCTTTGCAGCCCCAGACGTCGGGGCCCGGGAAGTAGCCCGGATCGGGCTTGTGGAAGATGATATGCGGGACCATGCCGTTGTCCCACTGCCCCGAGAACAGCGTCTCGATCTCCTGCCAGGCCCGGTTCAGGTCGAACTCGGCAAAACCAAGGCTCGCGAAGGCGCTATCCCAGTTCCACTGGTAGGGATAGAGGCCGTCGGTCGGCACCGTATAGCCGCCCCGGTCGTTCTGGGTGAGGATGTCGCGCGCCGCGGCATCCCGGTCGGAGAAGTCGTCTGCGGCAGCCAGAGTTTCGGTCATCATATCTTATCCTTTCACCGCGCCGGCCGTCAGGCCGCGGGTCATGAAACGTTCGAGCCCGAGGAACAGCGCCATGATCGGCACCGTCGCGATGACGGCGCCCGCCATCAGGTGCTGGCGCGGGATCTCGGAGGAGTTGAGCGAGGCGATGCCCCGCGTGAGGGTGAATTTGCTGGGATCGTCGAGCAGCATGAAGGCGAGCAGGAACTCGTTCCATGCGATCATGAAGACATAGAGCCCGACCGAAGCCATCGCGGGCAGCGCCAACGGCAGCGTGATCTTCCAGATCACCTTGAGCCGCGAGAGCCCGTCCATTAGGCCCGCCTCCTCGACCTCCACAGGTAGGCCGCGGAAATAGCCCTGCAGCATGTACAGCGCGACCGGGATCGTGGTGACCGGGTAGATCATGACGATCCCGAGGATCGAGTTGCGCAGACCGACCATCGAGTAGGCGATGTAGATCGGCAGCGCGAGCACGATCATCGGCACCATGTAGATCAGCAGGATGCCGCGCGAGAACACTTTCTGCCCGCGGAAGCGCAGCCGCGCCACCGCATAGGCGCCGGGCACCGAGAACAGCAGCGTCAGCAGCACGGTCAGCACCGAGACATAGAAACTCGTCCAGAGGTAGCGCCCGAAATGGAACTGGGTCATCAACTCGTAATAGCTGTCGAACAGGTGCCAGCCCCGGCTCAGGTCGATCGAGAAATCGAGCGGGTTGAGCATCAGCTGCTGCTGCGACTTCATCGAGGTCATGACCATCACGTAGAACGGGATGACCACGATTGCGGTGAAGAAGATGTAGCCGAAGCCGGTGAGGAAGCGGATCACCGCATCCTCGAACTGGTGGCGCGTGAGCGCACCGAACCGCAGCTCGCGCAGGATCGAGTTGAGCGGGATCGAAACCGCTCCCGCCAGCACCACGCTGAGTGCGACGCGCCAGACAAAGTTGAAGCTGTCGTCGAATTGTAGCGCGCCGAGGCCCACCGCCATCAGCGCCAGCGCCACGATCACCGCCACCGCATCCGCGGCCCAGCGATTGGTGATGCGCACGCGGGCAAACCCGGTTGCGAGCCCGAGGATCAGCGACCCGATCAGAGCGGGCTTGGCCGCAGCGCCGGTGGCAAAGGAGATCGCGACCCCAAGCGTGACCGACATGACCAGCGCCCAGAGCGCCCCGATGATCGGCCCGGTGAGATAGCCTTTATGCAGGATTTTCATAGCCCTTCCTCCCGACTCATGGTGCGGAAGAACAGCCCCGAGAAGACCAGAAGGCAGGCGAAGATCACCACGGCGACCGCGGCACCCGCACCGATATTCGACACCGCGAAAGCCTGTTCGTAGACATTGACCGTCAGGACCCGCGTGCCGGCATTACCGCCGGTGAGCAGGAAGATGTCGTCGAACTTGTTGAAGGTCCAGATGAAGCGCAGCAGGAACAGGACCGAGAGTATCCCAAGCAGCTGCGGCATCGAGAGATACCAGAATTTCTGGAACGGCGAGGCCCCGTCCATATCCGCCGCCTCATACATATCCGTGTCGATGCTCTGCATCCGCGCGAGGATGAAGAGGAACGAGAGCGGGAAATAGCGCCAGATCTCGAACACCGTCACCATGATCAGTGCGAGCGGTTTGGCCCCGAAGAAGTTGATCGCGCCTTCGCTCACGCCCATCTGCACCAGAAGCGCGTTGGCGGAGCCCGAATAGGGATCGAACAGCGTGATCCATGTGAAGGCCACCGCGATCACCGGGGCCACATAGGGAAAGAGGTAAAGCCCGCGCAGGATACCCTGCCCGCGGAAACTTTTGTTGAGCAGCAGCGCCGCGAACAGCCCCACGACCAGCGCGCCCAGCGTGCCGAAGACCGTGTAGAACAGCGTGATACCCAGCACGCTCCAGAACTCGCTGCCCGAGAAGAGCTGGCGGAAGTTGTCGAGCGTGAAGGTGGAATTCGTCAGGACGTTCGAGACGTGACCGGTTGCCGTAACCTTGGCGTCACGCATCGCGCGCTCTGCCTCGCGGGTGTCCCCGTTCACCTGCGCATCGACGCGGAAGCGTTCGTTCGCGCCGGCCTCAAGCGTGCCGAAATCGCAAGACAGGTCCTGCCCGTCCATCGCGCAGCCCTGAGGCAGATCGCCGGTCAGCGCAACGCCCTCGGGCAGGGTCACGTTCAGCGCCGCATTGCGCATCTCCTGCTCGCGCGAGGGGTTGATGACGCGCAGTTCCAGAAGCGCCTGATCGCCGCGGTCGCGCAGCGCCACCCGCGTGCGGATCTCGGCGGGACGCAGATCGCCCAGCGTCACCGGCTTGAAGGAGATCCAGAAGATCGCCAGCAGCGGCACGATCACGACAAGCGCCACGATCGCGATGGTCGGGAACAGCAGGCCCCAGGCTAGGCGCGCCTCGCGACGAGCAAGCGCGCCGCGCCCCTTGGGCGGCGATATGTCAGTCATGACAGTCTCCAATCCATGCAGTCAGAGCGGGCTTTGGTCCCGGGGCAAGGCGCAACCGCCCTGCCCCGGCCAAAGGTCAGATCAGTTGATCTTGCCCAGCTCGTCGTTCATCTTCGCGACCGCATCCTCGGCCGAGATGTTGCCGTCGATGAAGTCGCGCACAACCCGGTTGATGACCTGGCTGTTGAGCATCTTCGAGGCCAGCGCGAGCTGCCCATCCTTCACGCCCCAGCGCTGCGCGGTGTCGAGACCCTTGGTGATCTCGTCGACCACGGCCGGCGCGTAGAGATCCTTGAGCGGCGCCTTGCGATCCACGCCCACGGGCAGGGTCGCCCAGAGCTTGGTGAACTTCTCCGGATCCGCATCGGTGCCGCGACGGGTCGGGAACTTGCCCTCCGGCGCGATCGACAGCGTCTGCTCGTAGCCGTCATTCATCGAGTAATCGACGAATTGCTCGGCCGCTTCGGTGTCGGCATCGGCGGTGATGGTGAAGTAACGCAGGTCCGCCCAGCTCGCACCGTCGGGGTTCGACGGGCCCGCGAGGTTGGTCACGACGCCGGTATCCTTGGACAGCTCGGTCGAGGTCGGATCGTCGTTGATCATCGGCGGGGCGCTGTCACGCAGACCGGCCAGCTCGTCGAGGATGAAGGGCGACCACATGATCATCGCCGCCTTGCCCGCGAAATACAGCTCGCGCGACTGCTTCCAGTAGTTCTCGCCGGGCGGCGAGGCGTCGGCCAGCTTCTTGTAGAAGTTCAGCACCTCGACCGTCTTCTTCTCGTCGAGAGGCTTGAAGCCCTCCGGCCCCACCGGCGAGACGCCGTTGGCGAGGAAGATCTGCTCGAGGATCTGGCTCATGTAGTTCTCGTCGACCTTGGTCGCGGCTACGAAACCGTACATGCTCGGCGGATTGTTGAGCTTGTCGAGCGCGGCTTCGATCGACTTGAAATCAGTCGGCGGCGCGAGACCCGCCTTGTCGAACAGGTCCTTGCGGTAAAGGATCATCTGGGTCCAGCCGTCGACCGGCACGGCGGCGTAATCGCCATCCGTCTCGACCATTTTCAGCGCACCGGGCGCGAAGGTCGCCGGATCGAGCTTGTCGACCACATCGGTGCTTGCCAGCGTATCGACGATGCCCGCATCGGTCCAGGGCAGCACGTTTTGCAGCGGCGTGTAGATCACGTCGGGCAGATCACCCGCCGCGAAAGCCGCAGTGGCGCGCTGGTTCAGGTCGCTTTCCGTCACCGGGATCACGTCGACGCTGATGCCGGTCTTTGCCTTGAAGTCGTCGGCCATTTGCTGCTGCTTGGCCAGACGCTCGGGCTGTTCCTCGGTGGTCCAGAACTTGATCGTCTGCGCCTGCACCGCGACAGCACCCGCCATCAGCGCCAGAACGGTCGAGCCCATCAGCATCGCCGTTTTATGTCCTCGAATTAGATTCATTTACTTTCCTCCCGGTAGATTGCGTTTCTCTTATGGGTCGACGGGCGGCCCGTCGGAGCCTCCCGGTTCCAGTTGCGCCGCCACCAATTCCGTCAGCTCTCCGGGCGGCGCACCGCGGAGCTGCGCGATCAACAGTGACGCGAGACGCGCGCCCGCGTGCTGGCTGTCGACTGCGAATGTCGTGAGGGGCGGATCGACCATCCGGCCCTCGGGAATACCGTCATAGGAGATGATCGACAGTTCGCGCCCGATCGTCAGCCCCCGCTCGCGCGCCACGTCATAGGCCCCGAGCGCGGTCGCGTCGGTGGAATAGACGATCGCGGTCGGCGGATCGGGCAGATCGAGCAGTTGGCGCGCGGCCTGCGCCCCTTCCGAACGGTCGGAGATTTCCATCAGCTCGAGCGCAGGATCGAAGGGCAGTCCGGCCTCTTCCAGCCCCGCGCGGTAGCCGTCGCGGCGCAGCAGCGCGAAATTGTAGCTCGCATGCGAGCCGGCAAAGGCGATGCGGCGATGACCGAAACCCGCCAGCCGCGCGACCGCGGCACGCATCGCGCCCTCGCCATCCACGTCGTACCACGACAGACCCGGATCGGGCTGACCGTGACCGGTGCGGCCGAACAGCACGAAGGGCACGTGTTTCGCCTGCAGGAAGCTCACCCGCGGGTCCACGACCTGCGTTCGCGGCAAGATGAAGCCGTCGACCTTGTGCTCCTGCAAGAGCCGCGTGACCGTGTCCTCCATCTCCTCGCGCGAATTCGACGAGGCGATCGTCAGGGTCCAGCCTTCGAGCGAGGCTTCCTGCGTGATCCCGCCAAGGAAATCCGTGAGGAACGGCCCGTAGCGGTCCGGCGCGTCGAGCTCGAGCACCAGACCCAGTGCCCGCACCCGCCCCGTGCGCACGGCCTGCGCATAGGGCATCGGCGCATAGCCCATCTCGGCGGCGACGCGCGCCACGCGCTCGCGGGTCTCGGGAGAGATGTCGGAATAATTGTTGAGCGCCCGCGACACGGTGCTCTTGGTCAGGCCCAGCGCCTGCGCAAGATCAGAAATCCGCACCCGGCGCGGCGCCGGTTCGGACGGTTTCTTGTCTGTGTCGCGAATCTCCTCCATGGCGAGAGACTAGGTTAACGAAACCGATTTCGTAAAGCCGAAACCGGTTTCGAAACACGAATTCGGCCTCAAGTCGCCGTGTGCCGCGCCGCGGCAAAGTGGCTATGAACGGCCCGTGGTGAGGCCCGGGAATTTCTGGAAAAGTTCGTGAAATCAGATTATTAAAGGACGACTTTGACACAGCGGGGGACCGTGCGTTTGTCGTCCTCTTTCGCTGCACCGGTAGTCCGCTAGCGTCCGGCCCGGGAAAGCTTCGCGCCAACGCGATCACAGCTTGGTGTTGAAGACAAAACCGCCGCGCGTCCCTATCGGAAAAAATACCTTATTCACAAGTTGTTACGCGCCATTGTTAAACGACTCGGCTTCGCCGCCCGGCGTCAGTTCCCTTTCCTTGCGGCTGAACCAAAGGCCGATCCAGTCCGTTGACTTACAGGGCAATCCAAACGCGCCCCCGAGTTTTTCAAAAGTTTCCTCAAGGACTGACCAGCATCAGCCTTCAGCGGAAAGGAATTGCCATGTCAGTTTATCTCCACGGCCTCTCGACTGCGCTGCCGCCGCATTGTCTCGCGCAGTCCGAGGTGCGTAAGCGCGCCGAAATCATATTTGGCGAGACCTACCCGCAATTCGAGCGGCTCTCGAAGACCTTCGACACGGCCGGGATCGATCGGCGCTATTCGGTCGTGCCGATCGATTGGTTCTCGGAAGAGCACGGCTGGGCTGATCGCAACGCGGCTTTCATGGAAGGCGCGAAGGCGCTATTCATCGACGCGGCGCAGGCGGCCCTCGACACCGCAGGCTGGCAGGGCTCGGAGGTCGATTGCGTGGTCACGGTCTGCTCGACCGGGCTCGCGACGCCCTCGCTCGAGGCGCAGGTGCTGGGCGAGATGAGCTTTCGCGACGACATCATGCGGGTGCCGATTTTCGGTCTGGGCTGCGCGGGCGGCGTCTCGGGACTGTCGACGGCGCAATCCATCGCGGCGGGGCGGCCCGGCGCAAAGGTGCTGCTCGTCGTGGTCGAGACCTGCTCGCTGTCCTTCCGCGCAGACCGGATGCAGAAGGCCGATATCGTGGCGGCCGTGCTGTTTGCGGACGGCGCGGCTGCGGCCTGTATCAGCACCGACACGCCCGGCGCGGGTCAGGTGATCTCGCTCGGTCAGGGGCACCAGAAGACATGGCCCAACACGCTCGACATCATGGGCTGGGATGTCGACGAGATCGGCTTCGGTGTGATCTTCGACCGCTCGATCCCGGGCTTCGTCACGTCTGAGTTCGCGGAGGCAGCCGATGGCGCGCTCAGGGCCGCGAACCTCGACCACGACGATATCGACCGCTACGTCTGCCACCCCGGCGGCGCGAAGGTCGTGGAGGCGATCGAAGGCGCGCTGCATCTGGAACAGGGCGTCCTGGATGCCGAACGCGCGGTGCTGCGCGAGGCTGGTAACATGTCGGCGCCGACGATGCTGTTCGTGATGCGCGCGGTGTTGGACGCGGGCAAGACCGGGCAGATGATGGGCTGCGCGCTGGGGCCGGGCTTTACCGCCTCCTTCCTGCCCTTCCATGTCGGCCCGTCCCAAAGCGAGCGGGAGGCCGCCTGATGGTCCTCCCGAGCCTCCTGTTCCTGGCTTTCATCGTCGTGCAGCGGCTCAGCGAACTTGTCATCGCCAAGCGCAACACCGCCCGGCTTCTGGCGCGCGGGGCCTATGAAGTTGGCGCGTCGCATTACCCCGTGATGGTTGCGATGCACAGCGCCTGGGTTCTTTGCCTGATCGTCTTCGGGCTCGGCCAGTCGGTCCATCTCGGTTGGCTCGCGATCTTCGCGGTCCTGCAGGTTCTGCGCGTCTGGATCCTCACCAGCCTCGGCGGACGTTGGACGACGCGGATCATCATCCTCGACGAGCCACTGGTCGCGCGCGGCCCGTTCAAATACGTCTCGCATCCCAATTACATGCTGGTCGTGGCCGAGATCTTCGTGGCCCCGATGGTGCTGGGGCTGTTCTGGGTCGCGGTGTTGTTCACCGTTCTCAACGCGGCGATGCTCTGGGTGCGGATCGGGGTCGAACACAAGGCCCTCGCCCCGATGCGCGCGGGCTGAATGCGAAACGGGGGGCGAACTCGCCCCCCGTTCTATTTTATCCGTTCATCTCGGGCGGCTCAGCCGCCCAACACCCGTGGCAGCCACAGCGTCAGCGCCGGGAAGCCCAGCAGGAGCGCGACGCGCACCAGCTCGGACAGGAAGAACGGGAAGACACCGCGGAAAGTGGTGCCCATCGGCACGTTCTTCGCCAGCGCCGAGATCACGAAGACATTCATCCCCACCGGTGGCGTGATCAGCCCTAACTCCACCACGACAAGCGCGAGAATGCCGAACCAGACTTTCAGCTCGTCGGTCGAGAGGCCGAAGCCTGAGCCGTCCGCCATCTGATAGAGCCCGCCATTGATCTCGACCAGCACCGGCCAGAAGAAAGGCAGCACCAGCAGGATCATCGACATCGAGTCCATCAGACAGCCCAGCACGATCAGCGCGATCAGCAGGATCGCCATCACCATCATCGGCGGCAGGCCGGAATTCACCGCCATATCGGCAGCCGCCTGCGGCACCCCTGCCCGCGACATGAAGATCTTCAGAAGCTCGGCCCCCAGCAGGATCAGGTAGATCATGCCCGTGGTGCCCGCCGTCTCGAGGATCGACGAGCGCATCGCCTCGCGCGACATCAGCCCGCGGAAAAGCCCGTAGACGAAGACCGCGAAGACACCGATCGCGGCGGCGGGCGTCGGGTTGTAGAAGCCCGCATAGATGCCGCCGATCACGACGCCGAAGATGCCCAGCACCGGCAGCACGCCGCGCGTGGCCGCCCAGAACTCCGCCTTGTCCGACACGCCCTGCGCGGGGCCCGCGCTCGGTACGAGGCGGACATAGATCGCGATGGTCATCAGGAACAGCACGACGGCGATCAGACCGGGGATCAGCGCGGCCATGAACATGGTGACGATATTGGCCTCCACGATCACCGCGTAGATCACGAGGATCACCGAGGGCGGGATCAGGATGCCCAGCACACCGCCTGCCGCGACCGAACCGGTCGCAAGTGCGGGCGAGTAGTTGTAGCGCTCCAGCTCCGGCAGGGCGACCTTGCCCATCGTCGAGGCGGTGGCGAGCGAAGAGCCGCAGACCGCGCCGAAGCCCGCACAGGCGGCGATCGAAGCCATCGCGGTGCCGCCGCGCATCCACCCGAACCACGCGTTCGCGGCGCGGAACATATCGCGCGACAGGCCCGTTTTGGTGGCCAGCGCCCCCATCAGGACGAACATCGGCACGACCGAGAGGTCATAGATCGAGAACTGGCCGTAAGCGAGCGTCTTGAGCTGGCTCAGCAAGATCGCCGGGCCGTTGATGATCGCGGTGCCGCCAGCGCCCACGACGATCATCGCATAGGCGATGGGCACACGCATCACGATGAGCCCCACGAGAATGGCGAGGCCCAGCAGGCCGAGAGTAATCGGGTCCATCAGGCACGCCCCGTCCAGTTGTCCCGCAGGCTCAGCGCTGCGGCGATGAAAAGTAGCGCCAGCGAAGCAAGCGCGGGAAGGTAGGCCCACCAGACCGGGATCTGCAGGATCGTGGTGGCGAGCGAATAGGATTTCTGGTCGAGCATCCCGAAATACATCCGCCACAGCAGAAGCGCCGCGAAGCCCAGCGCCAGCACCGAGCCGATGGCAGAGAAGCGGCGCTGCACGGCGGCGCTCAGTTTCGAGGTGAAGATATCCGCCGTCACGTTCTGATCGGCGAGTTGGCAATAAGGCAGGAACATGAAGGCCGCGATGGCGACCCCCATCTCCGTCAGCTCGAAGTCTCCCGCGAAGGGCAGCCCGATAAAGCCGCCCACCACGGTCCAGACGTTTACGGCGACGATCGCTGCAAGCACCCCGCCTCCGGCGAGGGCCCAGGCATAGATCGCCTTGCGCAAGAAAGTCTCGGTTGCAGAATGCATGATCGTCGCCGCTCCGTTGGTTACTGGCTCGCCAGGTTCTTTTCTTCTTCAGCGGTCAGCTCGCGGGCTTCTTTCACCAGCGCCGGACCGTCGATGCCTTGGCCTTTCACCTCGTCTTCCCAACGGGTGACGACCGGCTGCATCGCATCCTTGAAGGCTTGGGTCTCATCGGCCGAGAGCGTGATCAGCTCGTTGCCATCCGCTTCGGCAGCCTTGATCCCGTTATTGTCGCTGGTGCGCCAGATATCACCGACCTGCTTCAGCCACGCCTCGTCGGAGGCCTTGCGGAACGCCGCCTTGACGTCGTCAGGCAGGCTGTCCCATTTCGCCTTGTTCATCGACACCTGGAAGATCGAGGTGCCCAGACGCCAATGGTCCTGACCTTCAATCTGGTACTGAGTCTGCTGCTGCAGCTTCAGCGCGGGGATGATTTCCCACGGGATCAGCGCGCCGTCCACGACCTTCTTCGACAGCGCCTGCGGCAGTTCCGGCACCGGCATCGCGACCGGCTGCGCGTTCAGCGCCTCGATCACCCAGGCCCCCGTGCGCGACGGCGTGCGCAGTTTCATGCCCTTCACGTCGGCGGGGCTGTGAACCGGGGTATCCACGGTGTGGATGCCGTTGCCCGCATGGGCATGCAGGAACATCACTTCGAGGCCCTTGTCCTCGTATTCCTGCTTCAGCTCCTTATCGAACATGTCGCGCATCGCGAGGTTGGTCGCAGCCGGGTCGTTGTTGAAGACGGTCGGCAGTTCGAACACCTCGGTGCGCGGGAAGAGACCGGGCGTGTAGCCGTTGAGCGTCCAGATCAGATCGACCACGCCGTCGCGTGCCTGCTGCACGAGTTCCGGCGGGCGACCACCCAGCGTCATCGCGGGGTAGATATCGATCTTGACCTTGCCGTTCGACAGCTCTTCGACGCGCTTCGCCCAGGGCTCCAGCATCTGCGTCTGCACCGGCGCTTTGGCGCCAAGGAAATGGTGCAACTTGAGGGTGATCTCCTGTGCGAAGCTCCCGCTTGCCCAAAGCATCGCCGCGGCGCTCAGCCCCAGAAGTTTCGTAAATTTCATCGTTATTTCCTCCCTTTATGCCCCTCGCGCGGGGGCGGTTCGGCCTGTCAGTAAGGCAGGCCCACGTAGTTTTCGGCAAAGCTCTTGCGTGCGGTCTCCGACATCTGGAGATACTCGAACTCCGCGCGCTGCATCCGGCGCTCGAACGCCCCCGTTTCCGGGAAATCGTGCAGCATCGAGGTCATCCACCACGAGAAGCGCTCGCATTTCCAGACCCGCGACAGCGCCGTCTCGGAATAGGCGTCGAGCCCTTCGGACGTGCCGTGGTTGTAGAACCGATCGAAGGCGCGGTGCAAATAGTAGACGTCGGACGCCGCGAGGTTCAGGCCCTTCGCGCCGGTCGGCGGCACGATATGGGCGCTGTCGCCTGCAAGAAACAGACGCCCGTGGCGCATCGGCTCGGAGACGAAGCTGCGCAGCGGCGCGATCGACATTTCCAGCGGCTCGCCGGTGACCAGCGTCTCGGCCACATCGGCCGGGATGCGGGTGCGCAGCTCGTCCCAGAACCGCTCGGCGGGCCAGTCTTCCAGCTTCTCGCTCAGCGGCACCTGAACGTAATAGCGGCTCAGTGTGGGCGAGCGCATCGAACACAGCGCAAAGCCCCGATCATGGGCCGCGTAGATCAGCTCGGGCGCAGCGGGCGGTGTCTCGGACAGAAGGCCGAGCCAGCCGAACGGATAGGCGCGCTCGAATTCCTGACGATGGCTTTCCGGGATCGCTTTGCGCGAGGGCCCGTGGAAGCCGTCGCAGCCCGCGACGAAATCGGCGGTCAGGGTCTTGGCCTCGCCCTCATGGGTGAAATGCACGGTGACGCCGTCGCCCTCGACCCCCTCGATCGCGGTCACCTCGGCCTCGTGCAACACCGTGCCGCCGCGCGCATCGCGGGCGGCATACAGGTCCTGCGTCACCTCGGTCTGGCCATAGACCATCACGCCGCGGCCCGTCAGGCTCTTGATGTCGATATTGAGCCGCTCGTCATGCCAAGAAATCTCGACCCCGTCATGGATTTCGCCCTGACGGTCCATCCGCGCGCCCACGTCTGCGGCGCGCAGCAGATCGACGGTGCCCTGTTCGAGCACCCCGGCCCGGATCCGCGACAGAACATAGTCGCGCGAGCGCCGTTCCAGCACGACGCTCTCGATCCCATGCAGGTCGAGCAATTGCGACAGCAGCAGCCCGGCCGGGCCCCCACCGATGATAGCGACTTGGGTCTTCATGCGTTTCCTCCGCAAAGGTCATTGCAGCGCTGCGCAAAAGCGCGCGCCTGCGCCGGGGCCTGCCCTGCCGCGAGAAGCGGATCGGTCAGGGTGTCCCCGTCGAGTTCGGGATGGGCGGCCAGCAGTGCCGCCACCGGATCGGGTGTCGCCATCGCCTCTTGCACCGCTGTCTTCGCCGCGTTGCGCGGCAGCGTCTTGGCCAGCGTGAAGATCGCGCGCTCGGCGTAAGGGCCGAAGCCCGCCGCGTCGAGATTGGCGCGCATCCGGGGGCCGTCGGCCTCGAGCCCTTGCAGCATCTCTCCGGCGAGGCACAGCGACGCGCCACAGGCCACGAGGATCGGGCGCAGGCTCATCCATTCCAGCGCCCAGGCGGCCCCGTCGCGGAACTGACCGTGCAGCGCGGATTCGAACAGGCTTACCTGCAGATGCGCGGCGTGCCGCGCCAGCGCCACCAGCGCCTCGGCGGCCACGGGGTTCGATTTGTGCGGCATGGTGGACGAGCCCCCACCCGCGATCCGCACCTCGTTGATCCCCGACTGCGCGAGCGTCACCACATCCGTGCCGATCTTGCCCAGCGAACCGGTCAGCAGAACCGCTTGCGCGCCGGTCGCGGCCATCGCGTCACGGCGGCTGTGCCACGGCTGATCCTCGGCCTGCAAGCCCAGCGCCGCAGCCACGCGGTTGCGCACAGCCTGCGCCTTGTCGCCCAGCGCCGCATCGGTACCGACCGCGCCATGCAGCGAGACCCGCCCCGCGCCTTGCATCACTGCCATCCGCGCCGTCGTATCAATCAGAGGCTGGCCCCAGGACGCAACCAGCGCGCCGAAAGTCACCGGCAGGCCGATCTGGCTGCGGGTGCGCCCGGCCATCACCGTCTCCGCCTCGCGCCCGGCCAGCGCGCCGGTGGTGCGGATCACGCGCCGCAGCCGCGCCGCGATCACGGCAAGCGCCTGCATCATCACAAGCGCCGTCGCGCTGTCGATGATATCCTGCGAGGTCGCCCCCCAATGCAGCGCCTGCCCCGCCTCTTCCGACAGCTTGGCGCGCAGATCGCCCAGCAGCGCGGGAACCGGCACGCCGTCGCGCGCAGCCCCTGCGGCCAGCGCTGCGGGATCGGGCTGGTAGCCGGTCAACTTGTCCGCGATCTCGGTCGCGGCGCTCTCCGGCACGACGCCTTCGGCAGCGCAGGCCTCGGCCAGCGCAACCTCGACACGCACCATTGCAGCCAGCAATGCGGCATCGCCAAGCATCGCACCCAGTTCCGGATCGCCGTAGAGACCGGACCAGAGCGGGCTGTCGAGAGGAGAGAGGCTCATGCGGCCCCCTTCATCGGCAGCGCGAGGATCTCGCGCGCCTGCTGCCATGTGGCAACCGGACGGCCCGCCTTCTCACAAAGATCGACCGTGCGCTGGACCAGCGCCGCATTCGAGGGCGCGAGCGTGTCGCGGTCCAGCCGGATATTGTCCTCCAGACCGGTGCGGCAATGCCCGCCGGTCTCGATGCACCATTGGTTGACGATCGCCTGCCCCGGCCCGACGCCCGCCGCGCACCATGTCGCCTCGGGCAGCACCCGCGCACGGGTCTCGCGCATGAAATCGAACGCCGCACGGTCGACCGGCATCGCGTTCTTCACGCCCATCACGAATTGCACATGGACATTCGCGGGCAGCCGCCCGTCGCCGACCAGTTTCGCGGCCTGAAAAATGTGGCTGAGGTCGAAACACTCGATCTCGGGGCGCACGTCGTAGGTCTTCATCTCGGAAGCCAGCCAATCGACCAGATCCGGCGGGTTCTCATAGACCCGCGTCGGGAAGTTGTTCGACCCGACCGAGAGCGAGGCCATGTCAGGCCGCAAGGGCAGCATCCCGCCGCGCGTCTTGCCTGCGCCGGAGCGCCCACCGGTGGAGAGCTGCACGATCATGCCGGGGCAATGTTGATGCAGCCCCTCCATCAGCCGCGCGAAGCGGTCAGAGTCGGAACTGGGCGAGCCGTCCTCATTGCGCACGTGGCAATGCGCGATGGTCGCGCCCACCTCGAACGCGGCCTGCGTCGACTCGATCTGCTCGGAGATCGTGATCGGCACAGCGGGGTTGTCGGATTGCTGCGGCACGGAGCCGGTGATCGCGACACAGATGATGCAAGGGTCCTGGGTCATGACTCAGATATCGAAGAAGACTGTTTCGCCTGCACCTTGCAGACGGATTTCGAAGCGGTATTCGCCCGGGCCGGTCGCTTCAGCGACCATCGTGGCGATCCGGTCGCGATGCTCGATCCGCGCCAGAAGCGGGTCGCCCGACAGATCGTCCTCGGGGAAATACATCCGGGTGTGCAGCCCGTGATTGATCCCGCGCGCGAAGATCCAGAAGGAGATATGCGGCGGCGTCTTGCGGTCGCCCGAAAGCGCAATCGCGCCGGGCTTGATCGTCTCGAAGGTGATCTCGCCGGTGGTGAAATCGGCGGGCATACGGCCGAAACCGGAGACAGCCGGGTCGGCCCCCTCCTGCCCCGGATAGATCCCGGCGGCGTCAGCCTGCCAGGTCTCGACCAGACAGTCGCGCAGCGGCAGATCGCCCCCGTCGACGACGCGGCAGGTGATCTTGATCCGGTCGCCCTTCGCCTCCGGCCCGGCGATCTCGCGGCCCAGCGTCTCGAAGGGCACATCCTCGATGCCGCAGGCCTCGGGGGCGAGCCCGATATGGACGTAAGGCCCTGCCGTTTGCGAGGGCGTCAGGATCGGCTTGTCGAATTTCTGCACCATTACATGCCCTCCGGACGGTTTTCGAAATGGGTCTGGCGGTGGCCGCGCAGCACGATGTCGAAGCGGTAGGCAATCGCGTCCATCGGTTTCGTCTCGCTCATGTCGAGCGCCGCCACGAGCCGGTCGAGTGCGGCCTTGTCGGGGATCGTCTGTGCGATCGGGCAGCGCGCGATCAGCGGATCGCCCTCGAAATACATCTGGGAGATCAGGCGCTGGCCGAAGCTGTGCCCGAAGATCGAGAAGTGGATATGCGCGGGACGCCATTCGTTCGGGCCGTTGGGCCACGGATAGGCGCCGGGCTTCACGGTGCGGAACGCATAGGAGCCGTCCGCGCCGGTGATCGTGCGCCCGCAACCGCCGAAATCGGGATCGAGCGCCGCCAGATAGCCGTCTTTCTTGTGGCGGTAACGCCCGCCCGCATTGGCTTGCCAGATCTCGATCAGCGCGTTCGGGATCGGACGGTTGTTCTCGTCCAGAAGCCGACCGTGCACGATGATCCGCTCGCCGATGGCGCTGGTGCCGGGGCGGGCATAGTTCAGCAGCAGGTCGTTATCGAGCGCGCCGAGCTTCACATGTCCGAAGGTCGGGCCGGTCTCCTCGCTGGGCGAGCTGTCGAAGGCGATCAGCGCGCGCTCTGGGCTGCGCAGCACCGAGGTCTTGTAGGTCGGCGTGAAGAGAGGCGGATGGATACCGGCCTCGCGGGGGATCAAACGACCGGTCATTGGCCCATCTCCTTCAGCGTTTCCTTGATGATCTTGATCGCGTGATTGGCGCGCGGTACGCCCGCATAGACCGCGACATGCAGCATCGCTTCGCGCAGGTCTTCCGGCGTGGCGCCCGTGTTGGCGGTGGCGCGGGTATGCATCGCGATCTCCTCGTGATTGCCCTGCGCCGCCAGAAGCGCGATCGTCACGATGGAACGTTCGCGCGGCGTCAGGTCGGGCCGCGACCAGACCGAGCCCCAGGCGCCCTCGGTGATGAATTCCTGAAACGGCGCGTCGAACTCGGTCTTGCTCGCATCGGCGCGGTCGACATGGGCGTCGCCCAAGACGCGGCGGCGCGTTTCCATCCCTGCTTCATATCGCTCAGACACGCTCATGCTCCTTCAGAAATTCAGTGATGAGGCGCGCCACCTGCTCGGGCGCCTCGATTGCGGGAATATGCCCCGCGCCTTTAATCAATTCGGCCCGCGCGCCCGGAATGGCGGCGGCCATCTCCATGACCTGCTCGGGCGGCGTCGCGCCGTCATGGCTGCCCGCGATCACGAGGGTCGGTGCGGAAATCTCAGGTAGAGCGTCGCGCAGATCGGCCCCGGCGAGCGCCGCGCAGCAATTCGCATAGCCCTTGGCGTCGGTGCGCGCGACCTCCGTCACCCAGAGCGCGCAATCGGGATGGGCGCGGAAGGTGGGGCCGAACCAACGCTCGATCACGCCTTGCGCCATCGCGGGCAGGCCCTGACTTTCCACCGTGGCGATCCGCTCGGCCCAGCTTTCCTCGGTGCCGATCTTGGCCGCCGTGTTGCTGAGAACCAGCGCACGCACGCGTTCAGGGGCGATCCGCGCGATTTCCTGCGCGATCATGCCGCCGATCGAACAACCGACGAAAACCGCCCGCTCGATGCCCAGATGATCGGCCACCGCCAGCGCATCGCGCGCCAGATCGGTGATCGTGGGGGCGGCGTCAGAGGTCGCGCTCAGCCCGTGACCGCGCTTGTCCATGCGCACCAGACGAAAGCCGGAAAGCGGGGCGACAAGCCCATCCCACATCCGCAGATCAGTGCCCAGCGAGTTCAGACATATAACCGGAACGCCCTGTGCCACACCGTCTTCGCGGTAATGGATATGGCCCCAGTCGCAAATAAGTGCGTGCATCCTCTTCCTCCCGCCATAATCTTTTCTGAAGTTTTCGCTTGAGCCAAATATAAAATGCACGTTAATCCATAACCCCATGGCTATGCATAAAGGTCTCAAACTGCGGCACATCCGCGCCTTTCTCGACACGATCGAGGTAGGCGGGGTTTCGGCCGCGGCACGTAAACAGGGGATTTCACAGCCTGCCTTGTCGAAAACCCTCTCCGAGATGGAGGCGATGCTGGGCGGCGCGCTTCTGGAGCGGCGCGGACGGCGCCTGACCGTAACGCCTGCGGGCGAGGCGTTTCGCCGCCATGCGATTCAGGCGTTGCAGGAACTGGAAGCCGGGGCGGCCGCGCTGAGCGGCGACGGGATCGGCGACGTGATCAATGTGGGCGCGCTACCCACCGTAGCGGGCTCGATCTTTCCGGGCGTCGCGCTCGACTTCAGCCGCGCCCATCCGGGCACGCGGCTCTCGATCAGCACCGGGCCGAACCTGTATCTGCTCGACCGGATCCGCTCGGGCGCGCTGGACCTGATGATCGGGCGGATGCCGGCGGCCGGCGACATGCCGGGGCTGCGCTTCGATTTCCTCTATGAGGAAGAGGTCATCCTCGCGGCGCGCGCGGGCCATCCTTTTGCAAACAGCCCCGCCCCCGAGGCGCTGCGCCAATGCGACGTGATCCTGCCGACGCGCGGCGCGATCATCCGGCGCATCGTCGACGATTATCTGGGCGCACAAGGCATCACCGAGCCGCGCTGCCCGATCGAGACCGTCTCGCTCGCGACCGGGCTCGGGCTTCTGGAGGGGTCGGATATGCTGTGGTTCATCTCGCGCGGCGTGGTCGCGCGCGAACTGGCCTCGGGGCTTCTGGTGAGCCTGCCGCTGGGCGCGCAGTTCATGTCGGGCGCGGTTGGGCTGACGATGAAGCACGAGATGACCGAGCGCCCCGAAGTCGCCCGACTGACCGCGATGATGCATGAGGCCGCCCGGTTGCGCGAGGCGACGTCCGGCTGAGGCGCGGGCAAGCCGCCCTGCCCGGCGCATTACACCTCACAAGGCGTTATGATCCGGGCGAGGTCGCCGCGGCGCGCGCCTGTCTTTGCGCTTGCCTGCGCGCCTTAAAGGCCGCGACCAGACGCGGGATGCGATGTTCCTTGCCGCGGCTGGCGAGATGGTCCTCCATCACCTTGCGGTAAAGGTAGATGTCCTTGCGGCCTCGGGTCGACTGATAATACCAGGCCTCGCTCAGCTCGCCCGTGACTGCGCGCGCAATGACCGCCTTCAGAAGCTCCATCCGGCGCAGCACGAGCGCCGTCTTGTGTCCCTGCCCGAATGCCTTGAGCAGCGTGACGTTATCGCGCGGCAGACGCCCGACCTGTCGCATATCCTCTTGCAGGAAGGGATCGCAGATCACCCAAACCTTGGCCGCAGCACCGCTATGTTCAGCCGCATCCGAGCGCGGCAGCGACCAGTCCTGATCGCGCCCCCGCGCGAAGCGCCGCTCCCACGGGACCAGATCGCGCGCGAGCGTCGTCTGCGGGCTGAAGGCCACCACCTCGCAGCCCGGCGCCAGATCGGCGAAGGCCAGCGCGCCGAAGCCGCCCATCGAGGTGCCCGTCATCACGACCCGCGCGTATCCTTCAAAAAAGCCCTGATCGCGCAAAGCCTCCATCCGGGCGATCAGCCGCGCGTCGCGAAACCAAGTCGGGCCCTGCGCGACCACGCCAAGATGGCTCCAGCCATTGTCGCGGATGAATTTCTCGGCCCAGGGCCGGATATCATAGCCGGGATAGCCCGCATCCGAGAGGTTATCGAACGTCACGACCAGCGTGGCCGGGTCGCGCGCAACATGGATCAGCGCATGAGCCCCGAGCTTTTCATAGAAGCCGTCGCGGGGACCGGCGGGAAAAATCTCGCGATACCAATCGGGCAACTTCTCCTCGAGCCCGGTTTCGCCCCCTGCGGCGTCGTCTTCGAAATCATCGGCCATCGAGATCGCTTTTTCCTGCTCGGGATCGATTGAGGTCTGACATTTTTTCTTGCGCCGATCAATTACATACGGATGGTTTGGTGCTATCGTCACGGCGAAGGCGAGATAAGAAAAACCAAAGAGATCGGGCACATTTATGGCAACAGGGAAGCGGAGCGCAGAATGTGGCCTGAGCCGCAGGATGCGGAATGGATCGACCCCGTCATATTGTGAACGAGATTTCGTGCATTCTCGCGCCCATTGGACGCCCGACGTCTCCACCGGACATACCGGATACCGCCCCCACGCAGCCTGACCGCCGCGAAAGACCTTTCCAAACAGGAGCCTACCCTTGTCCCAACTGCCGACGATCGCGACCCTGTGGATCGGAGACCGCCTGTCCTGGCTCGAACAGCTGAGCCTGAAATCCTTCGTCGATGCAGGCCATGACACGCTGCTCTATTGCTACAACCTGATCCCGAACGCCCCGCCCGGTGTAACGCTGCGCGATGCGCGCGAGATCTTCCCGGGCGACGAGATCATCCGCCACAAGCGCACCGGCAGCCCCGCGATCCATGCCGATCTGTGGCGCCTGCATCTGATGGAAAAGACCGATTACATCTGGGTCGACGCCGATGTTCTTTGCGTGAAACCCTTCGATTTCAAAGACGATTACGTCTTCGGGCTGGAGAAGCCGCACCTGATCTGCAACGCGGTGATGCGCTTGCCCGCGGAGTCGCAGACGCTGCGCGGGCTGCTGGATTTCGTGGCCGACCCCTACGCGATCGGGCCCTGGCTGAAGGAAGAGCAGCAAGAGGAATTGCGCGCGGCCCGCGACCGCGGCGAACCGGTGCATTTCTCCGAGCAGGAATGGGGGCTGACCGGCCCTGCCGCGTTGAGCCACTTCCTGCGCGAGACCGGCGAATGGGACCATGCGCTCTCGCAACAGGCCTTCTATCCGATCCCCTTCAAGAACCGGAACAAGATGATCATGTCGCGCTTCGACGTGGAGACGGATTTCCTGACCGACGACACCTATGCGGTGCATATGTGGGCACGCCGGATGAAGCCCCGTCTGGAAGAGGCAGAGAACAACCGCCCCCGGCGCGGCAGCTACATGCACAAGGCTCTGCTGAAACACGGGATCGACCCGTCCGAGGCCCCGATCCCGCCCAAGGTGAAACCCGTAGACGCCTGAGGCGGCGGGGTCTCCGGCACTCGACGCGGGGTGCGAAAGCGCAGGCCCTGCCCGCGCCCAGCCTTGACCTCGACGGTCCGCTGACCCATCTTTTTGCTCAGATGCAGGTCACACTGAACGTCCGAGTGCTCGAACCTGCATCCAGATGATGTTAGCCTGCTGTTTCATTGACCCGGCTTGCAGCCACAGACAATCCGCCTTTGCTGTTCAGCCCGGAGGAGGTCCGCCATCAGCGCTCAGATACTTGCTGCAGTGATACTTTTGCCCTTCCTGTTCGTCGCACTCTACGCGGGCATTCACGAGTTTCTCCGGTTCAGATCGGAGGGACGGGCGAATTACGGTCTGATCTTCGATGAAGAAACGGGAACTTCCTACGTGACCGGCATCGCGGAAGAAGAGGACGCGTTCGACCCTGACGACTTCGACCCCAACGACTACAACGATCCCGAAGTCGCCGGGGAACCGGATGAGAGCAAAACCTGAGAATTGCGGCCTCTGAGCCTTCTTTGTCGGCGCGACCGCTCACGGGCGGTGCCCCCCCGGCCCTAAACCTTCACGCCTGAGCGCCTAGGGACGTGGCAAATGCCTGTGCGATGCGTTCGACGCGAGCAAACCCTCGCGACAATCTCCAGTCAGCCATCCGCCTTCGTGACGCTCTGCGCGACCAGCCAGTCGCGGAATTTCTTCGCTTTCGCAGACGCGCGGCGGTGAACCTTGATGTAGAAGCACTGGGGCGAAACCACGCTTTCTGACCCGAGCGCGACGAGCTCTCCGGCGTCGATCAGGTGGCCGACCAGCCCGTCCCAGCCAAGCAGGGCGCCCACGCCTTCCTTCGCCATCTGCAGCCCGATCATGTAGTTGTTGACGGTGATCCGTTTACCGGTCGGCTGCGGAGCGCCGAGCTCGGATAGCCAGTCGGGCCATTCGGTCCAGCGATGGCGCTCGCGCGTGATGTGGATCAGCGGCACGCGGTGCAAGTCATGCGCAGAAGTGATGGCATAGCGCGCAGCAAAAGCCTCCGAGCCCACCGCGCAGATGCGGTCCTGAAAAAGCTGCGTGCAGCTTTCGTCGCCCTCGGGAAACTCGCCGTAATGCAGGCTGAGATCGACGGTCGCCTCTAAATCCACCGCGTCGCTCACGATCTGCGAGACGTTGATATCCGAATGGTTCAGCCAGAACTCCGTCAGTTTGGGAGTGAGCCACAAAGAGCTGACCGCGGTCGAGGCCAGCACCATCACGTCGTCCTCCGCGACAGGCCCCCGCATATCCCTCACCACGTCCGATATCGCCTCGAAGCTGCGCTGCACGGCGTTGAACAGATAGGCCCCCGCCTCGGTCAATTCGACGCCGCGATGCTGGCGGCGAAACAGCTGCTGACCGAGCTCCGTCTCGAGCGCCCGAATCTGGTGGCTGACGGCCGTCGGGGTCACGTTCAGCTCTGACGCCGCCGCCTTGAAGCTTAATTTTCGGGCAGCAGCCTCGAAACAATTCAGTGAGCTAAGCGAGGGAAGATCATAGGGGCGCTGCATGATGTCGGTTTCGAACCATTCCGTGTCGAAATATGTCTTAGGTGAACTGAACTCACCCGGGATGAATATTTATGACGTTGAGAGGGACGAAAAAGCAAATTTGAAATGAGGTGAAATCACGCTTGGATAGGAAAGGCCGCGCCCGTGACACCTCCTCTTGCCGATCTGCTCGCACATCGCAAACCCGGATATTCGCTCGACCGAGCCTTCTATACCGACCCGGGCATCTTCGAGGAGGATCTCGAGCATATCTACTACCGCGAGTGGCTTTATGCGATCCCGGCCTGTCAGCTGGTCAAGACCGGCGACTACGCGCGCCTGAAGATCGGGGCTTATGACGTCATTCTGGTCAAAGGCAGCGACGGCGAGATCCGGGGCTTTCACAACACCTGCCGCCACCGCGGCTCGATCCTGTGCAAGGCCTCCGCGGGCCGTGTGGCCAAGCTCGTCTGCCCCTATCACCAATGGACCTACGATCTCGATGGCAGCCTGCTCTGGGCGCGCGAGATGGGGCCGGAGTTCGACCCGAAAGAGCATCGCCTCCATGCCGTTCAGACCCGCGATCTCTGCGGCCTGATCTATATCTGTCTGGCCGATGACGCCCCGGATTTCGAGGCCTTCGCCGCGATGGCGCGCCCCTATCTGGAGGTCCACGACCTGCACCGGGGCAAGGTCGCCTTCACCTCGTCGATCATCGAGGAAGGCAACTGGAAACTGGTCTGGGAAAACAACCGCGAGTGCTATCACTGCTCGAGCAACCACCCCGAGCTGTGCAACTCCTTCCCGCTCGACCCGGAGGTCGCGGGCGTCTCCGCCGATGGTTCGATCTCGGCCCGGCTTCAGGGGCATTTCGACCGCTGCGAGGCATCCGGCGCGCCGGCGCAATTCCGTCTCGGCGGTCAGGGGCAATACCGTCTGGCGCGGATGCCGCTGCAGGACAATGCCGTCAGCTACACGATGGACGGTCAAGCGGCAGTGCGGCGTCCCCTCGGCCGCGTCGCTCTGCCCGATGCGGGATCGCTGCTGAAATTCCACTACCCGTCGACCTGGAACCACTTCCTGCCCGACATCACACTGACCTTCCGGGTCATGCCCATCAGCCCCACGCAAACCGAGGTGACGACCTGCTGGATCGTGGATCGCGATGCGGTCGAAGGCGTGGATTACGATCTGCAGCGCCTGACGGAGGTCTGGATCGCCACCAACGATCAGGATCGCGAGATCGTCGAGGACAATCAGCGCGGCATCAACTCTCCCGCCTATACGCCGGGGCCCTACAGCCCGGACTGGGAGTCGGGCGTGATCCAGTTCGTCGACTGGTATGCCGACACCATGACCCGCGCGATTGCCCCGCGCAGCGTCGCGGCGGAGTAGGCTCATGGCTGCAACTGCTCAACCGCTCCTTCAGTTCTGGACCGATAACGAACCGCTGGAATGCGTCAACTTCCTGCCCGAGGCCCCGAATACGGCGAGCTTCACCTTTCGCCCGCCCTCGGGGGCGCTGTTCCACTTCAATGCCGGGCAGTTCGTGACGCTGGAATTGCCGGTGGCGGGCGGTCCGCTGCACCGGACCTTCACGATCTCCTCCTCGCCGTCGCGCCCCACCTCGCTCACCGTCACGGTCAAGGCGCAACCGGACTCGCTCGGCACGCGCTGGATGCTCGACAATCTGCGCCCCGGCATGCGGATCAAGGCGTTGGGACCGGCGGGGATGTTCTCGAACGTCGTTCATCCGGCGTCGAAATACCTGTTCATCTCGGCAGGCTCCGGCATCACTCCGATGATGTCGATGACGACGCAGCTCTATGACGCGGGCAGCGACCCGGACATCGTCTTCATCAATTGCGCGCGTCGTCCGTCGGAGATCATCTTCCGCGAACGGCTGGAGCATATGGCCTCGCGCCTGCCGGGGATCGCGCTGACCTGGGTGGTCGAGGAGCAGGATCGCTACGCGCCCTGGACCGGGATCAAGGGGCAGTTGAACCAGCTCATCCTCGGTCTCGCAGCCCCCGACTATCTCGAGCGCGAGGTGTTCTGCTGCGGCCCCGAGCCTTTCATGCGCGCGGTGCGCGAGGCGCTGACCGGGCTCGGCTTCGACATGGACCACTACCATCAGGAGAGCTTCAACGCCCCGATCTCCGATCGCCCGGTCGAGCCCGAAGACGACGTGACCCCCGACGAGGATGCCGCCGTCGAGGTCACCTTCGCCAAATCCGGCAAGACCGCGAAGATCAAGGAGACTGAAACCCTGCTCGCCGCCGCAAGGGCCGCGGGCGTGCCGCTGCCATCGGGCTGCACCTTCGGGGTCTGCGGCACCTGCAAGATCAAGACCAAGGGCGGTCAGGTCCACATGGTCCACAACGGCGGCATCACCGATGACGAGATCGAAGAAGGTTACGTTCTCGCCTGCTGCTCGAACCCGATCGGCGACGTCTCGATCGACGCCTGACGCCCCCTACCCTCAAGACCCGACCTCAAGGAGTCCGCCCATGTCCAGTGATCCGCTTCTGCAGCCCTATCAGCTCAAGCATCTGACGCTGAAGAACCGCCTGATGATCACGAGCCACGAGCCAGCCTACCCCGAGGACGGGATGCCCAAGGATCGCTACCGCGCCTATCATGTCGAGCGGGCGCGTGCGGGTGTGGCGCTGACGATGACCGCGGGCTCCGCCTCCGTCGCCCGCGACAGCCCACCGGTCTTCAACAACATCCTCGCGTGGAAAGACGAGGTCGTCGGCTGGATGAAAGAGCTGACGGATGCCTGCCACGAGCACGACTGCGCCGTGATGATCCAGCTGACCCATCTCGGGCGCCGCACCCGCTGGGACAAGGCCGACTGGCTACCGGTCGTCTCGTCGAGCCATGAGCGCGAGGCCTCGCACAAGGCCTTCCCGAAAAAGGCCGAGGATTGGGACATCGCGCGCATCATCGAGGACTACGCCGATGCCGCCGAACGCATGAAGGCGGCAGGGCTCGACGGGATCGAGCTGCAAGCCTATGGCCACCTGATGGATCAGTTCTGGTCGCCTCTGACCAACGATCTGGACGGCCCTTATGGCGGCAGCCTGGAGAACCGTCTGCGCTTCACCTTCGACACGCTCAAGGCGATCCGCGCGCGGGTGGGCGACGAGTTCATCGTGGGCGTGCGCTACACCGGCGACGAGGACCTGCCCGGCGGCATCACCCGCGAAGAGGGGCTGGAAATCTCGCGGCGGCTGAAAGACAGCGGCATGGTCGATTTCCTCAACGTGGTGAAAGGCCATATCGACACCGATGCGGGCCTTACCGACGTGATCCCGGTGCAGGGCATGCGCAGCGCGCCGCATCTCGATTTCGCCGGAGAGATCCGCGCCGCCACCAAGTTCCCGACCTTCCACGCCGCCAAGATTCAAGATGTCGCCACCGCGCGCCATGCCATTGCGGAGGGCAAGCTCGACATGGTCGGCATGACCCGCGCCCATATGGCCGACCCGCATATCGTCGCCAAGATCATGCGCGGCGAGGAAGAGCGCATCCGCCCCTGCGTCGGCGCGAATTACTGCCTCGACCGGATCTATCAGGGCGGCATGGCGCTGTGCCTGCACAACCCCTCGACCGGGCGCGAGTTGGAGGTCCCCCATGAGATTGCCAAGGCCGATGCACCGCGCCGCGTGGTCATCGTCGGCGCCGGTCCGGCGGGGCTCGAGGCCGCGCGGGTGGCTGCGGAACGCGGCCATGAGGTCATCGTGCATGAGGCCGCCAACGATCCCGGCGGCCAAGTGCGCCTGACCGCGCAATCCAAGCGCCGCCACGAGATGATCCAGCTGATCCAATGGCGGTTCGCGGAGTGCGAGCGTCTCGGTGTGAGTTTCCGGTTCAACAGCTATGCCGACGCGGACACCATCCGCGCTGAACAGCCCGATGTCGTCGTGATCGCGACCGGCGGGCTGCCGCATACCGAGGTGCTGGATGCAGGCGACGATCTCGTCGTCTCGTCCTGGGACATCCTCTCGGGTGACGCCCGCCCCGGCAGCAACGTGCTGATCTATGACGACGCCGGCGACTACGCCGCCCTGCAGGCCGCCGAAACCCTCGCCGCCAGTGGCGCCAAGGTCGAAATCATGACGCGCGACCGGAATTTCTCCTCCGAGGTCATGGCGATGTCGCTGACCCCGTCCTTGCGCGAATTGCAGGCCCGCGACGTGACCTTCACCGTGCTTTGGAAACTGACGGGGGTGGCGAAGGACGGAAACGGCTTGGTCGCGCGCGTCGGCAGCGATTATGGCGCTTTCACCCGCGAGCGGCAGGTCGATCAGGTCGTCGTCAATCACGGCACCCGCCCGCTCGACGACATCTATTTCGACCTGCGCGAAGACGCGAGCAATCAGGGCGAAGTCGATTACGAAGCCCTGATCGCCGGCCAGCCGCAAACGGTCACGCGAAATCAGAGCGGCGCCTATCAGCTCTTCCGCATCGGCGACGCCGTGGCCGCGCGCAACACCCATGCAGCAATCTACGATGCCCTGCGGCTGATGCGCACGGTCTGATCGTGGAACAGGGCGAGCGGTGCGCTCCAGTCTCCCACGGCACGAGAGCCTGGGGCACACTGCGCAGGCTGCGGTCAGTGCAGGGATGGGGTCTGCCGTATAGGTCATCTGAAAAGCGAAAGACCGCGAGCATATTGAGCTGCGGCTTGATCGTTCTGATATGCCTTCTTGATTTTGGTGGCGGGAGCTCGCATTGGCCTTGACCGAACAAGCTCTAGGTTGATCAAGGAAAGCAAGAGCACCTACGGTCGACTTTTCCAAAGCTCTTAAGGCAGTGCAGCCCTCGCGACCTGTCTGCCCTCAGATTATTTGGGCCATCGCGCCTCGTCCCGGTGGCGCATCGCTATGGCAATCTCTGAGCAGACGGCCTGGAAACCACGCAAATGTGATAGCATGCATGACCGCAGCCATACGGCGCTCCGGTTGCAGACGACGCGGGCGCCGCCGAAGAGGCAGATGGTATCGCTGGACAACCTTCTGGCCGCGGCTCGGGAGCTCTTGAACCCAATGCGTTTCGCTCATGTCTGGATCGTCGCCTGCGCTGGCATGGCGTCGGCAACTTGAGCGAGCTGAAGATACTCTTTTGATGTGACCTGTAGTCTATATTTGCTAATGTCTCGATGTTATCGCTAAGAAATGCATGGGGAAATTTCTGATTGCCCCGTGAGCATTCGAATGGCCGTTGCAGACTGGATTTCAAGCGGATCGCTTGAAGAAGTTGAAGCGGAGGCAGATTTCGCTTGGGAAACCCCTTCCAATGACGCTATGGCGAAACAGGCAGCAGACTATCGTTGCTGCGCTCGACGCGATCATCGCGGAACCTCATCTAGCACACGAAATCGTTGAGAGGCCTCTCGGCCCCGAGCCTCTTCAAACTCTATAACTGTTGCAGCAAGACGCGCAGTCGCTGTTGATTTGCTAGATGATCCGTTCCGGGTTTTCCACAGCGGATCAGCTTCCGCCATCATGATAGACCTTAGGCGGTCCCCGCGAACTTCTCGAAGACCTATCACTCTTCGCAGTTTTCGGTGTATGAACTGAGCAAGCTCAGCGACGCAAAAATGGATACGGAAATATAAATGAAGCGCGCATTGATTACAGGCATCACCGGTCAAGACGGCTCGTACTTGGCAGAACTTCTCCTGAAAAAAGGCTACGAGGTTCACGGCATCAAGCGCCGGGCTTCGTTGTTCAACACGCAGCGGATCGACCATATTTACGAGGATCCGCACAGTAACCACGCCCAGATGAAGCTGCATTACGGCGATCTATCGGACACGTCGAACCTCACACGCTTGATCCGAGACATTGAACCCGACGAAGTTTACAACTTAGGCGCCCAGTCCCATGTCGCCGTCTCTTTTGAGGCACCGGAATACACGGCTGATGTCGATGCTATCGGCACGCTACGCTTGCTTGAAGCAATCCGGTTCCTTGGGCTCGAGAAGAAGACTCGGTTCTATCAGGCCTCGACCTCCGAACTCTACGGCCTCGTCCAGGAAACACCGCAGAAGGAGACGACCCCCTTCCACCCGCGCTCGCCTTACGCGGTCGCCAAGCTCTACGCCTACTGGATCGCGGTGAACTACCGCGAGGCCTACGGGATGTATGCCTGCAACGGGATCCTGTTCAACCACGAGTCCCCACGCCGCGGCGAAACCTTCGTCACCCGCAAGATCACCCGCGGCCTGTCGAACATCGCGATGGGGCTCGAGCCCTGCCTCTATATGGGCAATATCGACAGTTTGCGCGACTGGGGCCACGCGAAGGATTACGTCCGGATGCAGTGGATGATGCTGCAGCAGGAGACGCCCGAAGACTTCGTGATTGCCACCGGAAAACAGTATTCCGTGCGAGAATTCATCACCTGGAGCGCGCGCGAATTAGGGATCGAGCTGGAATTCTCGGGTTGCGGCACCGAGGAGATCGCCACGGTCGCAGCCATCGAGGGTGACAAAGCGCCCGCGCTGAAGGTCGGCGATGTCGTCATGCGGATCGATCCGCGTTACTTCCGTCCCGCCGAGGTGGACACGCTGCTGGGTGACCCGACCAAAGCCAAGGAGAAGCTCGGTTGGGTGCCCGAGATCACCGCACAGGAAATGTGTGCCGAGATGGTCGCCGAGGACCACAAGGCAGCGCGGCGCTATGCACTCCTGAAGGAACACGGGCTGGACCTGCCGGTCTCGCTTGAGGGCTGAGGCAGAGACGATGACCAAGATCTACATCGCAGGCCATCGCGGGATGGTGGGCGGCGCGATCCTGCGCCAGCTGAAGGCACGCAAGGGCAAGGGCGAGGCGCTGGAGTTGATCACTCGCAGGCATTCTGAACTCGACCTGACCGATCAGGCGGCGGTGCGCGACTTCATGCAGGCGGAGAAACCCGACGTGGTGATCCTCGCGGCCGCCAAAGTCGGCGGAATCCACGCGAACAACACCTATCCGGCCGAGTTCATCTACGAGAACCTCATGATTGAGGCCAACGTGATCCACCAGGCCTTCGCCGCCGGGGTCACGAAACTCCTGCAGCTTGGCTCATCTTGCATCTATCCGAAAGCCGCCCCGCAGCCGATGGCGGAGGACGCGCTACTGACCGGGCCCTTGGAGCCCACGAACGAGCCCTACGCGATCGCGAAGATCGCCGGGATCAAGCTCTGCGAGAGCTACAACCGCCAGCATGGCGTGGATTACCGCTCGGTGATGCCCACGAACCTCTACGGGCCGGGCGACAACTTCCACCCGGAGAACAGCCACGTGCTCCCTGCCCTCATCCGGCGCTTCCACGAAGCGGCGCGCGACGGGCTGGAAGAGGTCACGATCTGGGGCACCGGCGCGCCGCGACGCGAGTTTCTCCATGTCGACGATATGGCCGAGGCCTCGCTCTTCGTGCTCGACCTGCCCAAGGGCGCCTACGACGCGAATACCGATCCGATGCTGAGCCATATCAATGTAGGCTCGGGGAGCGACATCTCGATCCTGGAGCTGGCGCAGATGGTCGCGAAGGTGACCGGTTTCGAAGGGCGGATCACGACCGACACCTCCAAGCCCGATGGCACAATGCGCAAGCTGATGGATGTCAGCCGCCTGAAAGCGATGGGCTGGCAGGCGCGTATCGAACTCGAAGGCGGGATCACCGACACCTATCGCTGGTTCCTCGCGAACTACGACACTGCCAGAACCTGAGAGGGAATTCATGAGCAAGACGATCCACCCCGTCCTCCTCTGCGGCGGTTCGGGCACGCGGCTCTGGCCGCTCTCGCGCAAGAGCTACCCCAAACAATTCGTCAATCTGATGGGGGAAGAGAGCTTGTTCCAGGCCTCGGCCAAGCGGCTCGCGGGCGACGGCTTCGCCGCTCCCTCGGTAATCACAGGCGCAGATTTCCGCTTCGTGGTGATCGAGCAACTGGCCGCGCTCGAAATCGCCCCCGCCGACATCCTGATCGAGCCCTCCGCTCGCAATACCGCCGCGGCGATCTGCGCAGGCGCTCTCGTGCTCGAAGCGCGCGAGCCGGGCGCGCTGATGCTCGTGGCGCCCTCCGATCACGTCATCCCAGATCCTGCGCGCTTCCGCGCGGCGGTCGAGGCTGCCGCCCGGGCAGCTGAAGCCGGACAGCTGGTCACCTTCGGCATTCGTCCTGATCGCCCTGAGACCGGCTATGGCTGGCTGGAACTGAGCGAAGCCCCGGACTCGGAGTTCTCCGCAACCCCACAGCCGCTGAGATCCTTCGTCGAGAAGCCTGACCTGGCCAAAGCCGAGGCGCTGCTCTATGGCGGTATGCATCTATGGAATGCAGGTATCTTCCTGTTCTCGACCTCGGCGATCCTCGACGCCTTCGCAAAACACGCGCCCGAGACGCTCGCGCAGGCCAAGGCTGCCGTCACCGCCGCCGAACGCGATCTGGGCTTCACCCGGCTCGCGCCCGAGCCCTGGGCGCAACTCGAGGATATCTCGATCGACTACGCGGTGATGGAACGCGCGGACAACCTGACCGTCGTGCCCTATGGCGGCGCGTGGTCGGACTGACCTGCCACGGGATTTTTCCTCCACCATCGATTAGAGTCCGACCCAACTTGAGGACGGACAATGAAGCGAACGAGATTCACGGACGAGCAGATCATCGGCATCCTGGCCGAGCACGAGGCAGGCGCGAAGTGCGCGGACCTGTGCCGCAAGCACGGCATGTCGGAAGGGACCTTCTATAACTGGAAGGCGAAGTTCGGCGGCATGACGGTGCCGGAGGCAAAGCGGCTGAAGACGCTCGAAGACGAGAACGCCAAGCTGAAGAAGCTGCTGGCCGAGCAGATGCTGGACTTGGCGGCGATGAAGGAACTGGTTTCAAAAAAGTGGTGACGCCTGCCGTGAAGCGCGAGGCGGTCGCGCATCTGAGGTCCCTGCTCGGGCTCTCGGAGCGGCGGGCGTGCCGGATTGCCGGGGCGGATCGCAAGATGGTCCGCTATCAGGCGCAGCGAGCTCCGGATACGGAGCTGCGTGGCCGTCTGCGCGAACTGGCCAACGAACGCAGACGGTTCGGCTATCGGCGGCTCTTCGTGCTGCTGCGCCGCGAGGGCGAGCCATCCGGGATCAACCGGATCTATCGGCTCTACCGCGAAGAAGGCCTGACGGTGCGCAAAAGGAAGGCCAGGCGTAAGGCGGTCGGAACACGGGCCCCGATCTTGGTCGCGGCGCGTCCCAATGCCCGCTGGTCGCTGGATTTCGTTCACGACCAGTTCGCCAACGGTCAGCGTTTCCGGGTGCTCAACGTGGTCGACGATGTCACCCGGGAGTGCCTCGCGGCGATCCCGGACACCTCGATCTCGGGGCGCCGTGTGGCTCGTGAACTGACTGCCCTGATCGAGCGCCGCGGAAAGCCGGGGATGATCGTCTCTGACAACGGCACCGAACTGACCAGTAACGCAATCTTAACCTTCGCTACCGCGCACCGGATCGAGTGGCACTACATCGCCCCGGGCAAGCCGATGCAGAACGGCTTCGTGGAGAGCTTCAACGGGCGGATGCGGGACGAGCTGCTCAACGAGACCATGTTCCGAAACCTGGCCCACGCGCGGATCGTGATCGCCGCCTGGGCTGCCGACTACAATACCGAACGCCCGCACTCGGCCTTGGACTACCAGACACCGGCTGACTACGCGCGGGCCCTGACCACCGCAATCGCCCGCCCCGCTGCGCGAGATGATAGCTCCGCGCGTCGGGCGATTGCTCAACCTGCGCCGATCGGCGTAAACACCAACCGGGCTCCGGTCGCGGCTGGATGAAAGTTCAGTGGCAGGTCAGGACTTGGGCGACTGGCAGGCGGTCTGGCGCGAGCAGAACCCGAACGAGCACGGCATCGTAGCGACCGGTCCCGCCACCGCGGTCGACTGTCGCGATACACTCCTGCATTCAACGGATAGCGCTCAGGAACTGGTCGGGATCGGGCTCGAAAATATCATCGCGGTCGCCATGCCCGATGCCGTGCTCGTCGCCCATAAGGATCGCGCACAGGACGTGAAAAAGGCTGTAATCGAGCTAAAGGCCAAGGGGGCGGCTCAGGCCGAGACCCTGCCCCGGGATTTCCGTCCCTGGGGGTGGTATGAGAGCCTCGTGGTCGGTCAGCGCTTCCAGGTGAAGCGGATCCACGTCCACCCCGGCGCGGCACTGAGCCTGCAAAGCCATCACCACCGCGCTGAGCACTGGATCGTTGTCGAGGGCACCGCTAAGGTGACCATTGATGACGAGGTGAAACTCGTGACCGAGAACCAATCCGTCTACATCCCGCTCGGTGCCGTCCATCGCATGGAAAACCCGGGGAAAGTTCCGCTGACGCTGATCGAAGTGCAAACCGGCAGCTATCTCGGAGAAGACGACATCATCCGCTATGAGGATGTCTATGCACGGGAGTAAAAGGAAACAGAGATGAAACGCAAATAGCGCGTCAAAGATCAGCAAGTTGGGTTCCTCAGGTGAGATGCAAATGAAGTTACTCAAATCAAACGCGGGTCAGCCTCTCCAGCTCCACACAGCGCAGCCGAATTTCGATATATTGCTCCGTCTTTGTTGGGCGAGGTGAAGATGCCAGAAAATATAAAAAAAACCGAAGCACTGTATTGCATGGGCTTCTGGCCAATTGAAAACAACCAGAAACGAAATTCGGATCATTATAAGAGATTATTACCCGAATCTATGAAGCTTCTGCGTGGAAAACGCTTGCACCTTTTCTACGATGGAGAAGAGATTGGCGAAAGCTTCGTGGCGGAAGCTGAAAGAAACGACGTCGAAGTTTCCAAAAGTAGAATTCGCATATCAGACCTTCCGACGTACGATGCCGTCTTGCCGATAATCTCAACCTGTGAACGCTTAGTATCGGAGGGCAAGCACCATGAAGAGATGCCCGCGCGCGAAAAGATGTCGATGCATTTGAAACGCGATTACTTGCTGTCTGGTGCGGACGCGTTCCGGTCTATGGTGACGATTTGGACATCTAAGCTTCCTCTTCTTGCCGACTTGTCTAGTTCCGCGCCTGCAGGCGTAAAAAGCGTCGCTTGGGTCGACGCCTCAATTGCGAAATTCAAAGGCAGCCGGACGAACTGGAATTTCATGCGGCAGACTTGGCCACATAATCGTGTCGGGCACTATGCAAGCCCAATGTTTTTCCATGGCGCCCCCTTGCCACTCAACGCAAGCTTTCTTGCTGCTTCCATCGAGCTCTGGCCGAAGGTGAACGCCCTTTTTCTGGAAGAGCTCGCAAAGAAAGCGGGAGACGGGTATGTTCACGATGAAGAAACGATCATGAGCGGCGTCGTGACGCAAAATCCTGAACTTTTCTATACGCTCGGGAAGCCTGTAAGGGGCATCAGGCGCTTACCCTTGAAGCTGGCCTCTTTATTTCAATGAGCGTGCTCAACACCAAGAAGCCCTCATTCGCCAAGTCCTGCCGGAAGGAGCGCGCGTGACGGAAGTGTCGTCCAATTCCTCAGCTGAGGTAGTAGAACAGCAGCTAAAATGGTTAAGCATTCTCATACCAACCCATAATGCGGAGCCATACCTCGCAGAATGTCTCGGGAGCGTATTGTCGAATATAGGCGAGCTTTCCGAAAATGCGGCGGCTGGGATAGAACTAATCGTTCTCGATGATGCCTCTACAGACGGCTCGAGAAAGATAATTGACGAATTTCGGTTCTGTTTTCCAGATACGGTCTCAGTCATAGAGCATGACAATTCCCGGGGTGTAAGCGCAGCCAGAAACAGTCTGATCGCACATGCGAAGGGCGAATATATTTGGTATATCGATGCCGATGATTTAATGGCGCCCGGGGTTATGATCGATCTTCTCGATATCATGCATCGTATCAAACCCGACTATATTATGTGCGACTACGCAACCTTTTCGAATGAGCCGACCGGTCTCTCGAAAAAGGCCCGCAAATCGACGTTCAACGGCCCCTCCAATGTCCTTATCGAAGATTGCTCGACGGCGCTTTCCGGGCTCTTCGAAACTGGCGCTCTTCATCCTTGGTCGAAAATACACCGGCGATCGCTATATGCGGACACTTTGACCTTTCCGGTAGGTAGGATCTACGAAGATCTCCTTGTCATGCCGTTGCTCGCATTGCGTGCGGCGAGTTTCTTCCATGTGAAGGAAGCTTGGATCTTCCATCGAAAGCACCATGGTAGTCTGATCGGATCGAGAGCAATAGAGAATACCGAAGATAAGTGCTTCGCGCTGGTTACGCTCGCTGGTGAGTTCGAGAAGGAAGGCGGTCGCCTCTCACGCGGATTTAGAAGCGCGTTCTACTATTTCATGGGGCGCCATCTGCGCGTTCTCTTCAAACAACTCGTGCGCAGCGCCGATTTCGAGACCGCAAAGGAAGCGTATAGCACATGTTCGAAGATGTTGAGCAGCACTACGATCCGCATCGATGGCCGCGTGCGCAATTCACTGATCAGACGAGGCCGATTTGGGAAGCTGACTGGGCTGCTGCTCTGGAAACGCCGGGCGCAAAAAAGGTTCGAGTAGGAAAGTCGTTTCGTGGCGCCCGCCGCAACATTGATGCCCCTCACCGCCCCTGCAAGAACGTAGATATCGTCGAACAAATCGGTATGTCTATGCTACCTTCGCAGACCTGATCTGGGAAACCTGAACAATGTCCAAAGAAAATGAATCTGACTGGCCTATCTTGGTCATCTCCCTCCAGGATGCCGCCGAGCGGAGGGCAATGGTCTCGAAGCAGCTCGAAGCGCTTGGTTTGTCCTTCCAATTCTTCGACGCAATCGATGGCCGCTCCGGATTGCCAGCAGCTTACGAAAGCCAGGTCGATCGCCCCGGCACCGAGCTATATTTTGGCCGCCCGATGAGCGATGGTGAATATGCCTGTGCTCTCTCACATCTCGCAGTTTATCGGAAAATCATCGAAGAAAAACTTCCTGGTGCAATCGTCCTTGAAGATGATGCCATTCTTGGAAGCGCTTTCGCGCTATTCTTGACGGAGAGAGGCTACGAGCACGCTCCGCTCATCCAACTCGACCATCTTAACGCACGTGTGCGACGAATGGGCGCAACCACGATAGGAATTGAGAGCTGTACGCTCTGGCGTTTGCATAGCAATGCCTTCCTTGCGACTGGCTATGCGATTAACCAGCAAGCTGCTTCATTCATTTTAGAGCAGGCTTTACCTTTGCGGTCTCCCGCAGACTGGCCATGTGACTTACGTCCGCTCGGCCCGTATTGTACAGTGCCTCGCCTCGTCGATCACCCGACGGCAGAACAAGTCGCGTCATCGCTTGGTGGCAGGCGAAACACGTTGACCAAGAGACAAAAGCGAAATTTAAAATATGGGCGGAAATACCTTGCGAGCAGATATTGGAAAAAGAAATGGATAAAGTTGATAACGAGGCGTCTGTCTTGATCGACGCCGGAAAACGATATTTGCTCGCCCGCCCCTGCGGCGGCTTCAACGATTGCTTGGTGCAACTGGACGCGGCGCGGCGTCACGCGGAACGCTTTGGCCGGACGCTCATAATCGATACCAGCCGATCGGGCCTCAAAGCCGGCTTTGAAACGCTTTTTGTAACTCGGCCCAACTTTGGCTGTCCGGTAATCATGTGGTCTCGCGAAGTTGGCGTAGCGCTCGATACTTTAAAGTCGGTGCGACCCGCGGAACTTACGCATAGGATCACCAGCTATCAGACCACCTATGACGATGAAACCTGCTTGCATCGCGACACGCAAACCAAGGCCCTCACTAGCGTTGATCTTGAACGAGATCACCCCGAAACACTAATTGTTCAGGAGCGCGCGGGCGGCGGCATAGAGTCGCTCCGCTTCCTGCGAAGGGTCTCGCTACGCTCTGAGGTCGCTACAGAAGTCGCTGCACGGCTTTCGACATTGGGAAGGGATTACGATGCCATCCACATACGCCACTCCGATTATCGCACAGATTTTGAAGGCTTTTTGCAGCGCATTTCTCCGATTTTCGCAGGGCGGAAATTGCTAGTCTGCACTGACAGTGCAGAGGTGAAAGAAACCGCGCCACGCCTTTTAGGTAAGCGCGTCGAGGTTATCTCGATCGCTGAACCACCTGACACGAAAGGCCAGCCGCTCCACGACACGGAACTAGCGGATCGTCATGCGGCCAACCTTGATCTGCTTACCGAGATAATCGCAATGGCGCGAGCGCGGAATTTTTTTTTCACGCAACTTGACAGAACTCATCCGCGCTGGAAGTTTTCAGGATTCGCAAAATTGGTCGTAGCAATCCGCGCCGCGCCCGACACGCTCGACATACTATTTACAAATTGCGACATGCCGTCGTTCCAAAACCTACATTCTCGCAAAAAAATAATCGGCGAGCAAAACAAAGGTACCGATATGATTAGAAGGAGCCTTTCGCTTATCCAACTTCAATGGTGGAATCGAAAAGCTTTTCGAGAGACCAGAAAAATTAGGAGGCGGGTTGCAAAAGAGTTTCTCTGATGGATTTCCTGAGAAAGATTCATAATAGAACCTAGCGGATCACCGAAAAAGCCCCGACACCCCAAAACAAGAAAAAACACCAAATGCAAAATAAAAAAATTTATATAAACCAAAAAACTAGCACCTTCTCTCGGGACAAGCCGCGCCCTAATTCCGCAATCGAGCTGCCCAAGCCGGCAAAATATATTTCATACCTTCGAAGCTCCCATGCTAGCCTTGAACCTCATGATTTGATGTCTCCGCCCCACGATCTTTTCCCAGAAGGCCTGAGATACTTTGATCATTCCGATGTTCAGAAAAATCTGGATGCTTCTGTGCCTTGGAAGGGCTATCATCTGAAAAATGATAGTTACCCTTAATCGCAATCCGCGACCATTCTTCTAGTAGCTCTATATTTCTCTCCGTTTTCTGCAAAACAAGAAGCCCGCCACCGAACTGACTTGTCTTGATATGAGATTTTTTTTCATACTCCAACCTCATCCGCGCAATTCTGCTTTGTCCAGTGTACCCCGTCGAATACATTACTGAAGAAGAGCATCTTTTAAGAACTGCCTTGCGTCATTTCTAGATATTTCAGAAATCCGCCTATTCCGTTTTATTACAGATAAACCCGCATCCATATATGTGAACAGGCATGCAATTTTGACCCCGTAGCGGGGTAATCGGCATCGAAAAGTGCCCCCCCCCCCCTTTACACTGATGTGGATGGTGCTCCCGAGGTCATCGGGGTGCACAGTGTGGGATGTTGGTTGTAGAGACGATTGCGAAGATCCGGCGGGCGTATTTTCAGGATTGAGGCATTGAGCTGCCACTGGTCCGAGGCCAATGCCGAACAAGTCGATCAAGCAGATTTGCCGAGAGCTGCGGGCCTCGCGGAATACGGTGCGCAAGGTAATCCGGTCAGGGGCAACCGAACTGACCTACGAGCGCACGATCCAGCCGCTACCGAAGATCGGCCCTGGACGAGTAAGCTCAATGACATGCTGGCGGCTAACACCCGAAAGCCGAAGCGTGAACGGCTGACCCTCATCCGGATCTTCGAGGAACTGCGCGCCCGCGGTTACGACGGCGGCTATGATGCCGTCCGACGCTACGCCGCTTCGTGGAACAGGGAGGAACGGGAGTCGTCGGCTGCCGCGTATGTCCCGCTGACCTTCGCCCCGGGCGAGGCCTACCAGTTTGACTGGAGCCATGAGATTGTGTGGTGATCGACGGGGTGACGACCACGGTAAAGGTTGCCCACGTTCGCCTGTGTCACAGCCGGATGCTATTCGTCCGGGCCTATCCTCGCGAGACGTGAGGCAGATGGTCTTCGACGCCCACGACAAGGCTTTCGCCTTCTTCGGCGGGACCTGCACACGCGGGATCTACGACAGCGGGAATTGTCCGCCATTGGTCCGAGGACAATGGACGCGAAGCCGGCGGTGGACACGATCTTCGTCGGCCGCGATCGCGCCTACAATCGACGCTTTCAACAGATGTGCGGGCATTACCTGGTCGATCCAGTTGCCAGCACCCCGGCCTCGAGCTGGGAGAAAGGACAGGTCGAGAACCAGGTCGGGGTCGTGCGGCGGCGGTTCTTCGTCCCACGGCCCAAGTTCAAAAGCTACGCCGAGTTCAATAACCCGCCTTGTTGCGCCATTGGTCCGAGTGACAATGGCGCGTGCTTGAAGATCGCTGCGTGGCCTGGGCAAAGGCCAATCTCCATCAGGAGCTCAGGGACCAGACGAACTGGGACGCATTTCAGGCCGAGCGCGAGAGCCTCGAGCCCTATGTCGGCCCGTTCGATGGCTTTCACGCCGTGCCTGCCGCTCGACCATTGTTCTCGAACCAATGGCGAACAAGGTCTCGCTGTCCAAGACCTGCCTCGTGCGGTTCGACAATAATCGATACTCAGTCGACGCACGCGCCGTCGGACGACCGGTCGAGATCCGCGCCTATGCCGAGCGCATCGAGTTCTGGCAAGACGGCAAGGTCGTTGGCCAGCACGAGCGCGCCTTCGGACGCAACAAGGACGTCTACAACCCTCTGCACTACATCCCTGTTCTTGCGCGCAAACCGGGCGCCTTGCGCAACGCCGCGCCCTTCAAGGACTGGGAGCTGCCGCCCGCGATAAAGCGTGTTCAGCGCAAGCTCGGGAAGGTGCCGAACGGTGATCGTCAGATGGTCCAGATCCTGAGCATGATCCCCACCGATGGGTTGGACGCGGTGGAAGCTGCCTGTTCGGAGGCGCTGATGGAAGGGGCTCCGGCAGCGGCCGTCGTGCTGAACATCTTGGCCCGGCATCGTGAACCACCACCGCCACTGACAATCACCACACCGGATGCGCTGCGTCTGACCTGCGAACCAGTGGCCGACTGCAAACGCTACGACAGTCTGAGGAGACCAAACCATGGAAAGATCACAGGTGCTGGACGCGATGGGCCAGCTGAAGCTCTATGGAATGAAGGCCGCTTACGATGAGATCATCACCACGGCCGTGAAGCGGCAGCACGAGCCACAGCAGATCGTCGGTGATCTGTTGAACGCCCAAATCAGCGAGGTGAGGCGTGAGTCGCCACTGGTTCGAGGCCACGCCGAACGGCACGCTCGATCAAGTATCAGCTGACCATCGCCCGACTGCCTTTGGCAAAGGAAATCGACGAGTTCACCTTTGAGGACACGCCGGTGAACGAGACGCTGGTGCGCGACCTCGCAACAGGTGACTTCCTCGATCAACAGCGCAACGTCGTGCTGATCGGCGGCACTGGGACCGGAAAGTCGCATCTCGCCGTCAGTATTGCACGAGCCTGCATAAGACGTGGCAAGCGCGGCCGGTTCTTCAATGTTGTGGACTTGGTGAACAAGCTCGATGCCGAGGCCCGCGCCGATCGCCAGGGTGCACTGCCGATCTGCTCTGCCGCCTCGACTTCCTGATCCTCGACGAGTTGGGCTACCTACCATTCGCTCAGACCGGCGGGCAGCTCCTCTTCCATCTCATAAGCCGCCTCTACGAGCGCACCTCGATTATCGTGACGACCAACCTCGACTTCGGAGAGTGGCCCTCGGTCTTCGGCGATGCGAAGATGACGACCGCGCTCCTCGACCGACTTACCCACCATTGCGATATCGTCGAAACCGGCAATGAGAGCTGGCGCTTCAAGACCCGCGAATGACCGAAGACCCGCTGGCCCGATACGGCTGCGCGGTGTGATAGCTACACCGCATCGGGCCAGCTCTCGTCGTGCCAAAGGGGGTCAATTTTGGGCGCCGATTGGGGGGCAAAATTGCGTGCCGATTGACAGTCACTCAGACCAATGGCGTGACATGGCTCGTCGTCACCACTTTTTTGAAACCAGTTCCTTCATAGCCGCCAAGTCCAGAATCTGCTCGGCCAGCAGCTTCTTCAGCTTGGCGTTCTCGTCTTCGAGCGTCTTCAGCCGCTTTGCCTCCGGAACCGTCATGCCGCCGAACTTCGCCTTCCAGTTATAGAAAGTCCCTTCCGACATGCCGTGCTTGCGGCACAGGTCCGAGCACTTCGCGCCTGCCTCGTGTTCGGCTAGGATACCAATGATCCGGTTCCGATGCGCTTACGCGGCCCCAATGGGGCCACGATCCCATTTCCAATCAGTGAATCTCGTTCGCTTCATCGTCCGCCCTCAAGTTGGGTCGGACTCTAATCGATGGTGGAGGAAAAATCCCGTGGCAGGTCACAACGCAACCAGTCGACATCCGAACAGGGATCGATGGGCTTGTTAATTCCATTTCGGGGAATTTGGATCTCGACCCTATTACCTTCCACGGCGGAACCAGCGCGCACGCCATCAGCCGCCCTTTTGGGCGTGATCAGACTGTAATTTCTGGGTATTTGTTTGGTTGCGGGAGTAGGATTTGAACCTACGACCTTCAGGTTATGAGCCTGACGAGCTACCGGGCTGCTCCATCCCGCGTCCGTTGAGCGTTTGCCTTTATGTCAGGTTATGAGCCTGACGAGGCGATCGCGTTAGGCAAACTCTCGAGGAGAGTTTGTAGCGATTGCGGGGTGCTCGATCCCGCGTTTGTTTCCCGAGGGCTTTATGTTTTTGCGATCGGGATTTTGTTTGTCATCGTTGTTTGAGAGATGAAGTTTTATCGCTTCTTTCTAGGTTTGGCGGTGACCTACTCTCCCACGTCTTAAGACGCAGTACCATTGGCGCGACGGCACTTAACGGCCGGGTTCGGAATGGAGCCGGGTGTTTTGCTCGTGCTATGACCACCAAACCGAGGAAGAAGCGATGAAGTTCAAGTCATGCGGCGCTTGCCGCCTCCAGCATTGCGCTGGCGCGGAGCGTTCTACACTAAATTAATGCATGCTGTTTGATCGGATGCCAGAGGTCTGGCTTCTACCGGATCAAATCAAGCCAATCGGGCAATTAGTACTGGTCAACTGAACGCGTTGCCGCGCTTACATCTCCAGCCTATCGACGTGGTGGTCTTCCACGGCCCTCAAGGGATACCTAGTTTTGAAGGGGGCTTCCCGCTTAGATGCTTTCAGCGGTTATCCTGTCCGGACATAGCTACCCAGCACTACCGTTGGCACGATAACTGGTCCACCAGTGGTCCGTTCACCCCGGTCCTCTCGTACTAGGGGCAACTCTTCTCAAGTATCCTACACCCACGGCAGATAGGGACCGAACTGTCTCACGACGTTCTAAACCCAGCTCACGTACCTCTTTAAACGGCGAACAGCCGTACCCTTGGGACCTGCTCCAGCCCCAGGATGAGATGAGCCGACATCGAGGTGCCAAACGGTGCCGTCGATATGGACTCTTGGGCACCATCAGCCTGTTATCCCCAGAGTACCTTTTATCCGTTGAGCGATGGCCCTTCCACTCGGGACCACCGGATCACTATGGCCGACTTTCGTCTCTGCTCGACTTGTCAGTCTTGCAGTCAGGCTGGCTTCTGCCATTGCACTCAACGACCGATTTCCGACCGGTCTGAGCCAACCTTCGCGCGCCTCCGTTACACTTTGGGAGGCGACCGCCCCAGTCAAACTACCCACCACGCAGGGTCCCGGATCCCGATAAGGGACCGCGGTTAGACATCAAGCAGGCGAAGGGTGGTATCTCAGGATGGCTCCACGAAGACTGGCGTCCCCGTTTCAAAGCCTACCACCTATCCTGCACATCACATGCCTGATGCCAGTGCGAAGCTATAGTAAAGGTTCATGGGGTCTTTCCGTCTAACCGCGGGTAGTGTGCATCTTGACACACAGTTCAATTTCGCTGAGTCCACGTTTGAGACAGCGGGGAGATCGTTACGCCATTCGTGCAGGTCGGAACTTACCCGACAAGGAATTTCGCTACCTTAGGACCGTTATAGTTACGGCCGCCGTTTACCGGGGCTTCAATTCGGAGCTTGCACTCCTCCTTTTAACCTTCCGGCACCGGGCAGGCGTCAGACTGTATACGTCGCCTTACGGCTTCGCACAGCCCTGTGTTTTAAGTAAACAGTCGCCACCCCCCTAGTTTGTGCCCCCCACCCTCACTTGCGTGAGAATGGGGCCTCCTTCTCGCGAACTTACGGAGGCATTTTGCCGAGTTCCTTAAACGTGGTTCTCTCAAGCGCCTTGGTATTCTCTACCAGTCCACCTGTGTCGGTTTCGGGTACGGTCCGATAGTGGGGCTATTTCCAGGAACTGCTAAGCGGCCCACACAATCCAATAAGTGTGAACAACCCTCGCAATCCGTCACCACCACATGGCCCAGGAATATTAACCTGGTTCCCATCGACTACGCCTTTCGGCCTCGCCTTAGGGGCCGGCTTACCCTGCTCAGATTAGCTTTAAGCAGGAACCCTTGGACTTTCGGCGACAGGGTCTCTCACCCTGTTTGTCGCTACTCATGTCAACATTCTCACTTCTGATCACTCCACCGGATGCCTTACAGCCCGGCTTCACAGTCAGAACATTGCCTCCAATACTCCGAGAACGGAGATAAGGAGGCAGCGTTCTATATCACAGAACGCTCCGCTACCACGCACATCACTGTGCATCCAAAGCTTCGGCTCATGGCTTGAGCCCCGTTACATCTTCGCCGCAAGACCTCTTAACTAGACCAGTGAGCTGTTACGCTATCTTTAAAGGATGGCTGCTTCTAAGCCAACCTCCTGGTTGTTTTGGAAGTCTCACATGCTTTCCCACTTAGCCATGAATTGGGGGCCTTAGCTGTTGGTCAGGGTTGTTTCCCTCTCCACGACGGACGTTAGCACCCGCCGTGTGTCTGCCGATCAGTTCTTCCCGGTATTCGGAGTTTGCTTAGACTCAGTAAGGCTGTGGGCCCCCATCATCCATGCAGTGCTCTACCCCCGGGAGAATACAATCGACGCGCTACCTAAATAGCTTTCGCGGAGAACCAGCTATCTCCAGATTTGATTGGCCTTTCACCCCTAGCCACACGTCATCCGGACCCTTTTCAACGGGTGTCGGTTCGGCCCTCCAGTGAGTGTTACCTCACCTTCAGCCTGCACATGGCTAGATCATCTGGTTTCGGGTCTGATCCATCGAACTTATTCGCCCTGTTAAGACTCGCTTTCGCTACGCCTACACCTAACGGCTTAAGCTTGCTCGATAGACCAAGTCGTTGACCCATTATACAAAAGGTACGCCGTCAGAGCTCAAGGCTCCTCCGACTGCTTGTAGGCGTCCGGTTTCAGAAACTGTTTCACTCCCTCGTCGGGGTGCTT